>CAZLKK010000022.1:0-12372 GCA_964559995.1 uncultured Chloroflexaceae bacterium
CCGGAAACCGTGTCTACCGACTATGACACGTCTGACCGTCTCTACTTTGAGCCACTCACGCTAGAAGATGTGCTCAATATTGTAGAGTTGGAACAGCCGTCCGGGGTGATTATTCAGTTTGGGGGGCAAACGCCGCTCAAACTGGCACGGGCGTTGGAAGCGCAGGGGGTGCCTATTTGGGGAACATCCCCCGAAGCGATAGACCTCGCCGAGGACCGTGACCGCTTTGGGGCGTTGTTGGCAAAACTCAACATCCCCGCCCCAGAGCATGGCAGCGCGTCTTCATGGGACGAAGCCCACAAGGTAGCCCGGCGCATTGGTTATCCCGTGGTCGTGCGACCATCCTATGTGCTTGGCGGACGAGCTATGGCTATCGTCTATGATGACCCTAGCCTTGAGCGGTATATGCGCGAGGCGGTAGATGCTTCCCCAGAGCACCCGGTGCTCATAGACCGCTTCCTGGAAGATGCTTTTGAGATAGACGTAGATGCGGTAAGCGATGGCGAGCATGTCATCATAGCCGGCGTGATGGAACAGATAGAGCTTGCGGGGGTGCATAGCGGCGATAGTGCCTGTGTGATCCCCCCCTACATGGTCGCCCCCCACCACATCGAGACGATGCGCGACTACACCATACGGTTAGCCCGTGAGCTTGGCGTGGTTGGTCTCATTAACATTCAGTATGCGATGAAAAATGATGTTGTCTATGTGCTAGAAGTCAACCCCCGTGCAAGCCGCACGGTGCCATTTGTTGCCAAAGCTACGGGTATTCCCTGGGCGCAGGTGGCGGTGCAGGTAGTCGCTGGCAAGTCGGGGCAGGTGATAGACCCCCAATTGCTCCCTGATCTAGCACAGATCCCTGACTATCACCAGATCATTGCCAATACTCCCCCCTTCAACTATCACGTCAAAGAGGTTATCCTTCCGTGGGAACGGTTCCCTGGGGTAGACATTACGCTTGGTCCAGAGATGCGCTCAACGGGTGAGGCAATGGGCAGCGGGCGTACCTTTGGGGAAGCCTTTGCCAAAGGGCAGCTTGGCTGTCGGCACAAGGTGCCAATGGAAGGCAACGCTTTCTTGAGCGTCAACGACAACGACAAGACGACTCTCATCCCCATAGCCCGTGATTTGGCAAATCTTGGCTTCAAGTTGTTTGCCACAACGGGGACGGCAGCAGCATTGCAGGCAACGGGTCTCACCGTATCAACTATCTATAAGATCAACGAGGGGAGACCTAATAGTATAGACTATATCAAGAATGGCGAAATTGCCTTTGTGATCAATACACCGCTTGGCAAGGCGAGCTACTTTGACGAGTTGAAGATACGGCGTACTGCGCTCAACTATGGCATCCCCTGCATAACGACCCTCTCTGGCGCAGCGGCGTTGGTGCAGGCGATACGCTCTATGCACGAGGGGGGGTGGGCTATACAGAGCCTTCAGGAGAAGCGCAACCAACAGTAGGGGGATATTTCAACCGATTCCCCCTTCTCCCCGCGGTGGGGGAAGGGGGGCAAACAACCCTCTCCCCCTGCCCCCGCTCCCATAAAGGACGAGGGGGCAGGGGGCTTACAAGGGTAGGTCATGCCAATTCCGGGCAAGGTTTAACCATAGATGACCATAGATGCACACAGATACTACCGGACAGGATTTCCGGGCAAGATGCTACAGCATAGCCCTACAGCACCCCTACAGAGCTATTATCACCTAACATTAGCCGGTAGGCTTTGGGCTTGAGTGGGCTTCGCCCCACCTCCACGTTGCGTCCTATGAGACTATCTTCCAAGCGATGCGGCAAATCTTTTATAGTACAGTGTTCCATCACAATACTATGCTCAATCTCGCTCTCTTCAATAACGCAATGATGATAGATAGAGGTAAAAGGTCCTACATAGGAATTGATCACCCGAGTATGCTCCCCAATAATCGCAGGGCCACGCACCGTACTATTGATAATCTCTGCCCCACGCTCCACAATCACCTTGCCCACTAGGGTAGAATCTCGGTCTATATACCCCTCAATCAGCGGTTCTAGCTCTTCAAGCACCAGACGATTTGCCTCTAGCATATCCCCTTTTTTGCCCGTATCTATCCACCAACCCTCGTGGATATAGGGGAAAACCTTGTACCCCTGGGTAATCAAGGCTTGAATAGCGTCAGTGATTTCTAGCTCACCACGAAACGAAGGGGTAATAGAATCTATTGCCTGCCAGATGTGGTGGTCAAACATATAAATGCCCACAAGAGCCAGATTACTGCGCGGCTCACGCGGTTTCTCAACGAGACGCAAAATTTGCCCATTTTCATCAATTTCTGCCACTCCAAATTGCTCTGGGTTGCTCACTGGCTTGAGCACAATTTGCGAATTATTGTCGCTTTGCTCAAACTGTTTGATGAGTTTTTCAATGCCTCCCTGGATACAATTGTCGCCCAGGAACATCACAAACTGGTCATCACCGAGAAAATCGCGGCTAATTTTGACCGCATGGGCTAGACCAAGCGGCTGATCTTGGGGAATATAGGTTACATTAATGCCCCATCGCCCCCCATTTCCCACGGCACTGCGTATCTCTGCAGCAGTATCTCCAACGACAATACCAACATCACGAATACCAGCTTGGTAAATTTCATCTATCACCCGGAATAACACCGGCTTATTTGCCACAGGGACAAGCTGTTTTGCGCTGGTATAGGTTATCGGACGCAAACGGGTGCCTTTGCCACCACTCAATACTAAGGCTTTCATAGATTATTACTCTCATTTAAACCTAGAAGCAGTTAGCAAAGAGCTTTCTGTGGAAAACCCATTGCTAACTGCTCAAAAAACGAACAACGACAATACGACAAGACCCATACAACCATAAAATTTAGCGATAAGGTCGGATAGCACCGTAATAGTGCCCTACCCAATACCCTTCCCAAATATTAGAAACCCCAACCCCTAAGCCAGGGGTCATCGCATGCACCATCTGCCCACCACCAATGTAGATGGAAACGTGGGAGATGCCGGGACCGGCTGTCCCCGCAAAGAACATTAAATCACCGGGGGCGAGGTTATTCATACTGCCCACTGCTGCGCCATACGCGGTGCTATATTGCGAGGCAGCAACACGGGGGAGGTACACCCCATACTGTCGGTAAACGTACTGGACCAATCCGCTACAATCAAACCCAGAGCCTGGGCTTGCCCCACCATACACATATGGGTAGCCAATAAACTGGGTCGCATAGCTGGCAACATCACCACTAACAGGGATATTGACTGCATAGTTGTTGGCAACATAGCCGCCACCGCCACCGCCGCCACCGCCGCCACTGCTGCTGCTTGAAGTGGTTCTAGCTACTGCCTGGACCACAGGGGCAGGTTCGGGGGGTATATCGTTTGTGTAAGGGATACGGCGTTTGACCATTGGTGACATAGAAATGAGATCGCTAAAGACCCAGGCAATTGTCCCATCGCTCAACTGGACCTTGTACCAATCGCCATGTTGAGCAAGAATATCTGCTACCACACCGGCGTTGACATTCCCCACGCTATGGTACACTTTGCCGGGACCTTCGCGCAGATTGACCATATCATCAAGGATAGAACCAATCATCGATGGATTGGGGTCTGGGATATATTCTGTTTCTGGTACCCGGTGGAGAATACCCTCACCAATGTCGAGAAACTCTGTCTTTACCCAACCATCATAGCTATTTGATGCAACGTGCATCCATCCTTGATACTGTTCAATCAGGGAAAAAGTCGTGCCAGCGTCAAGGGATTCCATGCTGACATAGTTTGTGCCAGGACCATCGCGTAGGTTGAGATTGGGTTCGAGTACACTGCCGACTTTTGGCGGCGGCGGCGGGGGGATGTCCTCGGATGGAATTTCCCCTAGCGTATAGATAGAGGCTTCGGGTATATCCAACAGTTCGCCTGCCACCCAGTAGATAGAGCCATTTTTGCTGCGGCGAACTTGGAGCCATTCACCATATCTCCCGACTACCTCAACAGATGTTCCCTCGGTGAGTGTCCCAACGCTATCATAGTCAAGACCGGGGCCATTGCGAATACGGACCTGTTCATAGGCAATATTGGAATGGACAACGAGTGGAGCAAGGATTTCACGACGTGATGCCATAGAAACGGGCATAGGTAATGCGTCTGTTTCTGGTAAGGGGGGGTCTCCTATGCGTTGTCCTGCGTACTGCTCCTCGCCAAGAGAAAGTGGGCCAAGCGCGGTTGGCATATCTGCAAAGGCTTGTTGCTGTGATGTTGTGGGAGATGCAGCCGGTATGGTCGGCAGGTAGCTCAAGCCAAGTGCCAACGGGACTACTAGCGCGACAAGGGCGTGGAGGATGTAGCGGGCAGGGAGTCGATGGAGTGCTCGGACGGGCGAAGAGAAGAAAGATGTTACAAAGTCACGAATACCCTGTACAAACTGATTAAACTGTCTCTGCTTTTGCCGTTGGTATCTTGCCCGTTTCTGCAAGGTATCCAACTCTTTTTGCCATGGAGACATGGTAACATGCGATTTTGGCTCTATCATGGAGCAGTGTACCTCATCCTAAAAATGGTAGCTTTTCCGTTGGGTTGTTATGAACAGGGTTGGTGTTGTTCTCTGGTGCTACTTTGTAGTAGCCACGCAACCCACTAGGAAAAGGGCTACATTGAAAACGACGCTCATGTATCCGTACCAAAAACGATATAGTTCCTATAAGTTAGCGGTTCGGTTCATTGCCGCTTCTGGTTTTCGTCTATTATTATGGCTACTATGCCGGTACTATCCACGGACGTGGTGGAAGAAAGATAGATTTCGTCAAGCTATTCAGGATGTGAGTGTAGCATAGTTCTGGAAAAAAAGCAAATAATTTTCAGGGTGTGGCGGCTCCCCCTCGCCCTGGAATGGGAGCAGGGGCAAGGGGGGAGCGGGTTGTTGTCCCTACACCGGCACACGCCGCACTGCCAGCATGGTGATGTCGTCAAACTGGTCTGCCGTGTTAATATGCGCGTGCAAATCGGCTTCCATCTGCTCCAGCAACCCCCTTGCCGAGGCAATAGGCTGTTTCAGCAAGATGTGCTCCATACCCGCTCTGCCAAAAAACGCCCGTGATGGGCTACGGGCATCTGTCACCCCATCCGTGTAGCAAAAGAGCACATCGTTCGGGTCAAGCTGTGCCTGCCCAATGGTGAAGTCGGCATCGGGGAAGATACCTACTGCGGGACCTGTTGGTTCCAATTCTGCCTTAATGGTCCCATCACCAATAATCATCGGCGACTCATGTCCGCCATTGATATAGAGCAGTGTTCCAGTGGTCGGGTCAAGCACCCCAAAAAAGAGCGTCACAAACATATTCATATCGGTGTGCGTGTTAATGATGTAATCATTAGTCATCACCATAGCATTTTTGAGCGAGGCTGCCCCGATAGACGGCAGCGATTGCCTTCCCCCACTCCCACGGGGAGAAAAGGGGGCATCCCCCGCGAGCACATCTGTCCAGCTACTTATGGAATAGTGCTGTTGGGCAAATGCTCGCAGTAGACTGCGCGAGAGTGCCATAAACAGGGCAGACCCTACCCCCTTGTCGCAGACATCGGCTATCACCACCCCCACCCGGCGATTCTGCGTTAGCATAAAGGCATCGTAGAAATCACCAGCAACCTCACGGGCGGGGTGAAACTCCGCGGCTATTTCCCACCCTGTCGGTTGGGGCAGCTCTTTGGGGAGCAGACTTATCTGGATACGGCGGGCGATCAGCACATCCCGCTCTAGGGCTTGGTGTTCTTCTTGTTGTACGGCTTGTTCTTGCGTCTTGACATCCAGTTGCCCATGGACTAGCACTGCTTGCATACGTGATGCCAACAGCGATGGGTGAAGGGGCATATCGAGATAGTCGCTTACGCCACGCTCAAGGTAGCGGTATACCTCTTGGTGCAGTTGGGTATTGGTTAAGAGAATAACCGATGGTCTGGGGGTCATATCGTTGGTAGCAAGTTGCTCAAGCAAGGTCTCGCTATGATTATCGGGCAGATCACTGGCAAGGAGGATAAGGTCTACCGGCTGGGTTTTGAGATAAGCTAGGGCTTGGTCGCTGGTTGACACAACCGGAGCAGTATATTGCCTAGTCGTGCAGTATTGCGTTAGCGTAGCAATACGGGATTGGTTGGTGTCAATAATCAAAATAGTGGTCATAACGATGATCTCTCTAGCAAAAGTGGACGGTTGATCTGTAAAATATTGATATTGTGCCTATCAACATAGTGATAGCGAACCCCATCTATTTGGTTGAGCGCAAGCCATATCCCTAGCCCCCCTTCGTCCCGTTCATCTAGTGCCATATCCATATTTGTCGGTGGTTTGATCGAATAGGGGTCAAATGGTGGGGCAAAGTCCATCAGGGCAATATACAGCGCAAGAGCATCTGTCATTGCGTAGAGGTAGAGGTCTGCTTGTATCCCTGATGGAGTATACCCATGCAGAATGATATTGGTTGCTATCTCATCTACTGCCAGTCGGAGTTTATAGGCAGCTTTCTTGGGAATACCAGATGCATGGGTCTCTTGCAAGACAAATGCTCCAATATCTGACAGCGAATCGAGATTACCTGGTACAACGAGGGTTTTCACCATCGTCTTTTACTTTCTTTCTGTTGCTTGCAAGGTAACAAGCACTTCTTGCTCATCACCATTGCGAAGTATCGTAAAGGTTATTTCCTGGTCTGGATCGGCATCGGTGAGCACATCTTCTAGGTCCTCAACCGAATCAAGGGGGGTGTCATCTGCTGCAATCAGCACATCGCCCCCAATGCGTATGGTTTCCCCATCAATCTGTATGCTCTTGAAACTCCCCCGTAGGTTTGCTGTTGCTGCCGGGCTGCCATTCTCCACCGAGGAAATGAGCACCCCCGCTTGGCTGCGGGGCAGGTTCATAGCACTAGCAAGGTCTGCAGTGAGGGTCTGCCCGTCTATCCCTAGCCAAACGCTCACTGGTTCTGGGGTGGGGATAGTATCCTCTTCTTCCTCCTGCATAGCACGGCTTGAGGGGCGTAGCCCAAGCTCAACGTCTATCGTCTGTTCCTCGCCATCACGCAAGATGGTCAAGGTGACGGTATCACCTACGTTGGTATAGCGGGCGAGATAGGCGACTATATCCTCAAATTTTTCTACCGGGCGACCATCAAAGGCGATAATGACATCGCCGCCAATGCGCCGATCTTGCCCATCAATGCTCACCTCACGCCCACTGCCCATTAAGCCGGCTTTGTCGCTAGGTCCGTCGCTGATGACCTCTATCACCAGTGCGCCACGCACGGTTAGGTCTAGCCCCATCTCACGGGCAATGTCTGGAGTCAGGGTTGTGCCACTCACGCCAAGCCACGGGTGCTCAAACATCCCTTTGTCTATGAGTACGGGGACAACCTGGTTTACAATGGCTGAGGGGACAGAAAAGCCGATACCAGCGGAAGCCCGGACAGGCGACTGGATGGCAGATGTAACCCCGATTAGCCGTCCCTGGTTGTCTACCAATACTCCGCCTGAATTGCCGGGGTTGATGGGCGCATCAGACTGGATAATATCTGGGATAGAGTAGTAGGCATCGAGCTTTTGCGAAAAGACGGGGATAGATCGCCCTAGCGCACTAATGAAACCAACGGTCATGGTACCTTCTAAGCCAAATGGGTTGCCAATGGCAATAGCCATCTCGCCCACCTCTACATCTGTCGAGTCGCGCACTGCTATAGGACGCAGCAGGGCTTGGGGGACATCTACTTTGATAACGGCAAGATCGCTGTCGGTATCTTCGCCTACCAATTCGGCATCTACGGTGTGCCCATCGGCAAAGGTGACGATAATGCGGTCTACATCTGCGACAACATGGCTATTGGTGACGATATGTCCCTCTTCGTCCCAAATAAAGCCAGACCCATTGGCATAGCTGAAGGATTCTTCATCATCTTTTGGCGCAAAAAAGCCTTGAAAATGCTCTTCTTTCATCATGACTTGAATGTTGACCACAGAAGGATTAACCTGCTCGTAAATCTCTTGGAGTGAAGTTTCTAAGGCAACTACTGCGGCATAGGCTTCTTCAGAAGACCGTTCAGGTAGTGGCGTATAGGTTGGGGTTGGCGATGCTTCTTCATCGCCTGTTGTCGACGGTTCACCTTCACTGTCTGTTGCTGTGGGTACTAGGGTTTCATCCATTGGGACAGGCGTATTGGTAGCTTCTGCCTCCGCTACGGGGGTATCGGTAGCCTCCGCCTCTGTTGGTACGGGGGATGCAGTAGACTTGACCACGGTCATATTTGCGGGTATTTGCCCTCCACATGCTGCTAGGATCAGCAGCAAAAGCAACAAGAGGGTATATCGTGCTATTGATTTCATACGTAGTCTTTCCTTTCTGGTTTGTCGTAACAGGTATCTTTATCGTAGGTACCTAGACGTTTCTCATTCTTATTGTAGCAGATATTCAGCACTAAGGATGCCGGGGGGAATGGGTATGATAGCATAGTATAGATTTTCCTTTTGTTATAGCAATGTTGCCCAACAAAAACCGTCTAGCCCTTGCCCCGCTCCACCTGCCCCCGCTCCTAGAGGGCGAGGGGGGAGCCGAACATTGGGCGCACCGCCGTGCGCCCCTACGGATCGGTTTCTCCCGCGTAGTGGGACGCGAGGCGAGGGGATGGGGGGGGCAGAGCCGTTGCATGCAAGATTCCACAACCTAACCTACCCTTGAAAGCGTGGGATGGGCTGGCTAAACCCTTGAACAGACAGGCAGACGCTGGTATAATAGACTACCAACAAGACGTAAAACACCAGTAGAGAGGACCTGAATGTCCAACATGTCCAACGAGAACCTGATACAAACGATTGACGAACTACGCGCCCGCTACAACCAACAGAAGCGCACATCCAACAACCTCATGGCTGCGCTCAAAAGTGTCACAAGCAGTCTAACCAAAGCAACCCGTATGTTGGAAGCCTACCCCAACAGCGAGAGTACCATAGCCACTGCTACCCTTGACCAGACTCGCCAAACCTTTGCAGACCTCCAGATCAAAGAAACGACTATAGACCCCCTCATCCCAGAACTACGCCGCGAAATAAAAGCCTTTACCGCTGTGGAAACAGCCCTCAAAGATGCCGTTACTGCCCTCACTGGCAGCACAGTAGATGTTATTCGCTTGGACCATGCATTGCAGGCGTTGCAAAAGTCCACCCTTGACGATGCTGCCCTGACTGCTATGTTGCCCCAACTTGACCAGGAACTCCAACAGGCGCAGCGTGAGCTTGGCAATATCTTTGGGAGCGCATTGCGTGATTCGCTGGCAAAGCTTGGTATCACCATAGGCGGACGACCACCACGCTTTGAGATTGGACGCTTTGAAGTGCTGGCAAACTTTGTCACCCGCAAGGCGACCATGAGCTATGGCAAAGATATTACCAAACGGCGTGTGCCGCTCAGTGTGGATGCAGTTATCAAAGCCTATCAAAGCGAAGTCAAAGCCGTAATGGGACGGCAGGAAGATGCTGCTCGCTGGATAGCACAATTCTATGAAGCGTGGAACAATGTGCGCCGCAAGCGGGACTCCAATAGCCAACGCGCAAACATTGTAGAGTGCTACCTGGAAATGACGATCTTACGCCAACCCCGCACCTTCCGCAGCGAGCCTGGCAAAAGCAGTTTTCGTGACTACACGCGAGCACAATTTGCCTATGATTTCTGTGAATTTGCGCTCAACCAGCAGGTGGTGCATGAGGGGATGATGGTAGATGCCCACACTGCTACCAAAGCCCAAGCCGAGAGTACCGTCAAGAGTGTCTGGATCGTCACAGGCAATGCATCCCACGAAGGGGTGTACATCGGCGATATAGAGTTCAAGAGCAAGTAGAGGAGATAGTGTCCATGTTGCCAGAACCACGCCTAGCCCGTCAAATTATAGATGTCTTGGGGCAGTCAGGTACCCCCCTGTCCAAAGGGGTTAGCTACTACAATGTGGGGAATGAAACCCTGCTTAATGCCATAGATACCCACTACCTGGGATCATATCTTGCAGATGGTGGCGCAGTCTTTAAGATGGTCGTGGGGGATTACGGGAGCGGTAAATCCCACTTTCTCTACTGTATCCGTGACCGCGCTTGGGAGCGCAATTTCGCCGTGAGCAAGGTTGACCTTAGCCCAAAGGAAAGCCCCTATGATGACCAGCGGCGCGTCTATGGTGCAGTGGCATCGTCTATCATTTGGCATGAACTAGGCAATCTCAGTGAAGATGAGCGCGGGTTGAGCCGCTTTCTGGAAGGGACACTGCGCCGGCTTGCTGGTGCTCAGGGCATTGACCTACAAGACCCCGGTGTCGCTGAAATACCAGACGTTCGCGCTATGCTGCAAACGTTGTCTACCACACCCGTAGACAGCCTCAGCTATCACAAAGCCATCCAGGGCTATTTCCATGCGTTGATGCGGGGACAGGAGCTACGGTTAGAGTCGCTAGAGCGTTGGTTGCACGGCGAGGACGTGAGCACAGATGATATGCGTGACCTGCGTTCTATCGGTGTGACCGAGAAGATCAACAAGAATAATGCGTTTAAGATGCTGCGGTCACTCTGCCAGACAGTACGGGCATTGGGCTATACCGGTCTCGTGTTGCTCTTTGATGAAGGCGACAGAATGTTGAGCGTGGGGGGTAGGTCGGAAAAGGTAGCCACCGACAACCTGCGTGAAGTGATAGACCGCTGTCGTGAAGATTTGCCGGGGACGCTCTTTATGTACGCGGTACCACCGGCATTTATCCACGATGTCGTGCCAAAGTACCCTGCCCTGCAACAGCGCGTTCAAACCCCAACGTACTTCTCGCGCTCCAATCCATTTAGTCCACAAATAGACCTGAATACGCTGGACATTCCCGATGAAGAACTGCTAACCCAGATAGGCTCGCGGTTGTTGCCTATCTTTGAATTAGCCTATGATTGCAAACTAGATCGGGATACCCAAGCCCAAAATATTGCCATCCTGTCCGATGCTGCCCGCACATCCTACCTTGCCATCAGCCATCGCCGCCTCTTTATCAAAGCCCTAGTGACAGAATGGTACCGCCAAAAGATGGAAGGTCAGCAGGTCATCAATACCGAGTATGCCGCCGCTTGTATTCGTGGGCAAAGCGATAGCCTCATGGCGTTGGCTGATACCCAACAACGCCCCTATTAACAGAAAACTATGACGGAACAACCAGTAATCCATCCACAATTAGGAACCGGTACGCTACTCAAAACCTATATGGGAGGGTTTGAGTGGGAGGTCCAGTTTGACTCTGGGCGGCGATTTCGCCTGCCTGCCCACGAGTTCACTGACGAGTCGGTAGCAGACTGGCAGCAGCAACAAGCTCCAGCCAAACCTGCGCCTAGCTTTCAGCCACACGAGATGGTGCTCGAAACCGACCAGTTTCGCGCTCGCCAGACGCTTGAAGCCCTACGATTGGGCATCGTCCCAGTCCAAGACGTTGAGACGCTCACGATTGGGCTAGAAGCAGAGCGGGTGAGCTTGGAACGGGCGTTGACCCGGAGCCGTGAGCGTGGCGGCGAGGTGACGGCGGTTATTGGCGACTATGGCTTTGGCAAGAGTCACTTCATCGAACTGGCAGCACGGCGCAGCTTGCGCGAGAATTTCCTGGTCGCTACTGCTAGTCTGGACTTGGTAGAAATCCCCCCTGGCAGACCGCACGATATATACCAGGCGTTGATTCAGTCGCTTCACTATCCAGATAACGATGAGCGTGGGCTTGCTCCCCTGCTCAAAAAAGCCCTAGACACACCGGGCATGGTGCAATCGTTTGTCCAGCAAGCCCCGGATGCTGACAGGTGTCCACTAGCACGGGCGTTATTGGCAATGGAAGAGTGCAGCAATCAACTGGCATATGATGATATGGTGCTGTGGATAAGTGGGCAGGTGAAGCCAACAAAAGAGATGCGCTCATGTATAAAGAAGCCACCGCACTTGTATAAGACCGGCGAGGTAGCCCGCCAGTATAGTTATATGCTCAGTGCTATCAGTGTGCTGGCAACGTTGGTGGGGTATAGTGGGTTGTCAGTGTTGCTCGATGAGTCGGAGCACTATTCGCTTTTGCGTGCTCGCCAGCGCGACAGGGCAGACTCCTTTTTCAAGGCGATGATCTATGCAGCCATACCCGGCACCAACAATAGTTGTATCAATCCTGGCGAGATACCGACTCATCGCAACGCGCTGTATACAGTAGCCTTTTCCGATTCCCCCAATCTCTTTTTCCTCTTTGCCCTGACAGAGAGCGAAAGCAAGTTGCCAGTGCAAGATTGGCTGGCTCCCTCGCAAATTGTACGACTAGATGACCGTTTCATTGAGCGCGATATTCAGCTGT
>CAZLKK010000022.1:12480-22520 GCA_964559995.1 uncultured Chloroflexaceae bacterium
GGTGCCGGGTATGTTGGCGCAGGCGTTGGGGCAACATCGCATCAACCTGCGCGAGGTTATCCGTGTCTCGGTGGTAATCTACGATTTGCTGTTCTTGCATACGGCGTATGATGCTGAAACGCTGGTCGAGGAGCTGCGGCAGGGGTTGAAGGTGTAGGGGTCGGGGGCGAGCTTACCGGGGTAGTGCTGAATAGCAAGGGGGCATGTTCCCTACCCCCCCCCTGCCCGGTTCCCTTTTTCCCCCAGGGGGAAAAGGCTAGGGATAGGGGGGGCTAACGTTGCATGCAACGTCTCTACAACCTGACCTACCCTTGTAAGGGGCAAGGGGGGAGGGTCGACAAAAGGGCAAATAGGCAAAGAAAGCGGGTTTCTTATGAGCGAAAAGCGAAGAATTAAGCAAATTACTGTTACCGGGTTGTTTGGGGTATTTGACCACGTTATCCCCCTCAACATGGATGAACGCATTACCATCATCCACGGTCCCAACGGGTATGGCAAGACCATCATCATGACGATGCTCAATGATCTTTTCAATTCATCCTACCAAAAATTCACAACTATCCCATTTCAAAAGTTCCATGTTGAATTGGAAGATGGGAGTGTTGTTTGGTTGAAACAAGCTGAATCCAACAAAGCCAAAAGAAAAACAGCAATTGTACACTTCTGTATACCTGGGATGGATACTGAACAATCTTTTCATATCCCTGAGTGGGAACGAAAAGATATTATAGAATTCGCTGAAGATATACCTGAACTTCGGAGAATGACTCCTTCCCTTTGGAGAGACCTGTCAAGTGGTGAGACATTATCTATAGATGAAATTGCAGCACGTTATGGAGGATTCTTCCCTGGAGATTCTGGCGCAGAAAGGGAATTTCCAGAATGGGATTCATTACGAAAATCAGTCAGTATTCGTTTCATCCAAACACAACGGTTGTTGGTACCCTCAAGGGAAAGGTTAAGATATGAATACCCTAGAGATGATGTTACAAAGCCTACGGTGATGGAGTATGCACGACAATTAGCAATTCGTATTGAAAGAGAATTAGCAAAGTATGCTTACCAATCACAAGACCTTGATCGCTCCTTTCCTCGTAGGCTAATTGAACAACAACAAGGTTCATCAGGGTTGAAAGATTATCAACTGCGCGAAAAGTTGGGTAAATTAGAAGAAAAACGCCAACAATTCATTGACGCTGGTTTGTTAGACAAAACCGAAGAAATGAGTGCTATTCCTGAAGAGATACGGGATGGAACGATTAAGGATGATACCCGTGGGGTGCTTTCAATCTATGTAGATGATGTTGCCCAAAAACTGGGGGTGCTTGACCCTATAGCCAGCAAAATAGACCTGCTTAGGAGAATTATCAACCGTCTATTTCACGAAAAACAGATGAAGGTGAGTAAGGATAAGGGATTTACCTTTACTACATCACAAGGCAATAGGCTTTCACCCCAAGACCTCTCATCCGGCGAGCAACACGAACTCGTTATGTTATATGAATTTCTCTTTAAGGTACAACCAAATACACTTGTCATGATAGACGAGCCGGAAATCTCGCTCCATGTCGTTTGGCAAGGCAAATTTCTCAGCGATCTACAAGAGATTATTAAGTTGTCTAATTTTGATGTCCTGATGGCAACCCACTCTCCAGACATCATTAGCGATAAGTGGGAATTGACCGTTGGTTTGGGGAAAACTACAGCATGAACGAATTACCACCTGAACGTATTGCCAACAAAATTCGGATGACCCGTGAAGACCCCACTAATGCTTCCCAATGCTTTCTTTTGGTAGAGGGAAATAGCGACAAAAAATTCTATACTCGCTTCGTGGACGATACATGTGAGATAGTCGTTGCTCATGGCAAGGAGCAGGTGATAGCAGTGATGAGTCTCCTCGACAGCGGTAATTTCACCGGTGCAGTGGCGATTGTGGATGCTGACTTTGACCCATTGGAAGACTCCCAGCCCACAAGCGAGCACATTTTCCAGACAGACACCCACGACCTAGAAACCATGCTCATCCAGTCCCCCGCGCTAGACAAGCTCTTGCGTGAGTATGGTTCAGAAGACAAGCTAAAAGATAAGGATGTTCGCTCAATACTGCTTGCCTGCGGCAAACCGCTAGGCTATCTACGTTGGGTGTCGTTGCGTGAATCTTGTAATCTCAAATTTGAGGAATTAAAGTATGACAAGATACTGGATAAAGAAACGTTGGTTATTGATGATACCCAACGGTTGGTGCAAACGCTGTATGACCGCACCCCAGCAAAAGATCGCACCTGCACCCCTGCTACCATCCACACCGCTATGCAAGAGCTCCAGAGCGATACCCACGACCCCTGGTATGTTTCTTGTGGGCATGATCTCGTGTGTATTTTGTCGGTAGGGTTGCGAGAACTCTTTGGTTCATGCAAGGCACAAGATGTTATCCCCGAAAATTTGGGGAAATCGCTGCGATTGGCATATGAAGCTGCCTATTTTGTCGCCACCCGCTTGTATCAATCGTTGCGGACATGGCAACAACAGTACCCCACCTTCACCCTGCTGAAAGCCAGCATCAGTGGATAATTGGATAATCGGATAATCCCCATGAACCCCCACACCATCAAAGCCCGTATGCCCCGCACCTGGTCTGCTTTCTTTGAGCGACATGGCAACTATACCGAAGCCCAACGAGCGACCATCCCGCTGCTGCTTGACGGACACAACATCATCCTCTGCGCCCCCACCGCCAGCGGCAAAACCGAAGCGACTATTGCCCCATTGGTAGAACGTCACTGCCCACCGGTGCGCGAGCCACATATGCTTCGTTTGCTCTACCTCACCCCTACTCGTGCGCTTGTCAACGACCTGCTCGCACGGCTACAAACGCCACTAGACTACCTGAAGGTATCTGTTGCGGTACGTACCCACGACCTGAGCAACTTTCGCCCAGAACGCCCCGCCGAACTGCTCATCACCACACCAGAATCGGTAGACTCGCTGCTTGCCAGCCATGCAAGCGTCTTTGCCACGCTACGGGCTATCATCATAGACGAACTCCATATCTTTGACGGCTCCCCCCGTGGCGACCACCTCCGCGCTATCTTGTGCCGTTTGCACAACATCCATACCTATGCCAAGACGATTGGTGACACCCCAAATGATACCCCCCTCCAGTATGCTGCCCTCTCTGCTACCCTCAACGCCCCGGAACAGACCGCCACCCGCTACTTTGCCCCGGCTGAGGTTGAGGTTGAGGTTGAGGCTGAGGTTGAGGTTGAGGTTGAGGTTGAGGCTGAGGTTGAGGTTGAGGTTGAGGTTATCCGTGTAGCCGGTACGCGCCATATGGAAGTAGACCAAATAGCCCTTTCTCCCTACCGCAACACAGAACTGCACACCTACCTGGCAACCTTTCGCAGCAGACGTTGGCGCAAAGCCCTAGTCTTTTGCAATAGCCGTGCTGAGGTGGAGAGCTACGCTGCTGCCGTTCGCCAACGCTCCCCCTTTGGTCAAGCCGTCTATGTCCATTACTCAAATATTGAAGCAGAACGCCGCCGGGAAATCGAGCAGCAGTTTGCCCAAGCAGAAGTTGCCATATGCTTTGCCAGTACCACGCTGGAGCTAGGCATAGATATAGGCAATGTAGATGTGGTTATCCTGATAGGACCACCAGGCACCCCCGCCTCGTTCTTGCAGCGCATTGGGCGGGGCAACCGCCGTCAGGGGACAACCCATGTGTGCTGTTGCTACCGTACCCCGCTAGAACAAGCCCTCTTTGGCGCACTGACTACCACGCCGCCAACAACGCTCCTTGACCACATAGCAACAACCCCATTGCGGTTATCGGTGATGGTGCAACAGATCTTTAGCAGTATCAAGCAAAGCCCTACAGGGGCGGTGCGGCTCAAACAACTTGCCAATACCTTTGCGAACATTACTACTGCTGATGATCTCCTTGCCCTACTTGGACACTTGCAAGATACCCATTACCTCACCCCCGGTAGACCTGGTGAGTGGCGAGCAGGCGAACGGCTCAACGATTTGGTAGACAAGCAGTCCAGTAAGCAGGTAGACCTCAGCATCCATAGCAACATCCAAAATAACTCTGCCCATATGGTGACAATCCGTAGTCAACATACGCAACGGGAAGTTGCCCGGGTAGATGCCAACTGGCTCCACCGCGATACGCTCACGCTAGAGGGTCGCCCCTTCAATGTGTCATGGTGCGATGGGGAAGCCCTTTGGGTGTCATCCCTACCGGGGGATGAACCACAAGAACATGGCTGGTATCGCTCCTCGCGCCAGTTTCTCAGCTATGACCTCGCCCGATTATTGCCGCTCCAACTTGGACTCCCGTTTGGCAGTGCGCCCTTTGTGCAGGCACCGGATGGGTGGTGGTGGTTTCACTGGCTTGGTGATGTGTATGGAAAGGCAGCCCTAGACCTGATGCGCTACACGTTGCCCGTCCATGCGACCCCACACATTGGGCTATGTTTACACATTGCCGGCGACCCACAGTTGCCGCCAATCTGGACCGGGCAGCAGGTCAGCCGGTATGTTGCCGATACCTACCGCCAGTGGGAATCGCTGTTGTCAATGGGGGCATTTCACCATTTGCTGCCGCTATCGCTGCGGAGCCGTGAGGTAGTACGCCAGTTTGCTGTACCAGGGTTTCTGGCAGCAATGGAATCCCTACGCCCCTTTAGCGCAACGGAAAGCCTAGCAGAAGACCTTATGCAGTTCGTGGAGCAGGGGTAACAACTCCCCTACACCTGCGTTGCCACCTGCTGCAACCGTAGCGACAACCCCGCCAGGAACAGACAAACACAGGCATAGACAAGCCCTTCCCAACGACCATCCCGTCCGCGGGTATAGGCAAACGTCCCCGGTAGGGCAATCATCGCCGTGATACCATACAGAATGTGTATGTAGGTGCGTACTGGACGCAACCCATAGATAAACACCCCAATACCAAGAAACGCCTCTATGAGAATGAGGATTTCCCCAATGAGCAATGCTCCCTTGAAGTTTGGCGTGACGGGTTGATTACGAAAATAGTTGAACAATCCCCATATGCCAAGCGCAAACATAAACATTACAATAGTGACTTGCAACCGTTCGTGGAGTATCAACGAAACAACTAACATTATCTCCTGTTTTCCTGTTCTTCACTGGACTAAAAATCATCTGGATCGGGGCTATACTGATCATGTACTTCTTGGAGTTGCACATCTCGATAGCGGGCGTAGAAATTGCGCGTCACTTCCACGCTACGATGGCGCAATATCTGTGATACCTCTGCCAAATCTGCCCCCTCATTGAGCAAGTAGTAGCCAACAAAATGGCGAAAGGTATGGGGGGAGGTTGTTCGCAACAATTCGGCTTCGTCATACTTCCCCTCTAGCGCAATCTGGGCTGCCACCGCAAGGGCTGCCTGTCGCACAATGCGCCACCCACTGGAGCGGGTGAGGCGTGACCCTGCGCTGCGTCTATCATAGGAAATAAACAACGGCTCCGTTGCTGGTGGGTATTCTCGTGCCACCAGGTAGGTATGGATCGCCCGTTCTGCATCGCGGCGCAGGAAGATAATTTCCTCACGGCGACCCTTGCCATAGATAGGCACACGGCTTCGCACCCGGCGGTCACGAAACACGCTGCCCACATTGATGCTGAGGATTTCCGAAATACGCGCTCCAGACGAAAAGAGTATATGGAGCATGGCGGCATTGCGTAACCGCATAAGCCGCAAGCGGGGGGTGCGGTCTTCATCCCCATCCGGGCGGTCATAGTAGCGCACCAGACGGCGCAGGTCGGGGGGCGTGGGGGCTATGGCATCCGTGGTGCGCGGGAGCAACCGCACAAGCTCGGCGCGTACCGCTTCGGTACGAAAGCTGATGGCATTGAATGTTTCCAACAGCGAGAGAAAGCCAAGCAACGGCCGGGTATAGCTCCGCACAGTGCGCGGCGAGAGGCGGTGAGTATCGCCTTGCTCCCGGCTTGCGGCAGCACGAGCAGAGAGGTCATAGTCGCGCCGCCGCAAGGTGCGGGTGTAGTTGAGCAGGTCTTCAAACACCAGATCACCCACGCGAGAGCGGTTGCTGCGCTCTACCCAACGGACAAACAGCGTGACAGCCGTCTGATAGCTGGCGATAGTCTGGCGGGAGTGGTGGCGTTGGTCTTCCCGCCGGAACTCCTCCTCCTCGTCTACAAAGTCGTCTATATCCGTATCTTCTTCGCCAGTATCCAGTCCAGCAGCATCCAACCGTGCCAGCCAGATAGCCCCGGCTTGGGTAAGCGACATTGTGGGCAGTATTGGTTGTTCTGCAAGTGCGTATTGGGTCATACGATAACCTTCATAGAGCTTACCCTATGGCTCAACAACCATGCCCATAAAGAGCACCGCGTCAGTTTGGTCATCGTGAATGGCAAAGAAGAAGGGGCGATCTACCACCATCGTAAAGGGCTGATTTGGCATTGCCGAGGTCAACCCTACCTCAACTGATGTTGCTGCAGCCGCTTCTGTCCCCTCTTCGTTGACCTCAACAAAGGTTTTTTGGCGCACACTGGTGATACACACGCCCGGCTTGGCATACATCTGTGAAAAATCGGCATGCTCGCAGTCAAAGGCAAGCCCCATACCCATATCGGTTAGGACATCCTCTAGCGCATGATCATCTTCCATCTTGAAACGGGGGATGCTTACCTGACCTTCTTGGGTGGACATCTCGCCAAGCCACTGCCGCCAAGTGGGGGCATCAAGCTGGCGAACAAGCGATTGCAGGCTAGAATCCTGAGACGGCAGCAGAATAGTCATAGTTAGTCGCTCTTCACCATAGGGCAAACTGACCGCCTGCATAGCCTCGCCTTCGTAGTAGCGGTAGGAGTCAACCTGCGTCATCATTGGCACCTGCTTGGTGCTCCCATCCAGCAGGGTGAAGGGTTGGTCAGTCGTCTGGTCTTCGTCAAAGGGTTCTGTCCATGCCCCCTTAAAGTAGATGGCATTGATCAGCACCATAATCGTTTCTGGCTTGAGTTCGTCTACAATCGTTGGGATTTTGCCTTGTGTCTGTTCGTCTACCCAACGATTGATAGTCGCCACTGCGCCAGGGTCAGCAAAATCAAGTTCGTCAACCTCGGCTTGGTAGTATTGCTCATTGCGCTGGAGAAAGTCTGGCTCAAAAGCGACCCCCTCGCGTGCCCAAAGCGCGTTGGCAATAGTCAAGGTTACATCAGGGTCTGCCTGTTGGGTGGACTGCATCAGCGCATGGAACGCCTCATTAACCGCCGTCATGCTCATCCCCTGCACCTGCAACGCCTGCGCCATCGCCTGTTGCGTTTCCCCATCCGCGCCGTTGTAGGTCATTGCCAGTGCATAGGCAAGACTTGTTGGGGAGATAAAGGTATTCTTGGGTGTGCCAGCTTGTTCTTGGCATAGGGCTTGCAAGAAGGCAAAGGCAAAGCGGGTCTGTGCCTGCTTAAACGCCGGGTTGATTGCGGTTGCTTGTGGTGTACCAGCATCCGGGGTATACATCTGCTCTCCTAACAACCCAAATAGGACCCGATAAGGCGGGTCGTTTTCGGGGTGCAATTCAAAGCGTGTCCGTTCAAACCATTGTACCGTATATTCCTGACCATCGGACAGGGTTTCGGTGTGGGCTTCGCTGATGGGCATACCAAAGAGGGCAAGGCTTTCTTGCTCGCTTACCCCTTGCTGCCCGTCTAGGTCTAGTCCATGCTGCTGCCACGCCTGGAGAAAATCGCCACAGATATTGTGTCCCGTCTCAGCAAAGTAGCGACAGTCGGGGCGTGGGTCGGTGGCGGGGAACTCGCTGGCGCGTCCTTGTTGTGTGAGCGTATCCTTGCCCATGTGTCCAATGAGCACATCATAGGGCGGGTCGTTTTCGGGGTGTAGTTCCAGCCGGTGGCGTTGAAACCACTGGATTTGGTAGGACTTCCCCTCGCGCCGTTCCGTTTGTTGGGGCGAGATGGGGTAGCCAAAGACTGCCAATCCGCCGTTTTGCTGCCAGAACTGTTGAATACGTCCCTCGATGCAATAGCCGGTTTCAAGAAAGCATTGGGGTTCTTCAGATTGTTGGGCATGGGTAGTAGGTGTCGCTAGGGGAGCTAGGGTAAACAGCAGCGCAATCACTACTAGCAGTATGCTGCCAGTAACGCTACGCCCTAGCGGTGTAGTTCCTTTGGGAAATAGCATGGGGATAGCTCCTTACTTTTAGGTTTCTTGACGAGATATAATCATCCACTCTGATACTTCGTTTTCCTTATGGTTGATTGCTATTATTATGACAAGGGTATGGCAACCCTCACAGGGGTAGATGAGGGGAGAGTAAACAAGGTCTCACCGGTCACCCCTATCCCCTGTCCTTCCTCCGTAAGCGTAAGAAGGGAGACCGGACGGACTTACAAGGGTAGGTCAGGTTGTAGAGCCGTTGCACTCGCAGCATCCATCCTAATCTAGGGGATGGGGGCTAACAACCCGTTCCCCCTTGCTTCCATTCCCATCCCCCGTTGTGGGGGAGAGAAATATGTGCGCCATTTCCCGTTGGTACCGCTGGTACCAATGAGAACTTCTCAATCAAAAGCCCTATTTCCATGTCTTGCAAGGCAACGATAATCAAGGCTTCTTTGGGATGAGGATTGATAGGCACCATATCAACAAGGATACGAAGGTCTACCACAAGCAGGTGCCGTCCCTGATGCGTAGCGATAGTCCCGACAATGCTGCGGTGAACAAACGGCAACGGGGTATAGGTACCAAGTGGTTGGATCGTGCAGACCTGTTCTGTTGATAACCCATAATAGGCATTACCCAGGCAAAAGACAAACTGATCAGCATGTTCTACCGGCTGATCTTGGTGCAGGATACACGAAATCTTCAAGCCACGTTGTATCAGGGTATACAGGATGTCTTGCACATCATGATTTGGGTACATAAATCCCAGGCTCCTGCATAGAGTGAGAGATAACCCAGGAGAGCATGGTTTAGGTCTCAGATTGCTGAATTAAGAGTTTGCTGCTGTGAGAGGCTTCTCACAAGACAACAGAGATAGACCCAAAAAGGTATTGGCAAGAATCTTTATAGAGTATAGTAGCGGTATATGCAAACACGAAAACAACGGAATTTTAGGTTATCCGTACTTCAGGCAGTAAGGCAATATGCCGGGCATGCTGTGTGGTATTTTCCTCTCTTATACTATAGCATAAAGCAATTAGAGGGAAATGTAAAAGGAGGTAAAGAGGAGATTCTTGTGGAGAAATATCCTCAAATTTTCGACCTTGTTTCACTACCCTTGCCCTCGTCCCTGGTCATACGTTTCGTTGTAATCTACACGTCATCATAACCGCTTGAACCCAACCCCTCCCCCATGCTAGGCTACTCTTAACCATGCTGTTATTTCCTATGCAACTATCACTAGGGGAAACCCGAAGGGAAAAATGAAAAGCGAAAGTACCATACACCTTGAATTGCCCGCCAGCCATTCCCATCTCAACATCCTAGACGTGTGCATTACCGAATTGCTTGGACAAGTTGAGCAAATGCCCAACCCTGGAGTCACAATTAACGATATACGGGTAGCGGTACAAGAAACCTGGAATACTATTGTGGAACAAGCCTACGCCCATACCCCCCATGGTCGTGTTCAAGTATCCCTCAAGTTGGATGATACCGCTCGCCATATCGTGATTGAGTTTCACGATACTGGAACACCCTTTGACTTCGATATTGCCCATATTGTTGCTGTACCAGACCCAGAACATGTAGAAGAGCAAACCCTCGGTCTCTTTTTGCTCTACACCCTCATGGACGAGGTAGTCTATGTCCCACGACCAAGCGAGAATTTCTGGCGATTGATGAAACATCTCGCCTAGTTGTTCGGCTGTTGTTCGGCTGCCGCGCAACGAGGCAACGTGGCAACGTGGCAAAAAAAGGGTGTGGCAGATATTTTTCCCGCCTTAATGCCCCCTTCGGTCAGCCCCCCATCCCCTCGCCCCTGTGGGTGTATGCGGGTGTAGGGGCGCACGGCGGTGCGCCC
>CAZLKK010000023.1:0-475 GCA_964559995.1 uncultured Chloroflexaceae bacterium
AAAGGGGCACCTCTCACACATTGAACAGGAAATGGCATATGTCGCCGTCCTGCACAATATACTGCTTGCCCTCCATACGTACCGTCCCCGCTTTCTTTGCCTCGTTCATGCTGCCTGCTGCGACCAGATCAGTGAAGGCGACCACCTCTGCACGGATAAAGCCGCGTTGTATATCTGAATGGATGGTCCCTGCTGCCTCTACCGCAGGCGTGTGCTGGCGGATAGTCCAAGCGCGTACCTCGTCGGGACCGGCGGTAAGAAAGCTAATCAACCCAAGCAACTGATAGGATAACCCGATAACCCTATCACGGGCAGACTCGGTGATGCCGAGGTCTTCCATAAACGTTTGCGCGTCCGCATCGTCAAGCTGGGCTAGTTCTGCTTCAATCTTGCCACACAGCGTCACACCTTCGCTACGCTCCCCTGGGGAGGAGATCGTTGGGGGGGTGGACAACTGCTCCTCGCCAATATTCAG
>CAZLKK010000023.1:485-21726 GCA_964559995.1 uncultured Chloroflexaceae bacterium
GATGAGCATAGGCTTGGCGGTGAGAAACTGAAAACCGCGAATCATCCGGTCTTCCTCGTCAGTCAATTCTACGGCACGGATGGGTTTATCTTGCTCAAGGGTTGTTTGCAATCGTTGCAACAGGTCGCGCTCCGTGACTCGCGCTTCGCGGTCACGCCCCGCCATCTTACCAATCTCTCCTTCTAGGCGGCTCAACCTTCGCTCGATAATTGCCAAATCAGCAAAGGCTAATTCCAAGTCTAGGGCTTCTCTATCGCGCTCTGCGTCTACGCTACCATCTGGGTGAGGGACCTCTTCATCCTCAAAAGCTCTCACCACATGCAGCAGGGCATCCGCGGTGCCGAGGTAGTTGAGCAACGCCGGCGGCAGCCCGCTGCCCTGCTGCTCCCCCCGGCTAATACCGGCTACATCTACATAATCAACATCAGCGTAAATTGTTTTGCGCGGTGAGAACATCTGCTCCAAGACGGATAACCGTGCATCTGGCACTTTGACCAGTGCTTGATTTGGTTCCATCTGCCCAGAGGCATAGGCTGTCGTTTGGGCTGTGCCACGGGTCAAGGCGTTAAAGACAGTGGTTTTGCCGCTGTTTGGTAATCCTACAATTGCGATACGCATAGCTACAGTGTATACCCCCGCTTTCGTGCTATTTCTTCTTTGTGCTTGCGGAAGAGGATGTCGCGTTCTGTTCCCTTAATAACTCGGCTATAGGAACTGAGGACCTTTTCCACTTCCTCGTCTATTTCTTCCTCAAGCTGTAAATCGGCTACGATAAAATCATAGATGTGTTTCACCCGCCCGGCTCGCCCCTCTTTTGGCTTTATCCCCGGAGCATCCTTGTAGCCGATGAGTTGGCGACTGGCTAACTCATCGTGGAGACGTTCGGCAATACGCCGTATTTTATCTTCAGATAACCGCATACACCACCTGCCTAGTCATGCTTTGTGCTTATGCTCTGGTTAGTATACCATACCCCTATATCTCCGCAAATTTGTGGGTTTTGTGTCACTCCGCATGCCCTCAAGGGCGGTGGTTTCTTGTGGGTATCCCCCATCCCCCCTCGCCCTTGTGGGTGTATACGGGTGTAGGGGCGCACGGTGGTGCGCCCTTGCCCTGTGGGAGCGGGGGCAGGGGAGCGGGTCGTTGTGGAGACTCCCCACTCATCGCCTATGACTACAGGGTTTCTCTAAAATGTCGCCAAAGTGCTCTTCAATATCATTGTAGAGTATGCTACAATGGTTTATAAACCATTAAGATGATCAACCTTTTTGTACGCCATGAGGTTGTTGTACAAATTTTTTGTCCCCCCTTCCTATAACTAGGAAGGGGAATGTAGACTCTCGTGTGGAAAAATCTATGGCGAACCTGCGACAGTCTACGCTACAACAACCAACGAACAACCAATGAACAACCAACAATGAACAACTAACGAACAACCAATGAACACCTAATGAACACCTGACAGAGGAAAAAATCAACCAGATCATGGGATAGATTATGCATCTCTTTCTACAACTTACTGAACGGGTACCCAATATCCAACCGTTGTTGCATGCCACACTCTCAGAGCACAACACCATCTTTGCTGTAACCCCCCCACACCAACAAGAAACCATCATCCAAAGCCTACTAGGTGCTCTCAGCAATACAGAAGAACCACAACAAGCTACCCGATTGTTGGAAACCCTGCAACCCCTTGCTCCCCCGTGTGATACCCCGGACTTATCACCACAAGGGCAAGCACAAGAAGCAGTTATTACCCTCTGTACCCACCTGCATCAAACAATGCTTGTTGCCTATTCCCCCTGGCTACAAGAACAACCAACAACCGGGCTTGCAGCCCTCCAGCATATGCAGACGGTCATCAATGAGACAATAGCCCTTGCCTGTAAGCAAATGCGCCAATCGCCAGCACATCCGCACAACAAAGATCGGTACGAACGGGCTATCAATGCGGCGCAGGTGTGGGTATGGGAATGGGACCTAACCAACGGTTCCCTCTACCTCTCGCCCCATCTCAAGGCTAGGCTTGGCTATACCGATGGCGAAATACCCAACACCATAGACGCTTGGATGAGCCATATTCACCCAGATGACCGCAAGCGTATCCAAGATGGGCTATCTGCCCATGTGCAAAACACCTCAGCAACGTTTGAGATGATCTACCGGGTGTACCAGAAGCATACCGCTTCGCGCTGGATGGCTATGCGGGGGACGGTTATTTGTAATACTGCTGGTACGCCCATACGGGTATCTGGGACTAACGCGGATATTACCGATTATAAGCAGGCACAGCTTGAACTCCAACGGCGCGATAACATACTCAAAGTTGTGGCATTTGCCGCCGAGCAGTTTTTGAAGACGACCAGCATGAACCAACATATGGCTCCCTTTCTTGAACAGCTCGGTACTGCTGCTGAGGTGAGCCGAGTTTATGTCTTTGAGAACCACTTGAACAATGAGAACAACGATCTTTGGTTAAGCCTGCGATATGAGTGGATAACCCCCGATTTGGCATCCCGGTTAGCCCCTACCCGTATTGAAAATCTCTCCTACCGGGATTCTGGTTTTGGGCGGTGGGTAGACATCCTTAGCCAGGGGGAGCCGCTTCATGGCAATGTGCGTATCTTTCCTGAGCAAGAGCGCGATTCGCTCCAACGCCAGGGAATATACTCCATTGCCACTATGCCCATTTTCGTTGGGGATGAGTGGTGGGGGTTTATTGGCTTTGATGAAACGCGCAATGAGCGGGTGTGGTCTGAGGCAGAGATAGACGCTATCCGCACTGCTGCCAGTATTATTGGCACTGCCATACAACGCGAGATGGTCCAATCTACCCTCAAGAAAAATGAGGATGAAATCCGTACCCTCTACCGGGCTATTGAGCAAAGCCCCAACTCCATCATCATTACCAATACCAACGGCATTATTGAGTATGTGAACCCTCGGTTTACGCAGGTGACAGGCTATGCTTTCACAGAAGCCGTTGGACAAACCCCCCGCATCCTCAAATCTGGCTATACCGATATGGATGAGTACAAGAATCTCTGGCAAACCATCCTATCGGGCAAAGAATGGCGTGGGACATTCTACAACCGCAAGAAGAATGGGGAATATTACTGGGATTCAGCGTCTATCTCGCCCATCACCAATGCCCACGGCTCTATTACGCACTTTGTCGCCGTCAAAGAAGACATTACCGAACGGGTACGAGCAGAGGAATCCCTGCGCCAAAGTGAGCAGAAATTTCGCGGAATTATTGAGCAGTCCTATGATGGTATCGTGCTCAATGATGAACATGGCAATGTCAGTGAATGGAACCGTGGCGCAGAAAAAATAACGGGTCTCAATCGTTCGCAGGTGATAGGTCGTCCCGGCTGGGAGGTGCTGTTTCAGCTACTCCCTAGCGAACAGCGTATCCCTGAGCGTATGGAGATTTTCCAGCGGCAGGTGCAGGGGTTTAACCAAACGGGCAAGGCAACATGGGTCAATCAACTTGTTGAACACGCCTTTCAGGATACCAGCGGGAATCTCCGCTATGCCCAACAGGTGAGCTTTCCTATCAAAACCAACAATGGCTTTATGATGTGTTCTATCTTGCGGGACATCACCGAACGCAAGCAGGTTGAGGCAGAATTGCGCCAAGCGCGGGAGGCAGCAGAGGCGACCAATCGGGCGAAGTCAGAATTTCTGGCGAATATGAGCCACGAGATACGTACCCCCCTCAATGCCATCATCGGGATGAATACCCTGTTGCTCACCACCGACCTGACCAATCGCCAAGAGGATTTTGTCCAAACTGCCCTCACGAGCAGCGAAGGTTTGCTTGCCCTCATCAACGATATATTGGAATTTTCCAAAATTGAGGCAGGCAAACTCACGCTCAAATACCAGTCGTTTCATCTACGGGCATGCATTGAAGAAACGCTTGATATGCTGGCAAACAAAGCTGCGGAAAAGCACATTGACCTTGCCTATATCTTAGATGACCATATCCCCTCCCTGCTGATAGGTGATGCGGGTCGTCTGCGCCAGATATTGATCAACATCCTGGGAAATGCGGTCAAATTTACTGAGCATGGCGAGGTAGTGGTGACGGCAAAACTCGTCCCATCCCTTGATCAGTCTTCCCAGATAAAGCTGCATATGCAGGTACACGATACGGGTATTGGCATCTCCCAAGATGGCATCAACAAGCTCTTCCAGTCGTTTAGCCAAGTGGACACCTCCAACACGCGCAAGTACGGCGGTACGGGGCTAGGCTTAGCGATTAGCAAGCGGTTGGCGGAGATGATGGGCGGGACATTGTGGGTGGAGAGCGAGGAAAACAAAGGCTCTACCTTCCATATTACCTTTTTTGTACAGGCAGCAGCCCAACAAGCAACCCCGCTTGAATGGCAAGAAGTCCCCTCACCGGTGCTGGCAGACAAGCAAGTGCTCATTGTTGCAGATGCTGCTACCAGTCGCACCCTGCTGACCCGCTATACGCAACTCTGGGGGATAATCCCCAAAGTCACGACAACGAAGCAAGAAGCCTTACACCGCCTCAAACAAGGGTACACCTTTGATGCCATTATCCTTGATATACACAACACCGCCCAACAGGGGCTAGGGTTGGCAGCAGAGATACAAGCCCTAGATGAAGGCAGAGCTATTCCTATCCTGCTGGTTATCTCTGTGCAGATGTGGTATGAGGTAACGCGCCATGAGCAACTCTCCATTGCAGCCTCTACTACCCGCCCCATTAAGCCTGCCCAACTGTATGAAGCCTTGTTGGCAGTCTTTACCAACCAGAAAGTGCTTACCCGCCGTATAACTACCCGTCCACAAGTTGACTCGGAGCTAGGCAACCATCGTCCGCTCTCCATACTGTTGGTAGAAGATACCAGCGCAAGTCGCAAAATGTTTCTCTATTCGCTAGAAGTCATGGGGTATGCAGCAGATGTGGCGAAAGATGGGAAAGAAGCCCTCCAAAAGGTGCAAAATGGCGCGTATGATGTGGTCTTAATGGATGTCATCATGCCAGAGATGGACGGCATAGAAGCTACAAGACAGGTACGGGCTACCCTCCCTACCCATCGCCAACCGTGGATTATTGCCCTGACAGCCAACGCTATGGAAGGGGACCGCGAACGGTGTTTGGGTTCTGGGATGAATGACTATGTGAGTAAGCCGGTGAAAATAGGGGAACTTGCTCGCGCATTGCTTCAGGTGCCTGAGCAGTATGTTGGAAGTATGGACAAGGATACCCAACTCGCATCTGCACAACTACCCGATGATTACCAGGGGCATACGGGCGAGCAGCAGCAGGATGAGCAAGATGATCACTGCCTAGAACTTGGCAGAGCCGACAGCAGAGCCGACAGCAGAGCCGACAGCAGAGCCAGCAGAGCCGACAGCAGAGCCAGCAGAGCCGACAGCAGAGCCGACAGCAGAGCCAGCAGAGCTAACAGCAGAGCCAGCAGAGCCAGCAGAGCCGACAGCAGAGCCGACAGAGCCAGCAGAGCTAACAGCAGAGGAAACGGACGAAGACCAGCCCGATACCCCCCTTCATCCAGAACGCACGGAGCACTTTCTCTCTGCGATAAAGCGGGGCGGGGCGGTCATGGCGCGTGATTTCATCAACACCTTCTTGAATGATATGCGGGAGCGCAAAGACACGCTGTATACCACCTATAAGCAGGGCGATGCAAAGGAGTTTCACCGCGCTGCCCATTCGCTCAAGTCGTTGAGTGGGCAGGTGGGGGCGGTGCGGCTCTCGCTTATGAGCGAGCAGCTGGAGCAGATGGGGCTTGACATCCCACAGAATGGCGTACTAGAACAGGTTGACCAGATAGCGATGGAGTTTACCTTAGTTGAGGAAGCTCTAACCAGAGAGGGTGAAGCCTTGTAGCGGGGCAAGCTACTTTTTACCACAAAGGCACAGAGTTCGCATCTACGCCAATCTACGCCAAAAACCAAGATGCCAGCATAGGTGCTGTTGGGAGCATTCCTACGCTGGCATCTTCTCTGAAGGAGAGTAGAGAAAAAAGTAACACAATCCCCACAAAGCAGTATACCATACTTATACAACTAATGCAAGGATAAAATTGCAAAAGTATGGTATGCTAGATTAAGGACAGATTTTTTTTGCAGCGATGAACAGCTAAAAGGAGAGCTAGTATGGAAAAGGCAACATTTGCCGCAGGGTGTTTTTGGGGGGTTGAGGCGACTTTTCGCCAGGTAGAAGGCGTGGTTGATGCGCTTGTAGGCTACACTGGCGGCAGCTATGACAACCCAACCTACAAGGATGTTTGCACTGGCACAACTGGACATGCAGAGGCAGTACAAGTAGAATATGACCCAACGGTTGTGAGCTATGAGCAACTCTTGGATGTTTTTTGGAAGAACCACGATCCAACAACGCGCAATCGGCAGGGACCAGATATTGGCACACAGTACCGTTCGGCTATTTTCTACCACACGCCAGAACAGGAAGCTGCGGCGCAGGCATCCAAAGCCGCACTAGACGAATCGGGACGCTACAAGCGGGCTATTGTGACGGAGATAACGCCGGCGACGACTTTTTACGCGGCGGAAGCCTACCACCAACGCTACCTGGAGAAGCGGGGCAAAAGCCACTGTATCGTGTGACGTAGGAAGCGATAGTAAGGCAGGGGAGGGTATATTATCCCCTGCCCCTTCCCTCACCGACCCAGTGGACTAGCCTATGTTGCCTTGACCTATCGCCTAGAAGACCAAGCGGACACCCGCATCAGTCGTATTGTTGACCTGCCAAATGCCCGTGAGATCATCCAAGAGCAAGACATCACCAACGTCTATGAATCCCATTGGTTTGAAGAGAGCGCAGATTTTCAAGATGAATGGTTGACAGAGCCAACGCCACAGTGAACATTGAAAGGAGCTACCACAAGATACCCTATGGACGAAATCTTCATGACCGAACGCCAGCTGCGAGCCGCTGAATATTTCATGGAACATCAGCAGCTCACCAGTGACCTGATAGACGACCAGGCTCGCCCGCTTATCCAGTGGGCAAGCTATCAGGCTGCGCTTGCTGCTGGCGACCCTGAACGAACGGATGAGGAACTGGATACCATCATCCAGTCTATTCGCCGCGCAATCCGATGGGTTGTCGCCAATGCCGCCGATGAATTTGATCCTGAACGTCTGGTAGCTTTGGCAAATCAGGCGCGAGAAAGAGAAAGCTAACATGCCAGCAAAGAAAAGCCGTCAATCCAAGCGCAGCAAACCTACTCGTAAGCCCCCAACGATCTGGTCCGTCATTGGCATACTGCTCATTTTGGGGTTGGGATACCTCATCAAAGAGGGCTATATAGACCCCAACGATTTGCCCATAGATGTAGAGCAATTGGGCATAGAGGGAGACCAAGCTCCCCCCACCCACTCCATGCCACAGCAGAGCACTGGTGCCATTCAGCCCTATTTCACCACGCCCTACCTGGTCTACCCCGATAAACGCGAACAGCGTACTCCGCCGCCATTTGAGCAGCAGCTTCTAGCCGATATAGATAATGCCCAGAGCAGCGTAGATATAGCCGCCTTTGAGTACAACCTAGAGAGTATCGCTGAGGCTCTAGTACGGGCAAAAGAACGGGGGGTAACAGTGCGTCTAGCATTGGATCGTGAGAATCTGGAAGACCCGGAAGAGGCAGCGTGGGCGGGGACGGTAGAAGAGGTTGGTATCCCCATCTCGTGGCAGGAGACTACCGCCTTTTTGCACAGCAAATTTGCCATCATAGACGAGACTATTGTCTGGATGGGTTCTTGGAACTTCACCAACAACGGTACCTACCGCAACAACAACAACCTGCTGCGCTTTACCATACCTGCCATTGTAGAAAACTACTCGACAGAGTTTAGCCAAATGTTTGATGATGGGCTATTTGGTAATAACAAGGAACCGATAACGCCTAACCAGATGATACAGGTTGACGGTATCCAGATAGCCAACTACTTCTCGCCCCAAGATCGCGCTGATGTCTACATTGTTGAACGGCTGGAGCAGGCAGAGGAGTCTATTCGCTTTATGGCGTTTTCCTACACCAGCGACCCGATAGGTGAGGCGATGGTCGCACAGCACAACGCGGGGGTGGAAGTGCAGGGGGTGTTTGAGGCACGGAGTGCCTATGGCATAGGGGCAGAGTTTGAACGGCTACAAGATGCTGGTATAGAGGTGCATCAGGATGGCAACTGCTATACGATGCACCACAAGGTCATCATCATAGATGACGAGACGGTCATCACCGGCTCCTATAATTTCACCAAACGCGCACTTGATACGAATGACGAAAACTTTGTCATTATAGATGACCCTGCCCTCGCCAGTATGTACGTTGAGGAGTACAACCGTGTGTATGATCAGGCGATTCACCCGACAGAGTGTGGGCGGTAGCGGGGGGAGCGGGTTGTTCCTCCCCCCCTGCCCCTTTCCCCACCGCGGCTGCTCGCACTCCATCCGATGCGGCAATCACCGCCTGTTTTACATGGGTGCAGAGCAGATCACCCACGGCATACACCCCTGGTATGGAGGTCTGCAAATTGTGGTCTACCTGGAGACATTGATTATCTGTCTGATCAAGCTGTCCCATCAGGTAATCGGTAATGGGCTTGGCACCTTGAAGAAAGATAAACACCCCTTCTACCGGCAGCACCTCTTCCTCTTTTGCGCTACGGCTCTGGATACGAATACCGTCTACCTTTTCCTCACCGACCACTGCCTTAAAGCGGGTTCCCGTGCGTATCTCTATCTTGTCCAGAGCAGCCACTTCTTCTATCAACTCTGGACTAGCTTTGATCTCTGGAGTGGGGACAATGAGGTAGACCTTCTCCACAAATTTGGTCAAGAACACGGATTCCTCTAGGGCTTCATCGTTTGTGCCGATAACTGCCACCGGGCGGTCACGGAAGAACGCCCCATCGCAGGTCGCGCAATAGCTCACCCCACGTCCAAGAAACTCCTCCTCGCCGGGAACAGTACTGGCTCGCCCCATAGCCCCGGTTGCTAGGATAATCGTTTTGGCTTCATAGGAGTTTTGTCCTGCCATCACCATCTTGGGGTTAGCGTTGAGGTCAACTCCCATGACTTTATCTGTGACGAACTCTGCCCCAAACGAGCGAGCTTGTTCACGTATGGTTTTGACGATTTCTGCCCCAGAGACCGTCCCAGGAACGCCAGGATAATTGCTAATCTTTGTGGTAATACCGAGAGCTCCTGCAGTTAGCCCTTTGTCTATGACCAGGGTTCGTAAATCAGCGCGTGCTGTGTAGATAGCCGCCGATGCGCCGGCAGGACCTCCGCCAATAATCACCACATCATAAACAGTTGTTTCTGTAGACATATCAGCTGTACTTTTAACCTTTCCATAGCTTCACCTTACTTTATAACCCTTTACGCTTATTTTACCATATCCATGTTGTAGATTTGTAGTGTCCCTTCCCCCACCGCGGGGAGAAGGGGCACGCACAACGGGCGGCTCCTCTTGCCCTGGGATGGGAGTGGGTGACAAGCGGCGTGAGAAAAAACAATGCCCCCTCTCGGAAGAGGAGGCATTGTCTGCTGCCCAATTGACACAAGCAAAACGTACCTACCGACCCATTTCTGGGACTACTTCAAATGAAGAAATAGCACGCAAGCCGCTAGACTTACCATATACGGTGATATAGTGCGTTCCTGTGGACAATGTTGACGGAAGGGATAACTCTTCCACGAAGAACCCATCATTTTCTGTATTGGTCTCAAAGAACGGCACGACACGAGCATCTGGCAGGGTAATCCATACCGCTACATCCTCATTGGCACCAAAATTGGAACCCTCGATTGTCACCACACTGGCTTGAACGATCTCCCCGCGTGGATAGATGTACACAGATGGAGCCTCTGCAGCTTCCAGCATATCACCTCTGACCAGATCAAAGGAGGCAATAGCAATATTCTGCGTCTTGCTGCCATATGCAGTCAAATGATAGGACCCCTCAGCATAATCACCATCCAGGAAGAGTTCATAGTCAAAAGCCCCTTCCCTGCTGGAGATGACATGACCGAGGTCTACGACTTCATCGTTGGGGGTTCGCATCCAAACGGAGACATACTCACGGGAACCAAACCCAACAGCACTAAACCGGAATGTGCTTCCCTGGCTATCAGCAGTAGTGCTGACGCTCATGGGAAGATTGCTGACCATGCCTTCGCCAAGCGTGACCTCAAAGTGGGTTACGCCAACACGTCGGCTCTTATTCCCACGAGCACTCATGGAGTGTGTCCCCGTGGGGTACGATGCATCTACATACCACGACAATGTAGCCTCGCCATTTCTATCTACTTCGTAGTCGCCGTGGCTCAGGACAGACCAATCGGGAAATGTTTGCCACAATGTGACGATCTCATTCGGACGAAACCCACTGATCTGAATCGTAACGGTTGACCCTTGCGGTGCCGTATTCGGGGTCAATACAACGGTTGCGCCTCGTGCTGCATATGTTGCTGTCGCTGATGTGGCAAACAGCCCGACGAACAACATTACAACGATAAGGCTCGCGGTTATTCCAAACCTTTTTTTTAGCATATTTGCTTCGCTCCTTATTACTCTTTCTCTGCTTGTACCGGGCTTCTCTGCCACCCTCACAATGTTCCAGATACCGGGGCAGACCTGACCTCGCGTACTGTCTAACTTCGTATGGTTGCCTTGCCAAAAATGGACAGCCATTGGTATGATACCGCTATATGATACCACTATAGGCTATAGCGTCAAGTTTTACACTGTGTAACAAAGCCAAAAGCTCTTGCACCCAACCCAGGATGTTGGTATGCTATATACGGCACTAGAAAAGAGCAAACGACCTACCAATGACCAGAAAGGGAATAGGATAATGGAAAAAAGAATCTGGAAAGATTTTAATTTTTTTCTCCTCGGATGTATGATCGTCCTGCTCAGTATGAGCTTACTCAGTGTGTATAGCGCAACGTTACATGCTATGCGGGCTGACGGTACCCCTCTTAGTATACTCTTTCCTCGCCATATCATCAACATTTTGGTGGGAATTGGAGCAATGATCGTCATGGCAATTCCTGACTATCGCCAGTTCTCTGGTCTAGCAGTCCCTATTTACATTGGTACGCTGCTTGTCCTCGCCTTTGTGTTGGTCGTGGGAAATATCACCAGTGGCGCACAAAGTTGGATTGCCTTTGGGACACGCACCTTTCAGCCTTCGGAGTTTTCCAAGCTGCTGATTATTATGGTGATGGCAGCCTACTATTCGCGCTATACAGACCAACAACGGGAAACGTGGAAAATCCAGCTTGGAGGAATGCTCTTGATGGGCGGACCTTTGCTGCTGGTGTTTATCCAGCCAGACTTGGGGACTGCGATCATTTTTGGGGCTATTTGGTTGGCTATGGCTTGGGCAGCCGGGCTACGTTGGCACCAGCTTTCCTTGATCCTCGTGCTTGCCCTGCCTATGATGGTTGTTGGTTGGCTATTTGTTTTGAATGAAGAACAACGAGCACGGTTGTCTACCTTCTACTGGCTCTTTACCGATCCGTCAAAGGTAGACCCAAACGAGGGGTACAACATTATTCAATCGCTGAATGCCATTAGCTCCGGGGGGCTTTTTGGTACGGGGCTAACCCGTGGGCTGCTCAGTCAGGGAAATTACATCCCGGTGCAATATTCCGACTTTATCTTTGCGGTCATTAGTGAAGAGATGGGCTTTGTAGGAGGGGTTGTGCTCATTGTTCTGCTTGCCCTTTTCCTTTGGCTAACTCTTTCCATTGCTGAACGCGCTCGTGATGCCTTTGGCAAGTTTCTTGTTGTGGGTATCTTTGGCATGCTCCTGACCCATGTATTGGTGAATATTGGCGTGGCTATGAGTATCCTCCCCGTGACGGGTATTCCATTGCCGTTCGTTTCCTATGGGGGGAGTTTTACCGTGATGATTATGATGTCGGTGGGGTTGCTGGAGAATGTTGCTATGCGTTGGCGCAAGATTGTCTTCTAGCTTGTAGCTCGTCGGGCAGAGCCGTTGCTCCCCTGCCCCCGCTCCCATTCTAGGGCGAGGGGAACCGACCCCTGCCTGGTTCCCTTTCTCCCGCGTAGTAGGGGAAGGGGTAAGGCTAGGGGGGCAGATTGGACTATGACACCGCCCTGTTATGGTTAGGGTTGTTGCTGGGTTGCCCAGGCAACTGCACGGGGGATACCTTCAGCTAGGGGGACCTGGGGAGAGTACCCCAACAGTTCGCGGGCTAGGTTGATATTGGCGACATAGTGTGTCACCTCACCCACCAACTTGGATGGCTCTACTTTGATTTGCGGTTCAACGTTTAGGGATTGTGCAACAAGTTCTGCCATATGGACTAGCGTATTGCCCTGTCCATAGGCGAGGTTGATGGTATGGTTGTAGACTTTGCCCCCTAGCAATGTGGTTATGCCACGACTAATCCCATCGACGCAATCGTCTACATAGGTGAAGTCGAGCACCTTTTCAGCACCATACACTGTGACGGGTTTTCCTTCGCTCATCCGCTTGATAAAGAGGGGAATAACCCGCTCCATACGGTCTATGTCGTTGTCAAACCGTCCATACACGTTGGAGAAGCGAAAGACGAGGTAGCGGATGCCATAGCAACGGGCGTAGGAGTAGATAAGGGCTTCGCCACTGATCTTGCTGGCAGAGTAGGGCGATTCCGTAAAGGCAAAGTTTGCCTGTTCTTCCTCGGTGATGTAACGATGGATGTCACCATACACTTCACGCGAGGAGGAGAAGATAATCGGGAGTTCATTAGCCCGGCAATATTCCAACACGTTGTAGGTAAGGATGATGTTTTCCAATGCTCGGTGGGGGTAGGTAACGAGTTCGTGAACTTTGGCGTTGGCGGCAAGGTGAACCACTATATCACACGGGGGATAGGGTGCGCCACCGATACCCTTTGCAAAATCCCGATAGGGCGAGGAGAGGTCTTGCAAGAGGGTTGGGAAAGCGTCTGTCCAGGTGTTGATACGGCGATCTACGCCGAAGACATCGTGTCCATCGCGGAGCAATCGTAGGGCGAGGTTGCTGCCTATCTGCCCGCTTGAGCCAGTGATAAGAACGCGCACAGTAGCTATATCTCCAAGTGGTTGGTTTCGGTTATAGGTTATTTGGTTATTTATTGATGGCGGGCGGGGTGGGATTCGAACCCACGAGGGCTGTGACACCCTACGGCATTTCCAATGCCGCGCACTAGACCAACTATGCGACCCGCCCTCCCTTTTGCTTGAGAATAAAGCGAGCATTTCCCTAGCGATAGTGATTGTACCAGAATCAGCGATGTTGTGCAACTTCGGATAGGGCAATTGCCAAGTCCGTGTTGCCCCGCTCCCCCTTGCCCCCGCTCCCCCTAGCAGGGGGAGCCGCCCTGCCCGGTTCCCCTTCTCCCCTCGGTGGGACGCGGGGCGAGGGGATGGGGGCTGCCCGTAAGGAGGCAAAGTACAGGAAAAACGCCTGCCACACCCATGACCTAACTTCGGACCGGAATCGTAGAATGTCCAACAATATGGTAAACTAACGATACCTATTGACAGCAGGAGCAACAGTTATGATCACAGAAACATATGACGTTATTATCATTGGCGCAGGCATGGGAGGCTTGAGTGCCGGCGCCTATCTCACCAAAGCCGGTAAGCGGGTGCTCGTTTTGGAGCACTACGTTGTACCCGGCGGCTATGCCCACGAGTTTACCCGTGGCTACTTTTCCTTCGATGTATCCTTACGTGCTCTTGACGGCATAGCCCCAGGAAGCCTCATCTACCCGGTATTGTCCGACCTCGGATTACTCAACACGCTGAAATTTCGACGGCTCAACCCATTCTATACTGCACACTTTCCCGAACATACCATCAGCGTCAACGCCGATTACCTTGCCTATGAAGCCCAAATTATTGACCATTTCCCCCACGAGTCGGTTGGTATTCGCAGCCTCATAGATGCCATGATCCAGGTATACCAAGAACATCGCCGCTACAATTTGGACAGAGAAGCCCAACGTACAGCAGACTCTATTACGAAGGACTATCCCAACTTGTATGCTGCTACGATGATGCCGTGGGCAACCTTTATGCAACAGCACATCAAAGACCCTCAACTCCAGGCAATCTTCAGTATCCAATGGAACTACCTCGCCCTGCCCCCATCGCAAATCAGCGCAGCAATTTTCATCTTGCGTTGGGTCAGTTACCACATCTTTGGGGCATACTACCCAGAAGATGGCGTAATGACCTTGAGTTGGGCATTGGCACGGACTATCAAAGATCACGGCGGACAGGTGCAATATCGCCAGACAGTCAAAGCCATTGATATACGCGAGGGAGAAGCAGTAGCTGTGGAGACCGACAAGGGACAGCGGTTTACAGCCAAGACCATCATTAGCAATGCCAATGTCCCCGATACTATGCTCAACCTGGTGGGCGAATCTTACCTGCCAGCAGCGTATGTGGAGCAGGTACAGGCTCTTACCCCCTCTTTCTCCAACATCATTGTCTATATGGGGTTAGATCGTGATTTGCAAGCGGAGGGGTGGCTGCATCATGACTTCTTCATCAGCAACAACTATGATTGTGAAACATCCTATCAAGCGGTACAGACCGGCAACTTTGACCAAGCAGACCTTGCTATCACCTACTACAACGTCTATTATCCAACCTGCGCCCCCAAAGGGAGTAGTGTTGTGTCACTCTACCATCTAGCCCCCTGGGATTACGCCAACCAGTGGGGGACGGGTGGCGATCTTTCGCACTACCAGCACAATGAACAGTACCAAACCGTTAAAGAGCACCTTGTCACGAGTATGATAACCCGTGCTGAGGAGTATATCCCCCGCTTGCGCGATAGCATACGGTACCAGGAGACCGCCACGCCTTTAACCAATTTGCGCTTTAGTTGCAACCCTGGCGGCAGCTTTTCCGGTTCACCTATGACGGTAGACAATACGTTCTCGCAACGGATGAAGCCAACGACTCCCATACCGAATCTCTTTTTGGCTGGCGCGTGGGTAAGCGAGTTTGGTATCAGCTCGGTGATGCTCTCTGGACGAACGGCAGCCCGTTTGACCCTAGCGTACCTGGGGGAAACCGGCTAACGGCTAGGGGTGGGGCAGATTCTTTTCCCTCATCAGAACCCTCTCTTACAGGGGTAGGTTAGGGGAGATGAGACAATAACACGGTCAGCCCCCATCCCCTGCCCTTTCCCCACGACGCGGGAGAAGGGAGACCGTACGGCTCCCCCTCGCCCTCTGGGAGCGGGGGCAAGGGGGGCTTACAAGGGTAGGTCATGCCAATTCCGGGCAAGGTTTACCCATTCTGCCCGGAATCCCTGTGACCTACCCTTGAGCGGGGGCAAGGGGGGAGAGGGAAATACAAAGACTACTCTTCATGATCACCAGGAGCATCTTTCCCCTTGCTAGGTACCCGCAACAAAGCCTTGATGAGCTCACCAATCTGTACTGGCTTACTAATGTAGTCATCCATACCCGCATCGAGGCACATATCCCGATCCTGCTGCAAGGCGTGGGCTGTCATAGCGGTAATACGCGGTTGAAGCTGCTGAGGTAGCATGGAACGGATATGACGGGTGGCTTCTAAGCCGTCCATTTCTGGCATTTGTACATCCATAAAGACAACATCATACGGTTGTCGTTCTAAGGCTTGGATGGCTTCAATCCCATTGCTGGCTACATCAGCACGATACCCCATACGTTCAAGCAGACGGGTGGCAACTTTTTGGTTGACCATATTGTCTTCTGCAACCAATATCTGCAAGGGGTGTCGTTGGGCTAATTCGGTATCTATTTCCTGTTTATTGAGCGAAGAGACTTTAGTTTCCTGGTGCTGTTGGTCGGCAAAAATAGTCATCAAGGTTTTGTAGAGATAGGATGGCTTGACAGGCTTGGTAAGACAGGCGGCAAAGGATACCCCTGCCGCTTCTATCGCCTCTCGCCCTGGCTCCATTGAGGGAAGCAGAATCATAGGAATGTTGCGTTTCTGCTGATTCTTTTGTATCCTACTTGCCAGCATTAGCCCGTCCATCTCTGGCATATGCAAATCCAGAATACCTACATCAAAAGAAGTATGGTTCAAGAGGAGCAAAGCATCGGAACCCGAAGCCGCCTCCTCAATGTGCATCCCCCACAGTTGGAGTTGGCGTGCCAGCACAAACCGATTGGTTGCATTATCATCTACCACCAGCACTCGTCGTCCCTTTAAGACGGGTTGTGGCAGGTTCAGGTAGGTATGCGGTTCGCCAGGTTCTGCTAAGGCTAGGAAGGTGAAATGGAAGGTAGAACCATTGTTGATCTGGCTTTCTACCCACATATTGCCCCCCATCATCTCTACCAACCGTTTGCTAATCGCCAAACCTAGCCCGGTACCGCCATACTTACGGGTTGTAGATGCATCTGCTTGGCTAAACGACTTGAAGAGGCGATGGAGCCGTTCTGGGGGAATACCAATGCCCGTATCCCGTACGGCAATGTGTATCTCATAGGGAGCAGAAGGGTCTTGGTGTAGACGACTAGATACGCTATCATCGGAGGAAACATACACAGTGACCTCGCCAGTCTCAGTAAACTTCACCGCATTATTGAGCAAATTTACGAGCACCTGACGCAAGCGAGACTCGTCACCACGCAGTCTCCCTGGGGTCTCTTTGTCTATCGTGTAGATCAGGTCAAGATACTTTTCTGCTGCCCGTGTTGCGACAATCTCCAGCGCGTCTTCTATGCACGAGCGCAAGTCAAAGGGTTGCTCGTCTAGCTCCATCTTACCGGCTTCAATCTTGGAGAAATCCAAAATGTCATTGATAATATCAAGCAGCGCACTGCCACTGGTGCGTATGGTGCTGACAAATTCCTGCTGCTCTTCTGAAAGCTCCGTACTGATAAGCAAGGTCGTCATCCCAATCACGGCATTGAGTGGTGTACGGATTTCATGGCTCATATTTGCCAGAAACTCTGATTTCATCCGGGATGCATCCTCGGCAGATTTGCGGGCTTGGTGGAGCAGCGTTTCTGTCTGCTTGCGTTCGGTAATATCTTGGAAGGTCACGACTACGCCAATCGGGGTATCGTTTTCCAGCATGGGGTTGACAAGACATTCCACCGGAATAAACGTGCCATTTTTGCACCAAAATAGCTCATTGTCAACGTGTCGAGCTATGCCATCTTGTAACGACTTGTTGATCAAACATTCCTCACGGGAATACGGGGAGCCATTGACATGGGAATGATGAACCATCTCGTGGTGGGGATTGCCGACCAATTCTTCCTCGGTAAACCCAAGCATTTCACAGGCAGAGGGGTTCACAAAAACGGTATTGCCTTCATTGTCTAGCCCAAAGATACCTTCGCCTGCGGTATGCAAAATGAGTTCATTGTAGTTTTTGAGTTTGGTCAGGGCTTCTGATGTTCGGATACGTTCGTGCAATTCTTCTTGCAAGGCTTGGGTCTTTTCTGTCACCTCACGCTCAAGTTCATCTGTATGCATCAGGACCCGACCAGTCAGTGGGCGTATGATACGAATAGTGGCATAGATACCGAGAACAAGCAAGACAAGCACAGTAATGCTGATTATCCCAATTTGTTTATAGGCAGGAGTATAGAGTTCTTGCATATCCTGTTTGATAACAATAATCCAGTCGGTTTCCTGGAGATTGCGATAGGCGACAATTTCATAGGTACTCTGGGGATGTTCATAGAGACCTGTTTCTTGGTGGGTTGATTGTTCTAGTGCGCCGCCAAAAGGCGAGGTAGCGGCTACGATCATGTTTGTCCGTGTGCCAGTGGAGTCAAAGAAAATCTCTGGCTCTCCCGCAACAAACGCCCCCACACAGGCTTCGCCACTCTCCCCTATACCATCGGTATCTTGCAAGATAGTTTGTAGACGGGTGAGGTCAAAGAGGACCATATCTGTTCCGACATGCATGTGTTCATGCCGAATAGCCGCGCTGACGAAGATGTAGCTGTGGTGCTTGATGTAGATGGGATGGGAAACAACGACCTCTGGGGAGCCTTCAGAGAGAGGGGAGGGCCATTCATTTGGCGGTATGGGCATTTGGATTTGTACCACCGGCTCACCTTGTTGATCAAAGCGTACTAACCCGATAGCTTCTGGGGAGATGGAGAGCGCATCTTTTAACTTGGGTTCGCTAAATTCCACCAGTTCTTGGTAACTTATGTCACCGCGGTTATACTCTTGGAGTATTTCACGAATACGGGTTCGGCTCGTTATTTGCAAGGAGACATTTTTTGCCCGTGCGAGAAATTCATCTACTGCCATTGCTCGGTTATTGGCAATCAGGGTAAGATTTTCTTGGGAATCCTTTTTGAGATGATCATAGAAAGGCACAATGCTGACAAGGGAAACGATAGTACTTACTATAACTATACTCAAAGCTGAAAAGATAATGAGTGATCGCTGGAGTTGATTGGTCATCATTGTGCCTTATACCTTTCCATAACGAATAGCAGATAAGTTCTAGGATATTTGCCCACAAGGGGTTGCTTAGGGCTAACAATGGAATACAATGGCATATTCGCTTCTCCAAACCACTAGGTAAACGTTATATTTGTGATTATAATAACATAGACTAGCCAGTGTGAGTAGAGGTATTGGGCAAATTCAGGGGGCAATCAAGAGCAACTCTAGCATGTCCGCTCCCCTGCCCTGCGTCCTACCGAGGGGAGAAAGGGGTACCGGGTAGGGGATGGTAGCAAGGGAGCCTGTCTTGCTACCCCAATGGCTCCCCCTCGCCCGTTATGGGAGCGGGGGTTTGGGGGGGGAGAGGGTAAAAGTCCGGTCTCCCTTCTCCCGCTTGCGGGGGAAAGGCAAGGGATGGGGGCTGCCCGGTGAGACCTTGTTTACTCCCCCCTAACCTACCCCTGGGGGAGAAAGGAGAGGCTTTCAGGGGTAGGTCATGCTAATTCCGGGCAAGGTTTAACCATAGATGCACACAGATGCACACAGATACCGGACAGGATTTCCGGGCAAGATGCTACAGCATAGCCCCATTTTGCCCGATTCCTCTGCGTCTCTGCATCTCTGTGTCTCTGCGTTTCTGTCGGGAATCTCTTGCCCGGTATCTCTGGGTATCTCTGGGCATCTCTGGTTAAACCTTGCCCCACCCGGTTTCGTCTTTCCTCTAGTGTTGTGCTATACTAAAAGGTAATCAAACAAGTGAGAAACCAAGTAAGGCATACGGCTGACGGAAAGTTATGGTTATTATGGCTAATCTTGAAGAACAACTGCAAACCCAACAAGTGCATACCTATCACGGACAGATACCTTTTGAAGCCCTCTTTTTTCTTGCCCCCGACCCCCATTTCTTGGTGATGGCAGGAAAGTTTGTTGCATGTAATCCAGCATTTGTCCAAGTCGTCGGGGCATCTGATCTGCGACAAGTACTCCAAATACACCCCTCGGACATCTCGCCGGAGTATCAACCTGATGGGCAACGTTCGAATACCAAAGCAGATGCCATGATTGCCCAAACCTTGCAAGAAGGCAGCATCCGGTTTGAATGGCTCCATCAACGCCTCAATAAAGAGGTGTTTTTTGTTGAAGTAGTGCTCAATAGTGTGCCCTACGATAATGACAAGCTCATTTATGGCTATTGGGTAGATATAACAGCACGCAAGCAGTGGCAACAAGAGCAAGAAGCTGTTCACCAACAAGTCATTGAAGCCCAACGCGCCGCGCTCCAAGAGATTTCAACCCCGCTCATTCCCCTAGCAGACCGGGTTATCGCTATGCCGCTTGTGGGAACTATTGATACGATGAGGGCAAAACAGGTCATGGAAACACTCCTTGATGGCGTAACCAAGCATGTTGCTAAGGTGGCTATTTTGGATATTACCGGGGTCTCTGTGGTAGACACGCAAGTTGCCCAAGCCCTGGTCCAGACCGCACGCGCAGTACGATTGCTCGGTGCTCAGGTCATCCTAACCGGCATCGGCCCCACAATGGCTCAAACTCTTGTGCATTTGGGGGCAGACCTCAGTACTATCGTCACCTTCTCCAGTCTTCAAGATGGGATAGCGTATGCTATGCAATCACGCCACAATCGCCATTTTGGGAGATTTTCTAAATGAGACACGAAGACGTGCAGTAATTAAGTCAAGGGGATACGAGATGAAACCTGCTATTCTTCTGGTTGAAGATGATAATGGGCTACGCACAGCCCTGGGAGAATTGCTCGAAGATTCGGGCTATGCCGTCAAGCAGGCAGAAAATGGCAAAAAAGCCCTTGACCTGCTCGAAGAACAGACCTTTGATGTTGTCGTCAGTGATATACGTCTTGGGACTATAGATGGGATACAGGTTATGCAAGCAACCAAGAAACAGCCTTCGCCACCAGTGGTCATCTTGCTAACTGGCTATGGGAGCCTAGATACTGCTATTGAAGCGGTACGGGCAGGCGCATATGACTATATGCTCAAGCCAACGAGTTCCTTTGATTTTCTCTCGCGGGTGGCAGATGCCGTCCAACAATGCCAAAACCAACGGCGGCAGCAGCGGGTCAATGCGATGATTGCCCAATGTGCTGCGGAAATCCACGATGTATCAGGGGGAGTTGGTGTTCCAGAAGAGCTCTTCCCTGAGATGAACACCACCACTGCCCCAACGACAACGCCAAGTGATGAGACAAGGCTAGGGGTGCTCAGCATAGATAACAGTCGTCACCAAGCCTACCTCAATGGACAACCCCTAAGCCTTACGCCTATTGAATTTACTTTACTCAGTCTCTTGGCAAAAGAGCCAGAACGGGTATGGCGTTACCCGGAGATTGTCCGTCATACCCACAATCTCTATGTGAATACCACCGAAGCCCGCAACCTTCTTCGCATGCATGTCCACAACCTACGCCACAAGATTGGTCCCGATTGCATTGTCGGGGTGCGGGGAATTGGCTATATTTTGGTTCCCCCAGAATTGCCTTAACCCAATCTACGACACCTTATCGTGCTAACATTGACGATTTCTTGACGAAGTGCAAAATCTTTCTTGATTGATAATTTGTTACACTAAAAGAGATTTGCGTTCCTCTCGAAAAATCCGGCGAGAGCCTCGACTTTTGGAAGCGAACCTGAAGAAAGTTGTTAAGGGGCGGGTTGAGGCTCTCGCTAGGTCATCCCAAATTTCTGCTACTTTCTAGGTGGTCACAAGTGATCACCATCAAAATTCCTGCTTCCACC
>CAZLKK010000024.1:0-460 GCA_964559995.1 uncultured Chloroflexaceae bacterium
GGGGGCAACGGCGTACGCTCCCATACATCCGCTCGTTGATCGCGGGTCGCATAGGGCGAGGGGGGAAGATAGACTAGGGGGTGCTCTCTACCGTAGGCACACCGTCAGCCTCTTCTACCGTAATGTCCAACACCTCTTCGTCCATCCAGCCTTCGGTGCCGTCTTCCGTTGTGACATAAAACCAACTCCCATCCCGGCGATGCAGGGTAACGCTAGTATCCTTTGCAATGACGGCAAGAACCGTGTCATCTAACGATGGTCCCGCACGCAGGTTTGCCCCAACAATTACGACACTTTCCATTGTGCGTGGTTTTGTGGGAGTACCAGATGGGGGAGCAGTAGTATCTGGCTCTGGCGACACTAGCGTAACCGTGGGGATACCTGCCGTGTCAGCCTCTTCCAGCGTAATATTCAACACCTCTCCCGACATCCAGCCTTCGGTACCATCATCCGTTGTGAT
>CAZLKK010000024.1:470-5280 GCA_964559995.1 uncultured Chloroflexaceae bacterium
CCGGCGATTTAGGGTAACGCTGCTTCCCTGGGCAATGAGCATCAGGACTTCTCCCTCTAACGAAGGCTCTGCCCGCAGGTTTGCCCCAAAGATAACCGTACTTGCTATTGGTTCATACGTTGGGGTAGGACGGGGGGGAGTAGGCGTAGTAGTTGGTCCTGGTGTTGATGTTGGTGGTTCTGGTGTAACCGTGGGGAGCCGTGCCAGCGTTGGGAAAGGTGATGGGGTGGGGGGAAGAGAATCTTTGAGAAAACCGCACCCGGAAAGGACAAACACTGTGCAGAGGCATAGAGCCAAGCGGAGATACCAGAGGAAATGATCTACAGTCCCAAAAAAATGCATATGCATAATCTCAACAGGTAAGGAATAATGAAGACTCCAATAATACAAGCGGTTGCTTGTATTACTCCAGGGACAAAAAATGGTCGGGGCGAGTGGATTTGAACCACCGACCTCCGCGTCCCGAACACGGCGCTCTACCAGGCTGAGCCACGCCCCGCCGACCATACTATGCGTAGAAGTCCCCTGGTGCCGAAGGTGGGACTCGAACCCACACGAGGTTGCCCTCAGCGGTTTTTGAGACCGCCACGTCTGCCAATTCCGTCACTTCGGCATGTGACACCATGCCATTATAGCAAAGCTATTGAGTTGAGTCAATCACAGATTGCCATTCAGGGGTTGCAGATGGTTTTCCCTCATCATAAAAGAAGAACAAAGGGAACCGAGCATGTGGCGGCTCCCCCTGCTTGCTCACCCATCCCAGGGCAATACAACCCGCTCCCCTTAGTGTCCCCTCTCCCATCCCAGGGCAAGGGGGAGCCGAACCTGCCTGACTCCCTTCTCCCGCGTAGTGGGGGAAGGGCAGGGGATGGGGACTGACTAGTGAGACAAAAGGTTAGCTCCCCACAAGCCCGGCAAAATTTGCCCAAATATGGTATACTAAACGCCATAAGGTCTTTACTTGTACCAATGCCCATTCTTACAAAAACAGCCCGTAAAGCCCAGGTGCTTTAGCCCTGGGATATAAGGGCTTTCTCCGCTTCAGCCGCTTGAGCTGTTGCAAGAACCAGTGTTCTGTAATATACTGGGTGCAGCTGAACATCACGCGGATGTTGAAAAATCACTGTCTGGCGAAAAGTATTGCGGATGCTGCGGGGAATCAACTCGCTACCTCTACGCGCTACAAAGCGGAAGAGTCTGGTTGCCCGTCTATCGAGATTGACCCACGCGGCACGTCGCAACGCTGTAGCCGTTGTATGACGGTGGTCAAGAAAGATTTGTCCGTGCGGGTGCATCAGTGTCCTGTCTGTGGGCTTGAGCTAGACCGTGATCTCAATGCCGCGATAAACATTCTGGCTGTGGGGCTACACAGCCTGGGGATACCCCCGAGAAGCCCATCCCTTTAGGGTTGGGAGTAGTCACTTTGTAAGGTAGCTTTTTTGTACCTCTATGCTTTACAGACTAGCATCCAAGCCCAATGGAGCCTTGCAGTATGAACCAACATCAGTCTGAAACCAGGCAAATCCAAAATATGGATTTGCAAGCCCTTTTCAACCAAAAACTTCAGCAATTCGAAACCCTGATGGCAACCGTAAATGTGGGAATTTTCATTCATAGCCAGGGAAATTTTCGCTACATCAATCCAGCCGCAGAAGAAATCTTGGGCTATTCCAATAATGAAATCTTCTCGCTGTCGTTCCAGGACATCATCCACCCCGACTACTTAGAGACAGTCCAGCAACGAGCTATGGCTCGCCATCGTGGGGAAGATGTGCCACCACGCTATACTATCCAGATAGTACGTAAAGACGGTAATATCCGTTGGGTAGAAATTGACAACAACATCTTCACCTATGAAGGCGAGCCAGCTATTCTCGTTACGGCTAATGACATTACCCATTTGAAAGAAGTTGAACACCAACTCCGCATTAGCGAAGAGCGGTTTCGTACCCTGACTGAGGTCTCTCCCGTGGGTATTCTCATTGCCCAGGGGCAGCAGTATGTCTATGCAAACCCTACCATAGAACAGATGACCGGCTATACGATTGAGGAGGTATGTAGTCTGGAGAGTCTCTGGGATATCATCCATCCTGACCACCGCGAATTGGTGAAACAACGGTCTATAGCCCGACTACGCGGCGAAGACACCCCAAACCGCTACGAAATTCTTTTCATGACCAAAGATGGCAAGGGACGTTGGGCTGATCTTCTCAGTTACTTGATTACCATTGATGGCACCCCCTCTATCCTTGCTAATGTGGTAGACATCACCGAGCGCAAGCAACAAGAGGCGGCGCGTCAGGCGATGGAAGCACAGCTATTTGAAGCCCAACGCGAAGCCCTACGTCAATTGGCAACCCCGCTTATGCCCCTGGCAAACCACATCCTCGCCATGCCACTTATTGGCAATATAGACACCGAACGCGCCCAGTTGATTACCAATGCGCTGCTGCATGGGATAGCCGCGCACGATGCCCATACTGTCATCCTTGATATGACAGGTAGTATGCTGCTAGAAAATCCCGTGGCAGAACTCCTGCTCCAGGCAACCCATGCTGCCCGCTTGCTTGGTGCGCGTATTATCCTCACTGGTATCTCCCCCCACCTCGCCCAAATGCTCATCCACGTTGATATTGACCTGACAGAGTTTGTCACGCTGGCAACGCTCCAGCAGGGTATTGCCTATGCATTAAAGACGAACAATGGGGGGAGAGTATGAATCTCATTATTCCCCGCTCCCCCTGCCCCGCTCCCATCCCAGGGCAAAACAACCCGCTCCCCCTTGCTGCCCCCGTTCCCATCCCAGGACGAGGGGGGGAAACTACTCGTGAGAGAAACAACCAATATGGATCACTAAACTGAACAAAGCGTACCTTTGAACACGTAGAAAGGAGCAGAAAACGCATTGACAACACCTGTAGACGCAGTAAGCCTTGAGGTCTTTCGCCATCGCTGCTCAGCGGTTGCTGAGGAAATGGGTACCGCACTAGGACGCACTGCCTTCTCAGCCAACATCAAAGAACGACGAGACTATTCCTGTGCCGTCTTCAACCGGGATGGGCATATGGTCGCACAGGCAGCCCACATCCCCGTACACCTGGGAGCCATGCCGCGTTCAGTGCAGGCAGCCCTAGCCGATAGGACGCTTGCCCCCGGCGATGTAGTCGTATTGAATGACCCCTACCTCGGCGGCTCTCACCTGCCAGACATCACGATGGTTGCGCCAGTCTATGCCCCAATAGATGCTGCCAACCATGCCAACCATGCCAACCATGCCAATTATGCCAACGACACCAACCATATGCTTAATGCCAATGGACAAGCCTTGCTTGGCTATGTAGCAAGTCGGGCGCACCATGCCGATGTTGGCGGCATGACCGCCGGGTCTATGCCGATGAGCAGCGAAATCTACCAAGAGGGGCTTATCATCCCGCCCCTGCTTATCCAACAGCAGGGGCAGCAAAATGAACCGGTAGTATCGCTCATCTGCCGCAATTCGCGCACGCCAGACGAGCGGCGCGGCGACCTAGCAGCACAGCTTGCATGCCATACTATTGGCATACAACGGCTCAATGAACTGGTCACACAGTATGGTCTGGAGTATGTTTATGAGCATATGCAAGCGTTGCTAGACTATGGCGAGCGTTCCTTTCGGGCGTTGCTGACAGACCTACCAGATGGGGCATACCAGTTTCATGACTGGATGGACGACGACGGGAATAGGACAACGCCATTGCCTATACACGTCACCATCACCATAGCCAACGACACTGCGAAAGTAGATTTTAGCGGCACAGCCCCGCAAAGCGGCGGTCCTATCAATGCCCCGCTGGCAGTGGTCGAGTCGGCGGTGCTCTATTGCTTTCGCTGTTTGGGGGGGGGAGATATGCCTGATGCCGCTATTGGTGCGGTGCATGCTGCCGCTTCCCCTTTCTTGACGTTGCATATTCCCCACGGCACACTACTCAACCCTGCTCCACCCGCAGCAGTGGCAGGCGGCAATGTGGAGACTTCGCAGCGCGTGGTAGATGTGGTGTTTGGGGCGTTGGCGCAAGCCCTACCAGAACGTATCCCCGCTGCATCCGCTGGTACGATGAACAACTGGACATGTGGAGGAGTACACCCATCTACGGGTATCCCCTTTGCCTACTATGAGACGCTTGGCGGCGGGATGGGGGCGCGTCCCTATGCGGATGGACTAGACGGGCTACAAACGCATATGACTAATACGCTAAATACGCCAGTAGAAGCCCTAGAGCGGCAGTTTCCCTTTCGGGTGCAACGCTATGGCTTGCGGCGGGGCAGTGGCGGGGCGGGGCAGTGGCGGGGCGGCGAGGGGCTTATCCGTGAGATAGCCTTTCTTGCACCTGCTACCATCAGTCTGCTCACCGAACGGCGTACACACGCTCCGTATGGGCTACATGGCGGTAGCCCCGGTGCGATGGGACAGAATACGCTGGTGCATCCTGACGGCAGCGAGGAACTTCTCCCCGGCAAAGTGACTCGTACTGTGGCAGCAGGCGAGGTGTTGCGGTTGGAGACACCAGGCGGCGGCGGTATTGGGGAAAAGACCCCCTAGATGGTCTTACAGGGGTAGGTTAGTCTCACCCGGCAGCATCTAAGCCCCCATCCCCTGCCCCCTTTCCCTGAAAGAGCGAGGGGGAGCCGAACATGGGGCGCACGGCGGTGCGCCCCAACACCCGCATACAACCACAGGGGGAAAGGGATAGGGGGTTGCCCGGTGAGACATTGCTTGCAACAGCTCTCCACGTTTTGCGCTTTGCGCTTTGTGCTTCAAAGACTCCCATCC
>CAZLKK010000024.1:5290-21582 GCA_964559995.1 uncultured Chloroflexaceae bacterium
TCTACATGGGAGAAAGGGCAGAATAGCATGAGAGCATGCTCCCTTGCTGAAGGAAGCATCATACCCCCTTGCCCCTTTTAGGAAAAAATGCTATATAGCAAACTTTCAATGGTTTTTGCTTGACAAATAAAAGGGATGTGATATACTTAAACGTATGCTGTGCTAATGAAAGAATACTATAATACAATGGCAAAAACTTGTTCATTGAATAGTAAAGCAACAAACCCAACAGACCAAGCACATCCCAAAGCACCAGCAAACCCATCATATAGCCAAACAAGAATGTAGGGTATCTACTGATGTCTATGACGGTATTACAAGAAAATTCGACCTCCCCAATGAAAGTTGAGCGCAAAGAGCAAGGCGCGACCCGTCAAAACATCCTACAACTCCTAAGACGGCGTGGACAAATGACGGCAATAGAACTGAGCCAAGCCCTCAACATAGGGGCAGTGGGGGTGCGCCAACACCTAGCCCTGCTTGAACGTGACGGTCTCGTTGAAGTGTCCGACCTCCGCCGCAGCGTGGGTCGCCCTAGCCACCTCTATACCCTCACCGCCGAAGCCGAACGCTATTTCCCAAAAAACTATGATCGCCTTGCGCTTGATGTTTTGCACTACGTTTCTGAGCAATACGGCGATGATGCCGTCAAGAGTGTACTGGAAGCTCGCCGCCAAAACCTCGCCCGCAACATAGCCCCACGGCTGGCTGGCAAAACCCGCGCCGAACAAGTCGTTGAACTGACGACTATCCTCGCCGAGATGGGCTACATGTGTGAGTGTGAGCAACAAGAGGATGGAGCATTTATCATCACCGAGCACAATTGTCCTATAGACTGCGTTGCCCGTCACCATCCTCAGTTTTGTTACCACGAAATCCAACTCTATCAAGAGCTCCTCGGCGTAACGCTTACCCGTGATTCCACCATCGTGAATGGTGATGGGTGTTGTCGCTACTTTATCCCCGCCTAGCGACCTAGGACCTTATCCTTCGTTACCCTATCTACAACCGAAAGAATACGCTCCGCTCGATGCCCATAGGTATGCTCTTGGGCAATATGTCGCCGTGCCAGTATCTGCTGCTGCTCTCCCCTAGCTTGGATGGCATCGTGAAGGGCAGCAGTTAGCCCCTGCATACTGCGGCGTGGGAAATAGTGGGCTTGCTCAGGCAAGACAATCTCCCGGAGTGCCGCCATATCTGGCAACACCAACGGTTGCCCAAGCGCGAGGTACTCAAACAGCTTGAGCGGCGATGCCGTCATATCCGTGACGGTATCAGGAATAACCAGCACATCTGCCGCCCCAAGTAGCTGAACAACCGCTTGCTGCGGCTGTGGGGGCTCGACTATCAGGTGATTGTGGAGGTTGAGCATCTCAGCGTGCTGCTCAATAGCCGCACGTTCGGCGGGTCTGCCGCCTGCCAAAAGCAGCAACAGGTTAGGGTAGGTAGGTAACAAGTTGGCGACTGCTTCAAGCAACCCCTCTAGCCAACGATGTGCGAAGGTCATCCCCGCATAGCCAATAATCAGCGCATCTTCTGGCAACCCGGCTGCTCGCCGACAGACTGTCCTATCCTGTGGGACAAAGATGGTATCGTCATATGCATCTGGGACAACGGCTACATCCTGCGGCGAACGCCAACCAATCGTTGCGAGATAGTCACGGAATGCATGCGTAAGGGAGACGACAGCCTGTGAACGGGTGAGGGCAGCATGGTCTATCAGGTGAACGACTCCCTGCGCCCAGGCTTCTTTGGCGCGTGAGGGGTTGTGCATCTCTAGGTCGTGGGCTTCATAGATAACGGGTATTCCCAAGCGCGGACCAAGGACACTACTCCACCACGCGGCGCAGATATTCTGGCGCACGTAGATAGCCTGGACTCCCTTTGCGGCAATGATGGGAGCGCACATCCAGGCAAAGAGGCTATACTCCAGATAGTACCAAAGTGACGAACGGTAGAGCCGTGAGAGCCTTCCCACCGCCGGGCGGGGCAGATGGAGTGCGCCAACATCGGCAAAGCGGGACTCACCGCTATGCCAGCGGGCTATAATTGCCAGCGTGTCTGGGCGACGCTGACGAAGCTCGCGTAGCGTGGTGTAGGTCTGGAGCGCGTTGGCAGATTGTAGCGTGAGGCTGGTTGGATAGGCTAGGTAGCAGAGCATAGGGCTTTCTCATAGAGGGGCAGCAGTTCGTCTGCCCGGCGTTCAGCACAAAATATGGGAGCGCGTTCAAATGAGCGTTGGGAAAGATGCAACCGCAATGCAGCATTGCGGAGCAGCACCGCAACCGCTCGTGGGAGCGCATCGGGGGCTGCGGCAACGGGGGGGACAGTCAAGCCGCCATCTGGCAAGAAGGCGGGGGTGCCTGCGGTTTCTGTCGCCACAAAGGGCGTACCAACTGCTGCCCCTTCCATCAGCACCTTAGCCCCCCCCTCCATGACAGAGGGGATAACCAACAGGTCAGCGGCAGCTAGGTACTCCCGCACTGCTGCATGGGAAAGTTCGCCAGTGAAGGTCAAGCGATCAAGTACCCCAAGCGAAGCGGCGAGATGTTCTAGGTGGCTTCTATAATTGCCGCTGCCAGGGGCAGGGCGGTCTGGACCACACAGCACGAGCTCAACCCGCGCTTGGGTTTGGCGTTCTATTGCTGGCAGCGAACGAATAAGCCCATCATACCCCTTGATAGGCAGCAACCGCCCGACAGTCAGCAGCAGATGGGGACCTTGCAATGTATGGCGTGAGGTGATGGTCTGTCGTGCTTGCTGCCGTAGGGGAGCGAGGGTATGCCAATCGGTAGCAGGGAGGTAGCAGCTTTCGCCAATATTCTGTGCCACCACATGCACACGGGCAGGGTCGGCTCCATGCTCGATAGCAGTATGGTACATGAGCGGCGAGTAGGTTCGTAGCAAACTTGCCCGCTGTATCGTGATTTGTGCCAACAAGCGCGGCATAAGGTAGCGACCAAAGCCATAGTTTACCTGATCCTGACGGTGCAGATCGCCCCCCTGAAGCACAACCGCCAACGGGCGTTGGTCCAATGGTTGCCAGAAGGCAGCAATGGCACCAAGGGGGTATGCCCCCTCAACAAGAATCAGGTCTGCATCTTGCAATGTGGTTTGTAGCATACCCCCTATGGTACGCAGCGCAAAGAGAAACAGGGGATAGTGGAAGATACGCTTGCTTAGGAGTTTTTCAGCACGGCTAACCAGCGAACGGTGTTGGCCCATTTCGTAGACGGTAATACCGTGGTCGTCCCAGGTGTGGATACCCGCCGGGGCATCGTGGCGTGCCAGCGTCAGGAACGTATAGCGGTGTCCGCGGGCAATGATAGCCTGGGCAAGTTCGCTGTGTATCTCGTTGCCAATGAAGGCAGGACCGTAGGAGCTAATAATCTGTACTATGTGCATGTAATGATTAGGCGTTACTTTTCTGGTAGATTGTCTTGGGGCTATTATACCAGAATGATACAGGGAGTATGGCAGGTTGCCTATGTTGCCCGGTTGCCCATCTCCCGTATACCATACAGCATAGTTGTGGTATCATGGCAACAATACCATAAGCGTAGATGCGCCGGGTTATGGAGCTCTAAGCAGGTTCAGTAGGAGAGGAATCATATATGATAAAAGTCGGTATCTATGGCGCAACAGGCTATACAGGGTTTGAACTCATCAAGATACTACACCGACATTCGCAAGCATTGATCATCTTTGCAACTTCACGAAACGCCGCCGGTAAGCGGTTGAGCGATGTTTTCCCAACCACGCTAGATATTCCCCTCATACGGGCTGAGGATGCAGCCCCCGCAATGGCAGATGTAGTCTTTTGTTGCCTACCGCATGGCATATCTGCCCCGTTGGTCAAGCAGGTGCTGGACGCAGGAGCACGGGTAATAGACCTCAGTGCAGACTTTCGGTTGCATGACATGCAGGAGTATGATTTTTGGTATGGCAAGGGCAAGCCCCACCCTACCCCAGAATTGGTAGAAGATGCAGTCTATGGATTGCCAGAACTCTACCGCGAGGATATTCGCCAAGCCCAACTTATCGCCAACCCCGGTTGTTATGCCACCAGCATCATTCTTGGGCTTTACCCGTTGGTCAAAGCCAATCTCCTGTCAGAACAGACCGTCATTGTGGACAGTAAGTCGGGGGTGTCTGGCGCAGGTCGCTCGCTCTCTATCAAGACTCACTTTAGCGAAGCCCACGAAAATTTGAGTGCCTACAACATAGGCCGGGGGCATCGCCACATTTCCGAAATTGAGCAAGAAACCGGCGTGAATATTGTATTCTCCCCGCACCTGTTGCCCGTCACCCGTGGGATACTGTCGACAATGTATGCCAGTGTCCTACCCGCCGGTACCGACCTTGACCAGCTGTACAAGGCGTATGCAATGTTTATGGATGAGCCGTTTGTCAAGGTGCTGCCAAATGGCAAACTGCCAGAACTGCGCCATGTGGTCAACTCAAACTTCTGTGTCATAGGCTTTCAACCAGAGGTGACTTCAGGACGAACGATTGTCGTATCTGTAATAGACAATCTGCTCAAAGGGGCATCGGGGCAGGCAGTGCAAAATATGAATCTCATGTTTGGGCTTGACGAAAAAATGGGACTTGTGTAGAAAGGAGACCGAAAATGGGTGCTAAGGTAGCACGACTGCTACTTGTTTGTCTACTGATCTTCCTTGCCGCCTGTAGTAAACAGGGACAAGAATCCCCTACAGCAGTACCGGCAGATGATTCTGCCGAAATGGAACCAACACGGGAGTCAGCAGATCAAGAGCAAGAACCAGAAGAACCAACGGAAGAATTGGTTGAAGAACCGTTGGATGAAGAAGAACCGTTGGATGAATCGGTTGAAGAACCCACGGATATACCCATCCCCACTGCCACCGAGCCAATCGACCCAGGTGTGCCTATCGGGGAGGTACGTCCGGTGTCCAATAACATCCCCAAAAGCGTGACGGATGCCAAAGGCGGTCAGGGGGGGGACGATACCTATTACACCTTCGCCAATTTCAACGTTTCCAAAGAGGAACTGGCAGCAAACGTCTCTCACGAGGCGATAGCTCCCGACCTCAACAATGTAGAACTTACCGTTCTGCTCTCCCCCGACCAGCAGACCCGACTAGCAGCAAATGGCTTTGTGGTCAGTCCTGGTGATACCAAAGAATTTTACGAAATCTACGAACGGGCAAGGTATAACTACATCCCCGTCTTTGTGACCAGCGACTCCCTGTTGCACGTCTACCACCTACTCTTTGACAAGACGATGCGCCGCACGGAAACGCAATACCTCGCCCCCTCCCTCTCGTGGCTTGACTGGCAACTACTCAACACCTCAATAGAACAGTATACCAATCTGCAAGGCACGGTTTGGGGGGAAGCAGCCCGCCGCAACGCAGCCTACTTTGCCGTGGCAGTCAAAATCCTCAACCCCGATTGGACTATCCCGGATGGGCTACAAGAACTGGTTGAGCCAGACCTAGCCAGTATTCAAGCGCACGATAGCATAGGACCATCGGCTATCTTTCCTGCCCAAGTGAACGGCGAGGACTGGAGCCAGTATACCCCGCGTGGTCACTATACGAAAAGTGAAGCCCTCTCCCGCTACTTTCAGGTAATGATGTGGCATGGACGGATGACGTTTCGTGCATCAGACCCGATGGAGACGCGCCAGGCTGCGCTTTTGACGCATGCGCTTCGTAGCACAACGGTGCAGGGAATGCCCGCGCTTGACCTATGGAACCGTATCTATGAGACAACGGTCTTTTTTGTGGGACGAAGTGACGATCTGACCCCCATAGAGTATGGCAATGCGTTGGATATTGCCTATGGTGACATAAATGTTGCCGCAGAGCTAGACAATGAACCCTTTTTCATGAACTTCCAAAGCATGTTGGGGGATATGCGTCCGCCAGAAATCTTGGGGATGGTGGTAGATCGGGATGATCCAGAGGCGATAGAGGAGACAAAAGGGTTGCGCTTTATGGGGCAGCGGTTTGTGCCAGATGCGTTTGTCTTTACCAAACTCACCCATCGAGATGTGCCAAACCGCGAATTGCCCAAAGCCCTTGACGTGATGGCGGCATTTGGTTCAGACCGCGCCCTAGAGCACCTGGAAGCCAGCGGCGATACGGCAATGGAAAACTACATGGACAATATGCAAGACTTGCGCGAGCACTTTAGCTTTGCTGGCGAGGAGGTCTGGACACAGAATCTCTATTGGACATGGATATATTCCCTGCTGCCGCTATTTGAGTCTACTGGCAAGGGCTACCCGGCGTTTATGCGCTCTGAGGCGTGGCTAGACAAGCAACTCAATACCGCGCTTGGCTCCTGGACGGAACTCAAGCGGGATACCATTTTGTATGCCAAGATGACCTATCCAGAGGGGAGCGGTGGGATGGTACCGCCACCTGAGCCAGAGCAACCAAAGGGCTATGTAGAGCCTGTCCCAGAGGTCTTCGCCCGTATCGGGGCATTGTCAGAGATGACCATAGAAGGGCTAGATACCCGCGGTATGCTGATGGACGATGATCGGATGTCGCTCCAGGCAATGGTAGACCTTGCCAATGAGCTGGAACGGTTAGCCCGTAAGCAACTACGCGGGGAGTCGCTCACGCCAGCAGAGTATGATTACCTGCGCTTCTATGGGAGAGAGATAGAAACACTCACGTTTGCGGCAAATGATGATGAAGAGGCACAGTCTGGAGGGGGCGGCTATCCAATGGACCCAGTCCAGGCGGCAGTGGTGGCAGATGTAGCGACCAACCCCAATGGGGGAGTTGTGCTTGAAGAGGGGGTAGGGCGTGTCTTCCCTATCTACGTTGTCACGCCGGTTGAAGGAGAACTCGTGGTAGCACAAGGGGGGGTCTTCTCGCACTACGAGTTTGTGCAACCATTGAGCGACAGGCTCACTGACGAGGCGTGGCGGGAGATGTTGGACCGGGGAGACATTCCCGAACTCGCCGATTGGACGAGCAGCTTTATTGTTGAGCAGACTGCCGAGCAGGAGTTAGCCGATACCATTATTGCCTTTAATGAACAGTTGGTAGATGCATTCTGGTATACTGAAGCCAATTTGGTTGCCTACTGGCTAGGTCCAGAGGAGTTAGAAGATACCGAACAGTACATTGAGAATGAACTCATCGCTCAGGGGGAGTTTCTTGGTATGAAGCGGCACAGTATAGATTTTCGTTCGTTTGATAGGCAAGATGCCCAACATGCCACGGTGACGACCCGCGAACGGTGGTCAGAAACGCGGTACAAGGGCACTCCAGACTCTATCTTATCGGAAGATGATCTGGTATTGGTAGAAGAGGAAGGTCCGTATACGCTCAATGTCACCTACACCATGGAGAAACCCGATGATCACTGGATCATCAATCGCATTGTCGTCGAGAATGCCCCGTAATGGGTTTGTAATGAAATGTAGCTGCGCTATGGCAAGGTATGGGGTATACTTGTTGGTACAAGGTTGGTTATTACAGTCAACGTTGTACAGACGGATATGGTACAGGTTAGCTCACAAAACGCCATACGCAAAGCCCTATCCCCCCCTTTGCTTCCCCTCCCCTGCACTGTTTGGGGAGGGGATTTGCTTTTTTCTCACCTGTCGTTTATTTGGAAAAGCCGATGCATTGTTGTAGTTCGAAAAGCAGATAGGAAAGATGCAACCAGACAGGAGCATTGGAGTATGAAACAGGATATGAACGGGAACCTTTCCCTAGATCGCCGTAGCAATCAGGGTAGTGCGCTAGAGACGGTGTTAGATTGCATTTTTGATGGGGTGTATATTGTAGATAAAAAACGCCAAATCTTGTTTTGGAATATGGGGGCAGAGCATATTACTGGCTATACTGCCAAAGAAGTAGAGGGGCGCAAGTGCTATGATGGTATTCTCGACCACATAGATGAACATGGCAATCTGTTGTGCAAAAACCGCTGTCCGTTGGTACGCACGCTTCATACCGGCGAGCATGTGCGCGAGAAAATCTATCCCTTGCACCAGTCTGGACGGCGATTCCCGGTGATGACGCATGTTGCGCCTATTCGTGACCAAGCGGGGAATATTATCGCTGCGATAGAGGTATTCCGCGACATCACCGAGCTTGAGGAATTTCGTATTTTGCAAGAGAAATTTCAGAGTATTATTAAGAAGTATGTCTCTACAAAGACGTTTGAAGAGGTAATGGAGCAAGTACACTCCGGCAGCGAGAGCCGGGCGCGTATGCGAGACTTGACCATTTTGTATCTTGATATTGTGGGTTTTACGACCTTCTCTGAACAGAATCCGCCAGAAAAAGTTGCCGAGATGCTCAATAATGTGTTTGGTATTTGTGAGGTTATCACGAAAGAATGTCATGGGGACATAGACAAGTTCATTGGGGACGCTATGATGGCGGTGTTTATTGATGCCAATGATGCGGTTTATGCTGCCAATCGTATTTTGGATGCGCTTATTCGCTTGAATACGATACGCCGCCAAGATGGGGATGAGCCGGTATTGGTTCGCATTGGTATCAACAGCGGCGATGTTATTCAGGGGGATATTGGCACGATTGAACGAAAAGACCTCACGGTAATTGGGGATGTGGTCAATACTGCCTCACGTATCCAGTCCTTTGCGAACCCTGGCTCTATTGTGCTTTCTGAAGCGACTTTCTCACGCTTGAAAGACGGCAGTAGGTTTGCGTATGAGGGGGAGATTACGGTCAAGGGTCGGCACAACCCGGTGGGCATTTTTCGCCCGGTTGATGAGCAAAAGGAGCAATCCCCCGCTTGTCGGGATGCTGTGATGATGGCGGCAGTGCCAGAGCCGGTGGTGTGCGGGGGATTGTGATAGAGAACAATCTTTAGTTATCCCCCCGCCCCAGCACCACATTTCCATGCCCATCCACCCATGCCCCCCACCCCGGCGGCACAACCGTGGTCGTGTCCAACTGCACGATAATCGCCGGCGACGCTATCCTATCGCCAGCGTGGAGGTGCTCGCGTTGGTAAAGCAACGTTGGGTGCATTTGCGTGGTGTCGGTGGCGAGAGCCGCCTCCACCTGGGCATAGGGTTGTGCTGGTTGTGTTGCTGTTGTAGGTGACGATGGGGAAGCATCCCCCGCACCGGGGAGTTTCTGTGACCGCACCTGCACCCACTTGAGACGCAATGCCACGACTTCTAGCGGGTGTCCATACAGGGCATGCCCACTATACTGGCGGTGCAACTGATGGAACCGCTCCGCAACTGCAGCACTGTCTGGCACAGGCTGCTCGCCCCCTTCCCACACCGCCAGCGGGGTCGGTATCTCGTGTGACTGCCCCATATAGCGCATATCCAACGAAAACACTGCCCGCAACGTCACCGCTTGCATACGGGTATGCTGTTGGGTCGTCTCTGCCTGCGCCTGGGCTACCAACTGGTGCATATGCTGCAACAACAACGCGGGGGAAATATCTGCCAGCGGTTGCGCGAGGAAGTGCAGGTAATCGCGGCTCATATCCGCGGTAATCATCCCTAGTGCCGAGAGTACGCCGGGGTAGCGCGGCACCAGCACACGCCGCATACCAAGCAGGTCTGCCAGATACGCCGCATGCAATGGACCTGCTCCCCCAAAAGCAACCAGCGTGAAATCGCGGGGGTCTATACCGCGCTCAACCGAGATTGTCCGTATGGCACGCTCCATTGCAGCATGGGCTATGCGAACAATGCCCATTGCCGTTTCTCGCGGTGCTAGGTGCAAGGTCTCAGCCAACGGTGCTAGTGCTTGCGCCGCTCGCTCGCTATCTAGCACCATCCCCCCATCGAGGAAGTGATCAGAGCGCAACCGCCCTAGCAGCAGGTTGGCATCGGTGACGGTAGGCTGCGTGCCGCCACGCCCATAGCAGGCAGGACCGGGTACCGCCCCCGCACTCTGTGGACCAACGCGCAACGCCCCGCCAGCATCGCTACGTGCCAACGAACCGCCACCTGCCCCAACCGTGTGGATGGCGATAGACGGGAAGCGCACAGGAAAGCCCCCCACCGCCGACTCGGTGGTCTGGGGGAGTGTGCCATCACAGAGCGCAACGTCAGTTGATGTGCCGCCCATATCAAAGCTGATGATGCGCTCCATACCCGCTTGTCGTGCCACAGCCAATGCCCCCACTACACCACCGGCTGGTCCAGACAATGTGGTACGTGCGGCAAGTTGGCGAGCATCTCGTGTGGTCATACTGCCGCCGTCTGATGCCATAATGTGCAGGTGCGGGACGTTGCTATCGTTGGTTTGTGTCGTTTCTAGGGCATGCTCAATGCGTTGGAGATAGCGGTCTAGGATAGGCGCAACGTAGGCATTGACAACAGTAGTACTCGTGCGCTCATATTCGCGGTATTCTGGCATCACACGGGACGAAGCACAGACAAAAAAGCGCGGTGTCCCATCGGCATGATGTTCGGTTGCCAAGAGGTCAGCGAGCCGCTGCTCGTGGGCAGCATTGGCATAGCTGTGCAATAAGCAGATGGCTACTGATTCTACGTGAGCTTGGCGCAGGGTATGCACAATGGCAGTGAGAGCCGTTTCGTCTAGCGGCTGGAGCATAGTCCCATCATACCCCATACGCTCTGGTACCTCTAGCCGCAAGTGGTCTGGCACGATAGGCGGGGGTTGCGTTATTGTCAGGTCATACAGCGCAGGACGGATACCGCGCCCAATAACGAGCACATCAGCAAAGCCTGCCGTTGTCAACAGTGCCGTGGTCGCCCCGCGCCGCTCCAGCAGCGCATTGGTGGCAATAGTCGTGCCGTGGATGAGCAGGTCTGGCATCCCAAGCTGGGCTACGCCATCCAACAACGCTCGTGATGGATCGTCAGTGGTGGTGGGGAGTTTGTGGATGGTGACTGTGCCATCTTGCATCAGCACAAAATCGGTGAATGTGCCCCCTATATCAACGCCTAGTATGATCATTTGCCTTCCCTGTTCTATTCACTTGAACCACCAGTTTATTCCCCTCTCGCCCTACCCCCGCTCCCATCCCAGAGCGAGGGAGGGAACACCTGCTTGGTTCCCCTTCTCCCGCGTAGTAGGGGAAGGGGGTAGGGGATGAGGGCAAATTGGACGTTGCCATAACAACCTGGTCTACACCTCAAATACCACCTTCTCTATGGCTGAATCGCTCAACCCAAGACGGTAGAGCATAGGGATGATGCTCTCCATAATATCTGGCACATACACATGCAGCATCCGCCAATTGCTACTCGCCGGGGTCAGCACATACGACCCAAGCGTCGCCGGTATGATAACCGAATCCCCCACCGTCAAATCTAACGTCATACTCTCCCAAGTGATACTTCCCCTGCCCTCAATAACCGTGAGGATGTTCATACTTTGGTGATTAGATAGCAGCATTTGGCTAGTGGGCAAATGCCAGTGCTCCATAGCAAAATGCTTGCACGCTGCTAATAACGTGCGCTCAAATGGCGCATCCAACGCTACCGTGGTTGTCTTTGGCTTGGGGTAGGGCGACAACCGCAACACATCCAATGCCTTGTCCAGATGAAGCTCCCGCTGTTCTCCCGTAGCAGGGTCACGCCTGCCATAGTCATAGACCCGGTAGGTAATATCGGACTTTTGTTGCACTTCAAATAGCAATAGCCCCGCATTGATAGCATGCAGCGTACCGGGTGGGGTGAACACGACATCCCCAGGCTTGACGGGAGTGTAGCGTATATATTGCTCTAGGGTATTTTCCTGTGCTGCCTGCCTAAACTTCTCACGAGAAACGCGCCGTTGTAGCCCATGAATGACTGCCGCATCCTCGCTGGCATTGAGAATGTACCACGATTCCGTCTTGCCATGAAAGCCAGTTTCTGGCTCATGGACGTGGGCATAGGTGTCATCTGGGTGAACTTGTATAGAGAGGTCCTGGTTTGCATCCAAAAATTTGATGAGGATGGGAAACTCTACCCCGTATTGTTCAAGAACGTGGGTACCAACAAGCTCTTCCTGATAGTGCTGCGTCACCTGCTCCAATGTCTGCCCAGTGAGCGAGCCATTGCGTACCGGGTTACGCTCAAACACTTCCCACGTTTCGCCAATGTTGGTGAGGTCTGGTTCGGGGAGATTCAGCCATTCAATAATACGCCGCCCTCCCCATAGACGGTAGACAAACTTTCGCTCAACAAGCAACGGATACAAATATGGTTTCTTCATAACACAAATAGCCTTATATTTCCTTTGTTGTGTCAATACGAGCAACGAACGATACCCCATCACAGTTCCATGCCGTTTTGTGAGACAGAATCCCAAATCCCCTCTCGTGAGGGAATGGTTAGCCTAATGCTGCCCTAGATTACGGTATTTTTGTGAGGCGTGGGAGTACATCCACAGGTTCGTCGTTATGCTTCGTATAGCAACAGGTAATCCTCGATTTCGTTGCCAAAGATAGCCAAGTTTTGCGAATCAATAGTGGCTATTTTGTACAAGTGGTGATGGTCTAAGTGTTCATGGGAGGTTGATATAGTCGTGTAAAATTCTTCCATACGCTGTAAGCTATCTACAATGGCATCAGAGACTATAGCCTGATCGTAAAACACATGGAGGTTTTGTTTTGGGTCTGGTTGAGCTATATTTTCAAGCAGCAAAATGAGCGAAATCATCTCGATGACATCCTGAAATATCTTGTAGAGTCGGGCAAAGGCAAACTCTTCGAGTAGCTCACTTTGCTGAAAATCCTCTTCGGATACTGCCCGTAATCGGGTAGTCATACCGCCTAGTCGCCGTTCCATTGAAGCAAGTTTAATCTTAACCTTCTGGATGATCTCTTCATTTTGGACGATTTCTTGCGTGCTCATAGCTTCTTTGTCCAATGCTCTTTCTGGCAATTATGCCTGTATTGCTGCAAGTATCTTTGCTGTTGGGGGGTTCCCCCGTTCTGCAAAGGCAATGGTGCCATCTTTGTTGATAACATACACGGTACGATTGATGATGCCGCCAAGAGGTCCCAAACTGAACAACACCGCTCCATAGCTCTCGGCTACCTTGCGGTCATTGTCTACTAACAAGGGAAACTGAAAGGTATACTTTTGGGCAAATCTTTGGTGACTTGACTCGCTTCCATTGTTGATACCAAGAACCACTGCCCCTGCCTCGGCAAATGCATCATAGCTATCACGTATACCGCATAGTTGCGAAGTACAGACGGGGGTCTGGTCGCCTGGATAGAAGATCAGGACAACTGTCTGTGTCCCCTGAAATGATGAAAGCGTTACTTGCTCGCCATGTTGATCTGGCAAGGTGAAATCCGGTGCGGGTGTTCCTATTGGTAGCATATCTCAACTTTCCTTTCAATTTCCATTTGTCCAACCACCGTCACCTTCATCTGGCGGCACAATTGGTACTGGCGGCTCAGGCGCAGGCTCGGCGGGTTGTGCGGGTTGTTCTGCTGGCGGCTCAGGCGCAGGCTCGGCAGGCTGTGCGGGTTGTTCTGCTGGCGGCTCAGGCGCAGGCTCAGCAGGCTGTGCGGGTTGTTCTGCTGGCGGCTCAGGCGCAGGCTCGGTAGGCTGTGCGGGTTGTTCTACTGGCGGCTCAGGCGCAGGCTCGGTAGGGGCATCCACGGGCGGTATATTTGGTTGGGGGGTAGGCACATCTATTGGCTCACCTGCTGGTAGTGGGGTAGCTGTGGCAGAATCCATAACCGTTGGTGTCGTACCGGTTGGCGAAGATAGCGGTTGGCGTGTACGCGGTTCGTCTTCCTGCTCGCTAGTAGGCGAACGCTCAACCGTAGGTGATACGGTCATCGTTACCGTCATTGTAGCCGACATTTCCCCTGTTTCCCGTGTTGAAGTAATCGCGTTGGTGTCAGTTGTCGGCGTAGTGCGAACTACCGGCGAGAGCGTAGCAGGGGGAGGCGTTTTGCTTGGTGTTGGCTGTGGTGTGGCAGTGCTTGTCGGGGTAGGGGAGACGACCATATGGATGACGTTTTGCCCCATTGCCCTGAACCCCTGCGGGTCAACCCAATAGATACCTGCCCCACTAACCAACAACGCCAAGATAACCGCCACTATCCACAGCACCCACTTGGGGGGAGCACCAAGCGCAACACTAGGCATGCTCTTACGGGCAGCTTCGGTAAAGGAGTGATCTGTGGTGTGGGTTACATACAACTGTTGGTAGTCTTCTACCACACGCTCAATGTCCATCTCTAGGTAGGATGCATAGGTGCGTATCATCTGCACTGCCATAGCCCCACGCGGCAGCATGGAAAACTTCTCTTCTTCCATTGCCTGCAAGTAGGACATGCGAATATGCAAATCGTTTTCTACCTGCACTAGTGTGAGGTTTTTCTTGCGGCGTGCTTCTTTGAGCCGATCCCCCGGCGAATCGGTATTGGGGGTATCCGCTGGTTGAAGCGGCTCTGCCGATGTGGTATCTGCATAGGAACGCATCAGGGCTATTTCATCTATATCTGAGATGAAAATCGAGTCATCTTCTGCTTTTGGTCTCCGTTCTGGCAGCTTTGGTGACTTTGGCAGCTCTGGTGTTTCAGACGGGGGAGCGGGCGCAGCCGAGTGTGGCGGCTCTGGTGTAGGGGAACTAGTAGGGGGAAGGGGTGTTTTGCCCTTACCATTCACTCGCTGATGTATCCGGGCGATGAGTTCCTTTGCTCGGTAGGGTTTGGGGATGTAGTCAACTGCCCCACAATCAAAGCCACGGACAATATCCTCTTCGTGTCCATCTGAACTCAGCACAATAACGGGAGTTGTATGGGAGAAGCGTTCTAGCAACTGCCACCCTTGCCCTTGATTGAGGCGTACTTCAAGCAACACAAGGTCCGGCTGATGCTCTATGAACATTGCCTCTGCTTGGGGAGCTGCGCTGATTTTCAAGACGGTATGCCCCTCTTGTTCAAGTTGTGCTGCAAGCCGTGCAAGCAGAACTACATCATCATCTATCACTTGTATGGTTGCCAACCGGTACTTCCTCGTTGCTTTCGTCTATCCGTTAGAATCGCCTTTAGCCCCAACGTTGGAGTAGACAGGTTCAATATGCGGTATTATTATAGCATGATGGGATAGTGTAGACAACAACGATGTGTTGAGATGAGATGAATGATGACAGAACCTTTTAATCCACAATATGACGTGATCGTGATTGGTGCCGGGCATGCCGGCTGCGAAGCCTCCTATGCCGCTGCCCGTATGGGAGTCCGTTCGCTGCTATTGACCATAGACCTAGACAAGATAGCCCAAATGTCGTGCAACCCAAGCATTGGCGGTCCGGCAAAATCGCAGCTTGTCCAAGAAATAGATGCGCTTGGCGGCTTGATGGGGCATATTATAGACCAGAGCTTTATTCAGATACGTATGCTCAATGAGAGCAAGGGTCCCGCGGTCCAGTCGGTGCGGGCGCAGGCAGATAAGCGGCTCTATAGCCGTTTGATGAAGGAAGCCCTAGAGATGACCCCCAACCTGCATATTCGGCAGGCAATGGTTGAGCAGATCATCCCACGCGCCGAGGCTGAGGCGGGGGCATTGCCAGAAGGCTATACCATGCCTGATGACCCATCCTACCGCTTTGCTGTCGTCACCCATCTGGGGCAGGTCTACTTCACCCGCACCCTCATCGTCACAACGGGGACGTTCTTACGCGGACGGCTCATCACCGGCGCGACAGTATGGCAGGGCGGCAGGGCAGGCGAACCGCCGGCTATGTCATTGTCGGAGTCGTTGGCTGCACTTGGCTTCCCGCTGGTACGGCTCAAGACCGGTACGCCTCCCCGCATAGATGCTCGTAGCATAGACTTTGACCAGACCGAGGTGCAACCTGGCAGCATAACGCCCCTCTCCTTTGGCTTCTATTACCCGGATAGAGCCGGGATGGAATCTCCCCCATCATTCCCCCTAGCTTTGCCCCCCAACCCGGTGTACCCCTCGGCAATGCTGAATAGTTGGCGAGCGCAACTCCCCTGCTATATGGTGCATACGACCCCGGAGTTTCACCAACTGGTGCGCGACAACTTAGACCGTGCGCCGCTCTTCAGTGGCATCATTGAGGGGGTAGGACCGCGCTACTGTCCTAGCATCGAGGACAAGATTGTTCGCTTTGCCGACAAAGACCGCCATTTGCTCTTCTTGGAGCCAGAAGGGTGGAATACCTGCGAAGTGTATATCCAGGGGTGCAATACCTCGTTGCCAGAAGATGTCCAGTGGGCTATGATCCGAAGCATCCCGGCGATGCGACAGGCAGAGTTTCTGCGGATTGGCTATGCTATAGAGTATGACGCAGTGGTGACGGGGGAGATAACCGCAGACCTCAACACCCGCC
>CAZLKK010000025.1:0-770 GCA_964559995.1 uncultured Chloroflexaceae bacterium
TAACATGACGGTCAACACGCCTGACGGGAAAGACACCACGCTCGGCGATGGTACAGGTACCGTCATTCGTCAGCTGTATACCCCCTACGACATCTACTGCAACGAGAGTGACGCTGACAAAGACCTCTGCTCAAAGAACTACACCGAAACTGAAGGAACGGTAACGTTGGTTGCCGAAGCCGATACCGGCTCCTTCTTCGCCATGTGGAAAGAGGATTGCAGCGGTACTGACAATTGCGAAGTCACTATGACAGAGGATCATAGCGTCTCAGCAGTTTTCCTTGACCCCACCGGCGATATGGATGGTGACGGTATCAGCAATGGGGTTGAGTGTCCACTGACTGATGGGGTGCATGTCTGTGTGGATAGTGATAAGGATGGGAAGTACGACTATGAGGATACAGACTCTGATAACGATGGTATCTCAGACGAAGACGAAGCGGGTGATGATCCAACTAACCCGGTGAATTCTGATGATGATGATACTCCTGATTTCAGAGACCCCGATGATGATAACGACGGTATCAATACGAGTGATGAATGTGATGATGGGGTTTGTCCTGATACAGACGGCGATGGTAAGCCCAACCACCAAGACCCAGATGATGATGGGGATGGTGAATCAACTAATGAAGAATGTACTCAGAATCCTTGTGAGGACTCTGACAACAATGGCATCCCTAATCATCTCGACCCTGATCCCGAATCCGACCCGGATGGGGATGGCATTTCCACGGGTGATGAAGATGTAGATGGGGACGGCGACCCGA
>CAZLKK010000025.1:870-7064 GCA_964559995.1 uncultured Chloroflexaceae bacterium
ATGATACCGACAAAGACGGTATCCCCAACTACATGGATGATGACGACGATGGGGACGGGATACCCACGCCTGATGAAGACTTGAATGGGGACGGCGACCCCACCAACGATGATACTGATGGGGACGGCACGCCCAACTACCTAGACAAAGATGATGATGGGGATGGGGACGATACCTCAAGCAAAGCAGAGGATACCAACGAGGATAAAGACCCCACGAATGATGACAGTGACAACGATGGTACCCCCAATTATCTTGACCCGAATCCTGCTTCTGATCCTGATGGGGATGGCATTTCCACGGGTGATGAAGATGTAGATGGGGACGGCGACCCGACCAATGATGATACCGACAAAGACGGTATCCCCAACTACATGGATGATGACGACGATGGGGATGGGGTACCCACCAAAGACGAAGACCTGAATGAGGACGGCGACCCACGGAATGATGATACCGATGGGGACGGTACGCCCAACTATCTCGACAACAATGATGATGGGGACGATGCTCTCAGTCTGGAAGAGGATAAAGACGGGAATGGCAGTCCTGCCAATGATGACACCGATGGAGACGGTGTGCCAGACTATTTGGAAGCAGGCGACAACGCTAACAATGCCAATGATGATGCCGACGGCGACGGGGTACCGACCAAAGATGAAGACCCCAATGGGGACGGCGACCCGACCAACGATGATACCGATAAAGACGGCATCCCCAACTACATGGATGATGACGACGACGGCGATGGTATCCTCACAAAAGACGAGGATGTAAATGGGGACGGCGACCCGACCAACGATGACACCGATGGGGACGGCGTACCAAACTACCTGGATGACGATGATGATGGCGATGGGACGTTGACGAAAGACGAAAAAGGCGATACTGACAATGATACCGTACCGAACGCGCTTGAGTCTAACAAGGCGGACCTGGATGGTGACGGCAAGGTAGATGAAAACGACCCCGACGACGACGGCGACGGTGTCTTGACCAAAAATGAAGACCCCAACGGGGATGGCGACCCCACCAACGACGACACCAACCAAAACGGTGTACCAAACTACCTTGACCCAGAAGATACTGTTGACAGCAGCGGTGGAAACAACAATGCAAACAACAATCAGCAGCCAGGTGATGAAGATGGCGATGGGGTAAAGACTGTTGACGAAGACCGCAATAAGGACGGCGACCCCACCAATGACGACACCGATGGGAATGGGGTACCAGACTACCTTGACCCAGACGATGACGGCGATGGCATCTTGACCAAAGATGAAGATGCCAACGGCGACGGTGATCCCACCAATGATGACAGTGATGGTGATGGGATACCCGACTATCTCGACCCATTGGATGGTATTGGTTCGCACGGTACCCCCAATGACAAAGATGGCGACACCGTATTGGATGAGGATGAGGATCGCAATGACGATGGGAACTACGACAACGACGACACCGACCTGGATGGGGTACCCGACTACCTCGACCCAGACGATGACGGCGATGGCGTACCCACCCGGTTTGAAGACCCCAATGGGGACGGCGACCCGACCAACGATGATACCGATGGTGATGGCGTACCAAACTATCTCGACCCGGATGATCGTCTGCTGTCAAGCCAAGCTGCCAACAGCATGATCAACTACACCTCCACCCCAGAGCCAGTGGCAGTGGGTGAGGTGGTCACATTCACGGTGCGTATCACCAACACGGCATCCATAAGCCAGAGTGTCACCTTTACCAACACCATGCCCATCACGTTGACCTACATCTCGTCAACGCCAAGCCAGGGTGACTGCACCGTCAAGGGCAACACGCTCCTGTGCGATATGGAACGCATGGCTATTGGTCAGACGGTATCTGCCACCATCGTAGCTCGCGCTACCGAGACGGGCATCTACACCAGCACCCTCGCCGTGGCAGGCTTTGGCGACAACGCGCTTGAGGTCAACCGCGCCGTTACGGTTGTAGACCCGGCTGGTGCCGACCTGAAGATCGCTGATGTGGTAGCCGACCCAGACCCGGTCCACTTTAATAGCAAGTTGACCTACGATGTGGGTATTCAGAACATCGGCACTGATATGGCACTTGATGTACGGCTGGATGGCACATTCACTGGCATCGTGCCTGAGCTTGTAAGCGACAACTGTACCAGCAAGGGAGAATCCTTCTCTTGTATGGTCGGCAACATTGCCGTAAGCCAGACCGACACTATGACCAACACGACATCCTACACCGTGACGATGGAGTTTATGGTGCCAGCAGAAGCGGGCGATATTGACGCAACCTTCCAGGTACGTATGGAACAGGAAGAAACCAATCTAGCCAACAACGAAGCGGCAATCAAGACCAATGTGCGTCCGTGGGGTATTTATCTGCCAAAGGTCAATCGCAGCAGTAACTAGCCCACATACGCCATTCGTTACTAAGCGTAGCGGATAAACTCAGAGCGGGGGAGCGGTAGCAAGACAAATGCTGCCGTTCCCCCGTTTTTTCTTACCAAGAAAAGTGGTACAATGGAACAGAAAGTTGAGACAAAATCAGCGTCAAGGAGGACACGATGCAAGATATACTCACGCTCAAACCAGTAGATGCCATAGACGTAACCATTTTGGTAGACAACACGATGGACGTGCTCCTGCCAGGCACCCCCAACGTACAACGTGCGCCATTGCACACAGACAGCTTTGTGCGCCCGCCGCTGCTGGCAGAGCATGGCTACTCGCTGCTGTTGACCATCACCCAAAACGGCAGCACTAGCTCGCTGCTCTACGATGCCGGGCTAGGCGAAAACACCATCCTACACAATATGGATGTACTTGGCATCAACATTAACGATATTCGCGCTATCGTCCTATCACATGGACACACTGACCACCACGGCGGCTTGATGGGGGTAGTGAAGCGACTTGGCAACAACCGTATCCCTCTCGTGCTGCACCCCGATGTGTGGCGTGATCGCAAAGGCACCTTTGCCGGTGGCGGCGAACTCCACCTGCCCCCACCTAGCCGTGCCGACCTGGAGCAGGAGGGGGTTGAAGTAGTTGAGCGGCGCGACCCCTCGCTCTTGATAGACGGTGCCGTGCTTGTGACGGGGCAGGTAGAGCGCACAACAGATTTTGAGCAAGGGGTGTCATCCCATATGGCACGTACTGGCGACACATGGGAGCCAGACCCCTGGCTTTGGGATGATCAGGCTATTATGGTCAACGTCAAAGATCACGGGATGGTCGTCTTGTCTGGGTGTAGCCACGCGGGGATAGTCAACATCCTACGCTACGGTAAGCAGTTGACGGGGCTAGACAAGGTGCATGCGGTTGTCGGCGGCTTGCACCTCTCTGGCGGCTCATATGAGCAGGTCATCCAACCAACGGTAGAAGCATTGGCGGCGATGGAGCCAGATGTTGTTGTGCCAGGACACTGCACCGGCTGGCGAGCCACCCACGCCATAGCCCAACGCCTGCCAGAAGCGTATGTGCAGACTTGTGTCGGCACACGATTACACTTTGGTTTGTAGAGATGCTGTATGCAACGACCCGCTCCCCCTAACCCGCGTCCCCTGGGGGAGAAAGGGAACCGGGCGGGGGTGCAACCCCCTCGCCCTGTGAAGGGGAGGGGGAGTGGACAATACAGCGGCTCTGGTTATGGGGGAACTACCGCACGACCATTGGGAGATAGACCGCCTGGGTAGCGTTGCTCTGGTTGTTTTGTAGCCCCGCTTCTGTCCACGGTGTCCGTTGCTGCACCAGCACACCGCCGATGAGCTCGTCCCCAATGTAGCCCTCAACCGCAACGCGCACCGTGCTACCCTCCAGCGATTCGCGCTCGCCGGGCGCGAGCGTCAACGTTACCTCGGTAGACTCACCGGCTGCCAGCGTGGGCGATGGTTGGTCTAGCGCATACGTCCAGTCCAACGGCATCTCTACCGGGCGCACCCGCAGCACAATCGTTTCTGTGCTATCCTTTGGATTGCCTACCGTAAAGGTAGATTGCATGGGCGCGAGCTTGAACTGTTGCATGGTATAGGTATCATTTGCTTGGGTGCTGACCTGTGTTGTATCGTACTGCTCGTGGAGATTTGCGGCACGGCTACGGGCAGCATCACGCACATTATGCAAGAAGGCATAGAACGAAGTGCTCTTGGTTGTCTGCTGCTGCAACCGTTCAATCTCTGCCTGCCGTATCGCTTGGATAAGTTCACTGCTCATCCCCGTTTCGCTCAAGTAGGAAACGGTATCATCAGCATAGCCGTCCTGCTCCAGACTAGTGATATACTGCTCATAGTCTGCTGGCGCAAACTGAGTATCAGCTTCACCCGCTCCCTCAGTCACACTGAGCAGCGTATCTATGCGCTCGGCTAGGGTATCTAGCTTGGTAGCATAGCTCTGCTGCCGTTGTCCCCAACGCATTGAGCGCATCTACCTGCTCCGCGGTCATGGTGTCATCAACCGTGAATTGGGGTGGGGTGAGGTCTGGGACAGACACGATAGTCTGGTAGTCTCGCTCTGCACTCGGAGCCGCGCTACTCAATGCACTGCTGTTGTTGCCAAAGGTCAACTGTTGCTTGAGACACTCCTTGACCAGATAGGTTTGTATCAGCAGCTTTTGCGTATGCTTGCGTACCCCCGATACCCCCGCACTGCGCGGTATCAGCTTGGTAGCGTCAGTCTTTTTGCATGGGTCTTTTGGCACATCAAAGTTGACCTGGAACGGTCCCACGTTTACCGTCTCTTGTAGCGTTGTCCCATCAGGGAGCGTTACCTTCGCAAAAGCCTTGACGCAGTGATGCCCCGTGACATCGACAATCCAACCGCCCGGCGCATCCCACGTCTCGCCCGGCTGAATCGTGCTTGCAACCACATCTACCTCACTAAATGGCTCGCCAATGTTCAAGCCGGTGACGGCATAGCTGACCTCAACATCTACCGGGTCAGCATTGGTGTTTTGCATGGGCAGGCGAAAGGTCATTGGCAACCCTTGAATAAAAGGTAGCCCTTCAAGGATGAGGTTTGGGGATGCATAGGGTACTCCGCCACTGTCAACCAAGCCAGCGGTATCTCCCCCCGTACCACGCCAGAAATGCACTGCCGCCAAACCTGCCAATGGTGTGTTGTCGGTGACGTTGCGGGCGGTGATGATAGCATCGCCTACCTCGCTAGAGTACAGGATAGCACGAGTCACCCCTTGCTCATCCGTTAGGCTTGTGGGCTGCGTGATAGTCCCAAGCGTGGCTTGGATTTCAATTTGCTTGTCTTCCAACGGGTTGCCTGCCAGATCACGCACGGTAATCTCCAATGTTGTCTGTTGTTTACCATCAGCAATGACCCAGTAGGGATCGGCAGAAATACGGCTAGTCCCCTGCACACTGATCTCATCGCTACTACCCATCCAGGGGCTATACAACACCCCTTCCCCAACACTATCACCCGTGCTGTCATTGGTTGTGGCAGCATTGCATGCATCCTGGGTATCTATCGTATCGTTAGGACCATTCGGGCTACCCCAATAGATGTGTATGGCATCAATGCATATGTCCCCATTGGCATAGGTTAGCAAGCCACCTTCTTGGTTGGCACTAATAGTATTGCGCCGCAGCAGCGCATCAGCATCATACTGTATCTTGATACCAACACCGTTAAACTGGATAGTGCTATCTTTAATCTGCATAAACCGACCTTCATGCAAGATACCCGCTTGGAGGTTGTGTTGCACCTGCACATGGTCAAGCGTCAAGTTGCCATGCTCATCATCAAAGGAGATAGCCCCCTCGCCTCCCGCATACGATACGTTGGTATACTCCATGCGGCTTTCCGGGAACATGCCATTCTTGAAGAGCAACCTGCCCCACGGCGCACTCTGCTCGTCTAAACGGGTAATCGTGATGGGGGCAGTTGGGGTACCAGCGGCAATAAAGCCTGCGTTGCCCATACGAATTGTCGTCTCTGGACTAACCAAGATGGTATTGCCCTTTTCAATCGTGAACGTGGGGGTTGTCGTGTCGGTGCCTTTGACATCAAGCGGATTACCGACCAGTTTGTAGGGGACAGCCTGGGTTTCCCACGTTTGGCTATGGTACATCCTGCCCCCAACAACCGTCCCCACGCGAATCTCTATCACGTTGTCGGCGTTGTCGTAGAGCGTGTGTCCACTGCCTAGCCCCTTCGCTGCGGCAGTATATACCCCTATCG
>CAZLKK010000025.1:7074-10943 GCA_964559995.1 uncultured Chloroflexaceae bacterium
GGTGCTCGCGCACTGCCGCTGATGGTGAGGTTACTTAGGGCAAAGGGGGTATCGTCGTAGTCGTCAACATCAGCAAAGACCCCATAGGAGCTACTGTTGCGGATGGTCACGTTGTCTATGATAGGTCCCATCCTATTGTTCTTGTAGTAGCCTTTGATATGCAACATACCGCGCCCCCCTTCGGGGTCGGTGAGATCATCCTCGCCGCCGCCATGCTTGAGTTCTACATAACGTAAGCGTGAGGTGTTGGCATTGTGGGCTGTGCCACCAAACAAGATGGTCTTCCAGGGTTCATCAGGGTTGACAGCATCAAAGGTAATAGGATTGTCGGGTGTGCCAATAGCTATCAGGTGTTGCGATCTCACCAAGATGTTGGCGTTTTGGTGCAACAGAAAATCAGTGCCAGGGTCTATGACCAGTTCTGTTGTTTCGGTCACAGATTCGCGCTGGCTCATAGCAAAACCAGACAGCAGTTCGTAGGGGATACCCTGATCGCGCCATCGTTGGCTATCATAGATCGTTTCGTCTGTGACTTCAATCGTCTGCTTGCCATTGTCGCTAAAGCTGTTCCCCTCGCCCAGGTTGCCAATGGCAGCGGTGGTGATACGCATAGGAGCGCGGGTACTGTTGTTGATGGTCAGATGGCTGAGATCAAGCAGATCGGAGTCGACAATCTCGACGACCATCCCATATGCGCCGCTCTGCTCAATAGTCACATGTTCCACAACAGGACCAGAGCCAGTCGTGCCGCTATAGGCATCAATGTACAGTGCGCCTTGATTGGCAGTAGGGTCATTGCCGCCGCCCTGCTCCAGCACCATATGCGCGAGCCGTGACTCCCCGATGGTTGAGGCAGTCCCGCCTATGAGGAGCGTGTTCCAGTGGGTTGCAGGGTCATTGGGCTTGAAGGTAATGGGGGTGTCGGCTGTTCCCTCAGCAATCAAGTTGCCATTGGATATTCTGAGGGAATATTCGCCACAGAAAATAACGTTGGTGCCGGGTTCAATGGTGAGGGTTGCGCCATTTTCCACTTTAATATAGTAATCAACATATACGTCACCTGACCATGTGGTATCTTGGGCTATATCCTCACTGACTCCGCTGCCACAGCTCGGTGTGGTTTGTTGCAAGGGAGCAGTGGCTTGGGCTATGTTGGGTGTTCTTTCTAGGCTCAGGACAAGGGCAATAAGGGCTGCGCTTGTGAGCAAGAGCCACGTTATGATTTTTTGGGTACGTAAAACGGACCAGATCGATGCGACATTGGATCGTCTGTCAAACATAAAGACCTCCTGAATTATAAAAGTATCCACACTTTTATTATACAATACTGATGCAAATGTATGGGGAGAAAGGGGGATTTTTAAGATTAGGTTAGGGGAAAGCGGGTTGTCTGCAACGACTCTACGACCTGCCAGCATCCCCCCGCAGCGGCAGCCGCAACGTGGCTACAGTCCCCATCCCGTTTGGCTTGTTTTCCAACGTGATCGTGCCGTGATGGTTGATGACGATACGCCGACAGACAAATAGCCCCAAGCCTGTACCCGCCTGTCGGGTGGTGAAGAATGGTTCAAAGATGTGGGGGTGTACATGTGGGGGGATACCGTGACCAGTGTCGGTTATCTCTAGCCGCAACATTGGTTGCTTATGCTCTCTGCCGGTTTCGCCCTCTCTGCCGGTTTCGCCCTCTCTGCCGGTTTCGCCCTCTCTGCCGGTTTCGCCTTCTCTGCTATCACTGTCATCTATGCCCTCTATGCCCTCTATGCCACACTGAATACGCAAGACCCCCCCCTCTGGCATGGCTTCCATCGCATTGATCACCAAATTGATGATGACTTGGGTAATCTCATCAGCACTGCCATGCAAGGCGGGTATATCAGGGGCAAACAAGCGTTCAACCTGTATCTCCAGCTTTGCCAGCCTGCCGCTGGTCAGCAGCAGCACCCGCTCAACAATGGCGATAATATCCACCCGCCCATGCATGCTGGCAGAGGTGCGATAGGTGTCCATCAATTGGTGGAGAATATTCCCCACTCGTTGCACTTCATCTCGCGCCAACTTGAGAAAATCCATACGTTTTTTGGTAGAGGCAAATTGCATACGCTCTAGGGTCATCAAGATAGTTTGCAATGGCGTATTGACCTCGTGGGCGACAATGTGGGTCATGCGTTGCATGGTTGAGAACCGTTCATGCTCAATCATCATCGCCTTCATCCGCTCCTGCTCTGTCACATCAGACATATGCACCACCACCCCAATGACATGTTGGTTGGTAGAGCTAGGTTGTTCAATAAGCGGGATAGTCTGAATATCAAAGACCCGTGAGTTGTTGTCTGTTTGGGTGATATGTTCGCGGCGTTTGCAGGGGATGGCTTTCTGTAGGGCTTGTTTCAAACACTGTATGGGGAAATCTACGAGAGTAGCATGTCCCTTATGCGTGTAGGTGAAGACATCAAGCCAAAACTGTCCAATGAAATCATGGGTGTTGGTATAGCCAAGTATTGCCGCCATCGTCAAGTTTGCTGCCTGAATATTCCCCTGCGAATCGAGCAGCATAAACCCATCTTGGATGGTATCCAAAATTGTTCGCAAGAGATCACGGCTGCGCTGCAACTGCAAGTTGACCATTTCAAGCCGTTGGTAGGTTTCCTGACGGGCAGCCTCTGCTATGCGGTATTCGGTGCGGTCTAATCCACTCACCAAGATAGCCGGTTTCCCCTCAAATTCTATATTGGAACTCGTGATGTCAAGCCAACGAATGTTGTGGTGTTTTGTCTGAATTTGCACACTATAGCTCACCACAGGGGCTTTTTCTTGTAGCAGGAGGGCTTCTTGCTCTTGGATAGTGTGCAGGGAATCCGTATGGATAAACTGATTGCGGGGTATGTTATTCATCTCTTGCAGCGTGTAGCCTGTGATAGCTTCTGTTGCCGGGTTGATATAGCAGATATGCTTGTCGCGGAGAATCATAATGGCAAAAGGAGCAGACTCCACGAGTTGCCGAAAGCGACTTTCGCTCTTTTGTAGCGCGTCTATGGCAGTTTGCAATTCTTGCGTGCGTTCACGTACCCGTTGTTCAAGTTCTAGGTTGTTTTGACGTATGGCTTCCTCGGTGCGCTTGCGATCTGTGATGTCAGTGGCGATAATGCCTATGGCATAGATGTTGCCCTGGGCATCGTGCAGGGGAAACTTAAAGGAGAGGACGGTTTGTTCCTGTCCATTAAATATTCCCGTCACCTCAAGCCGTTGGGTTTGTCCGGTGGTAAAGGTCGCTCGCTCTTCCTCATTCCACTGGGCTATGAGCTTTGGTGAGTAGAAATCCTCCTGCGTTTTGTTGTGCATATCTTCTGGGGTGAGGTTAATTTGGGCAGCAGCATGCCGATTGACCAAGAGAAATCGTCCGTCCCAATCTTTGATAAAGATGCTGGCAGGGATATGCTCAACGATATTATGCAGCAGCTCTTGACTTTGGCGCAGGGCTTCTTCTGCCTGCACCCGTTCGGTAACATCACGCGAAATCACTAGCACTTCGTCCTGTCCACTCACCACACTACGGGTCTCAAAAAACCGCGTTGTATCGTGTAATTCCATCTGGTAGGCAGAGAATTGAACGCTGTTTGTCTGAATAGCTTGCTCTATGTCCAACATGGTTTGGGCGGCTTGGTCTGGTGGCACAACTTCAGCGACATGCTTGCCAATAAAGTAGTCTGGCGTGGTCATTAAGTCGGCTTCATTGGGGGCGTGGTAGTCGAGAAAGACTCCCTGGCGATCTAGGCGAAACATCAGGTCTGGTATGGCGTTGACAATGGCGCGGTGGCGAGCTTCGCTTTGCCGCAGCGTTGCCTCTACCTTGCGGTGTTCGGTAATATCGC
>CAZLKK010000025.1:10979-21563 GCA_964559995.1 uncultured Chloroflexaceae bacterium
GTAAGGATGCCATTTTCTGTTTGGATGGGAAAAATGAGGGTAGAAATGGTGCGCCGTTCGCCTTTGGGGGTCTCTATATCTAGGTCAAACCAGGCGTTGTGCGAGATAGTACACTGGGATTGGATGCTAGGTTGCATTGTCCCGCGGGCTTGCTCTAGCAAGATTTGCTGTTGGTCTTCGGGGACGAGCCGTTGTTGCACAGCAAAGGTCGTCATCCCAATAGCCTCATCCCGCGACATCTGCATAACCCGTTCCACACCCTTGTTCCAATCGAGAATGATATGGTTTTCGTCTACTAAAATGTTCCCATCCCACGATTGCTCAAAAAAATGTTTATACGGGAGAAGAAGTTGTACCTGCGCTTCTAGCTCGGCTATGCGCTGGCGTAGGGCAGCATTTTCTTGCTGCAACGTGTGTCGTGTGGTTTGGTTCATAGGGATACCCTCAGCTTTCCTAACAGGTGGCTTGGTGTTGGTTGTGTTTCTGGTAGGCTTGGACAATACGATAATTGGTCGTTTCTTGTTGCAAAAAAGATTGTTGTAACTGTTGGTCTGCAATATTGTTGGCACGGTCCATTACGAGAGTATAGGCTTTGGTCAACGCCTCTTGTGCTGCTTCGTTCTGCCCTATCGCCGTCAGCACCTGCGAGCAGGCGAAATAATCATGCTGTGGGGTTTCTGTTCCCTCGCCGCCATAGGTGTTGAGCAGATCGAGGGCTTGGCAGGCAGCAGCTTGGGCGGCTTGCGTATCGCCAAGTTGCAAGTGGGCTTGGGCAAGCGTTGCCAGGTTGACTGTCGTATTGATAACCATATCGAGGTCTTGTTGGATACGTATGGCTTCTGTTGCCTGTGTTATCGCCTGGTGATAACCAGCAGTGTGCAAACTGACCGTTGCCAAGAACCCCAAGAAATCTGCCACCATATACATATCCCCCTGCTCCCGCACAAGGGCTAACCCCTCTTCTAGCAACTGTTGTGCTTGGGCATACTCGCCCATATCCCGCACGACTGCTCCCAGGTTGGAGAGGATGTAGGCTTGTCCTGCCTCGTCGCCTATCTCACGGCTAATAGTCAGTCCCTGCTGTAAGTATTCCTGGGCTTGGGCTAGATTACCCAAAATGCGGTACAGAATACCAAGCTCATTGTAGACGTTCAACTCCTCCCAACGGTTGCCAATGGAACGCTGTATGTGCAGCGAATCGAGGAGAAAAACAAGCGATTGGGCATACTCCCCACGGCTGCGGGTAACGATGGCAAGGTTGAGCAAACTGCCCCCCTCTGCGGCACGCTCGCCTATCGCCCGGCGCACGTCAAGGGCAGACTGGTAGTAGCGGATGGCTTCGGTAAGCTGCCCTTGCTGGTCTGCAACGATGCCAAGACTATTGAGTACATCGGCTTCTCCCTGCCGATTACCGCTGCTCTGGTTGAGCAAAAGGGCTATTTCGTAGTGTTCTTTTGCGCTATCAAAGCTGCCCTGGTTGAGATAGATAGCCCCCATCCCCCGCAACACTTGGGCAAAGGCTAAGGCAGTCTCCATTGCCAGCTTATTGTCAGGCGTTTGGGCTATCAAGATGCGCCGCAAGGCTTGCTTGTACCATGTATGACTGCCCAGGTAATCTCCCTGGCGGCGGGCGATCATGCCAAGCTGACTCAGGCAGAGTACCTCGTTCATCCTGTCCCCCTCGGCAATGCTGGCGTTGAGGGCGCGGTTGGTGGCTTCAAGAGCTTGGGGATAGTCGCTTACCGCTTCGTAGTATTGCCCCCAGAGGTACGCCACCACAAAGCCAGGTACCCCCGGTGCCTGCTCCATTGCCCGTAGCGATTCCAACTCCGTTTCGCGTTCGCCGGTGATATGGGAAATTTCTACTATACCCCGCCGCCACTGCCAGCGTTCTTCTAGCTCTAGGGCTTGCTCATAGTAGTACAAGGCGATCTCATTGGCATAGCTGTGTTGGGCTTTCTCGGCAGCTTTGCCAAGATAGTAGACCGTCTTGTCGTGAACGCCACTCGCTTTGTAATGGTAGGCAAGTGGCTCGATAGCGTCAGGGTGGATGTACTCTATGGATTCGGCAACAGACTGGTGCAGCGAACGGCGTTGTACTTCGAGCAGCGTTTCATACACCACTTCGCGGGTGATGTTGTGCTTGAAAATGTAGCTAACAATCGGCTCTGGAGTTTCTATCCTCGCAAAATCGCGTTGTTCAAACACGGCTATCTCTTCACGCAACAGCGATTCTTTCGGGTGTATGGGGTGTGCCATCTCAAGCACATCAAGCTCAAAGATGCGCCCGATAACACTGGCGACTTTGAGGGTGAGCTTGTGCGATTCTGGCAGGCGGTCTATACGGGAAAGCACAATGGTTTGCACCGAGTCGGAGATACCCAGGGCATTGGTCGGGAGTGAGGATGAGGGGTTGAGTTCCCATTCCCCTTGCTCATTTTCCACAAGACACTGGGCAGATTGGAGCGTTTGTATCAACGGCGGGGCAAGGGGCCAGGTCTGGTCCTCGTGTTGGATGAGCTGCCCCGACTCGCGCAGGGCATCTACCAGCTCTTCCACAAAGAAGGGGTTGCCCTGAGACTGCATCTGAACAAGCGAGATGGCTAAGGGGCTTATTGTTCCCCTTGCCCTATTCTGTGCCAACCCTGCGACTGCCAGTGGGGAAAGTTCGTTGAGGTTGATGTGGTGGTAGTAATCCATTTGTTGGATTTGGTTGGTAAACTGTGCCATCCCTCGCCCCCCCCCTCCCATAGCAGCATCTTCGATCAATGGACGCTGTACGAGCAGCAGCAAAATTTGCGTGCGGGGGATGACCCGGCTGAGGGCTAGGGTTAGCCCAAGCGAGGACTCATCTATCCAGTGGATGTCCTCAAGGATAAGCACCATGGGGGTATCGGCAGTCCATACTTGCAACACGTCAGTAATGAGTGCAAACAGGGCTTCCTGCCGCTGGCGAGCATCAAAAGAAGCGGTAGTCGCATTGTCGGGGATGGGCAGGTCGAGCAGGTCGCCAAGCAGCGGCAACCGCACCAGCCAGTCGGGGTTGAAATAGCCAAGCATCATTTCTAGTTGGGCTATCTGTTCTTTGACGAACTCCTCTACGTCAACATGGAGCGGGGGGGTCTCGGCTAAGGCAAAGAACGCCTGGAAAATTTGTCGCCAGGGAGTATAGGCACTGTATTGGCTTGTCCCCTGACAGACCCCGGCGAACATTTGCATACCAGATTTGGTAGCTTGTTGGCTAAATGCGGTAATAAGATGGCTCTTGCCAATACCTGCCACCCCTTCAATATGGACGATTTGTCCTTGTCCCCTTTGCGTAGCTTCAAGCTGTTTGGTGAGGATGGCAAGCTCCTGCTCGCGCCCGACCAGCGGGTTTTGCGAGAGGATGAGCAGTTGTTTTTGGCTCAGGTGTTTTCTGCCCCGTACCAATGCGACCTCTATCGGGCGTTTTTTACCCTTGACCTGTATCTCCCCCTGAGACTCAAAGTGGTAAAACTGTTGGGCTTCCATGACAACACGCTGGCTGACCATTGTTTGTCCTGGCTCCGTTGCAGCCATTAACCGGGCGGCAAGGTTCACCTCATCGCCAAGCACGCCATAGGTACGGCGGCGAATGCTGCCATATGCCCCTGCCCGCATAGACCCACGGGTGATGCCGATCTGCACCGGCTGAATGTAGGACAGGGTAGGGGGGATGGACTGGAGATCAAGCGCGGCTGCCACTGCCCGCATAGAGTCATCGTCATGGGCAATGGGTGCGCCGATAGAGGCATACAGGTAGCTCCCCTTGTCGCCTATCGTCACCTGGAGCAAAAAGCCTTCATAGCGCATCAAACAACTTTGTACCCACTGGATGTAGGCATCGAGCTTTTCGCCGGCTTTAGGGTCGTTGTCGTAGTCTATGCCTTGAAAGCGCAGGAACAGGGCTACAGACGGGCGTATCTCGGCAAGGAATTGTCCATAGCCACGCGAGAGCCGTTCATAGATGGGCGGCAGCAGCCATTCCCGCGTGACCTCAAGCGTCAACGGTTGCAAGTCTACCTCTTCCCAGGGGGTCTCGGCTACGGGGACGGTGAGTCCAGACACAACGGCGAAGGGATCATCGGGATCATCGCCAGTGCGCCAGTCTGCCACGATAGCCTGGGAGCCGAGGGCGGCTATGGTCGCAGGTGCCAGCACCACCTCGCCCTTTTCGGCGTGTTTTTCTGCTGCTGCCATCCATTCGAGCGGCTTACCGGCTACCACGTCCATACGTTGAATATCGGCATTGCCCACGAGGAAACGGCGCACAACGCCGGTGGCAACGGCGGCTTTCATTGCCAGCGCAACGCTACCCCCATCGGGGGTTGCAATTGTGGCAAACTGCTGCATTGTTGCTTGCATTGCCAAGCCACACGCGGTAGCTCGCAAACCGTTGTCGTCATCCAACCAACAGGTAATGGCATCACCGCTAAACACCAGCACACTGCCGTGATAGCGGTGAACCTGGGCTATGAGCGCATCATACACTTGGTTGAGGATACGGGTCAGTTCTTCGGCACCGCGGCTTGCCCCAAGCGTCTGCACGAGGGCTTCGGTGAGCGGCGTAAAGCCAGAAATATCGGCAAACAGCACTGCTCCTGTGGCATAGTCGGGGAGTTCGGTGTTGGTGGCAAGGGCATGGCGGCGATCTCTGGGGATATAGGCTTCGGCTGATTCCATATTCAGCGGTGATCCTTACTCTACATATTTGATAGCGTTATTGTCTATTATAACGAAATTGGTAGCAACTTTCTGGTGTTGCTGGTGGCGTGTGGATTAGTGTTGCCGTTGCATTGCCCATGCAATACCCCGTTGCAGATTGCCCTTTGTGGTGATAGTACTGAGGTCTGCGCCTAGTGTGACGAGCGTTTGTGCCATTGCGGGGCTAATGCCAGTTAGCACGACCTCTGCCCCTAGCAACTGTACTGCCTGCGCCGATTGGATGAGGGCTTGGGCTACTTGGGTGTCTACCACCGAGATGCCGGTCATGTCGAGTATCGCCACCTCTGCTTGGTGACGGTCTATGCCTTCCAAGAGCGTCTCCATAATGCTTTGGGCACGTTGGGTATCAATGCTGCCAACAACAGGCAGCAGCAAGATGTGATCGCTGAGGGGGACAAGCGGGGTAGAAAGCTCTCCTATAGCAGCACGTTGCGCCTCGATAATATCTTGTTGGAGTTGAGCGCGTTCTTGCTCTTGGGCTACCTGTTCCGTCATGTCTTGGTGAAAGGAGATGATTAGTTGTGGGTTGTCCTGATTATCGCGCACCAAGAGGGTAGAAACTTGCACCGGAAAGGTACTGCCATCCTTGCGCTCGTGGGTGACGATGTTTGCCCAAAAGGTGTTTTTGATTAAATGGGCATAGAGGTCATCTACCCGCTCTTGGCTATGTTGGGCGAGATTGGCAAGGTGAACGCCAACAATATCGTGGTCATACCGGTACATTTCCCGAAAAGCAAGGTTGGCATAGGTGATAATTGCCTCCATATTTGCCACGAAGATGCCATAGGGCGAGTGTTCAACAACAAGCTGAAAGATACGCAGTTCGTTGGTGCGTTCTTGCACTTGTTGGGCAAGGGTGTTGCGGGCTTGGCGTAGCTGAGTCTGCATATGCTCGTGTTGCACCGCAACGCCAATGATGTTGGCTATCGCTTTGAGGGCATCTATTTCGGTGACGTTCCATTCCCGTTCTTTATCGCAGTCATCAAAGCCAATAAACCCCCACCACTGACGGTCAACGAAGATGGGGACGACGAGGATAGACTGGATGTCTTGTGCAAGGAGAATGGCTTGCTCGTTTTCAGGAAACCCACTGACCTTGCCAAAGATGGTTTTCCTGCGACTGAGGAAGCGTTGCCAGCGGGTAAACCCAAGCTCTTCGTAGGAGAGGTTTTGCAGGTCTGGGTTGTCTATTTGTGGGGTGATGCCGGGTGCTGCCCATTCATACCGCTGATTCATCATTTGTGTTCCCTGGTCGTCTTCATCGTTGACGAAGATGTAGACCCGGCTAACCTGCGTGGCGTTGCCGAGGCGTTCCAGGATTTCGGTAATATGGTTGTCGAGTCCTGTGGTGCGGACAAATTGGTCGGCAGCAAAACTGACGGTTTCCAATATGGCTTGCAACGTTACTTCGGTAGGGGTTCGTTCTTGCCGTTTATGCATAATGTGAATAACTCACTTTCCCAATACGTTCTTCTCTGCTTTGATTATAGCATGTGACAGGCAGCTTGTGCGTAGGGGGTGGAGTTGCCCCACATACCTCGCCCCGCGTCCCACTACGCGGGAGCGGGGGCAGGGGGTGAGCAAGAAGAGGCGCACAATCCTTAATCCTTAAGCATTGTGCGCCTTTGCCATGACCCTGGTTTTTAAGGGAAAAGAACCCAACAGGAGAGTAAATCTGGTACAATACACACAATGGGCATATGCAATGCTAAAGGCACTGATGGGTTATGCAACAAGTACCAATACCTTTTCCATTTGCAATGGGGATAACAAACGAACATGACGTAGTTGTTCTTCGGCAAACACTACGCCAACTGGCACGAGAACAAGGGCTTCCCTTGACCCGTCAGGCAAAGTTGAGTGCTGCGGTAACGACTGTAGCACGAGCTTTGCTACACCAATCCCCTTCAATGACCACAACGGTTACTATCTTTGTGGGTGAGGAGCACTGGGTATTGGATGTCACAATGGTTATCTATCCGGTTTCCTCTGCTTGTACTTCTGAGTCTATTGAAGCCATGAGCCATTTGGCTGAAGCTCGTTCTTTGGTTGATCAAGCCTACAGTACTTTTTATGAGCAAAAGGCAGAGTTGGTGTTGCAAATCTTCTTTGATAGGGGGTATCAGTGACCCTATCTAACCCTGCATCTGTGCTCCCCTTGCCCCTGTGTGGTGGGTGCTGTGGTCGGGATGCCTGTACCCGTGCGCTTTGCGCCCCTACCCTATCTATCATCCTTAATTCCCCATGGTAGGGAAGCAAATCCCCGTATCAGCGTCGAACATATTCCATATTGCCTGCTTGTCGCACAAATCCCTTGAGTTCCAAAATCGCCAATGTTGAGGACACAAGAGCTACGGACATACCACTGATGCGACTAATGAGGTCTATATGCAGTGGCTCTTTTGAGAGACAGTCCAACAACGCCGCTTCTGTTGGGTCTTCTGGCAACGCTGCCACCACCTCTTGCTGAGTCGTTAGCGTGGTCAGATGGAGCTCTTCCAGTATATCTGCCGCACTATTTACCAACACTGCCCCATTACGGATGAGCGTATGTGTACCAGCACTCGTCCGGTTGAAGATGGAGCCTGGCACAGCGAAGACATCGCGTCCCTGGTCTAGGGCAAAGTTCACCGTAATCAAAGCTCCACTTTGCACCCCAGCTTCTATCACCAGCGTTCCAAGCGTCAATCCACTGATAATGCGATTACGCGGCGGGAAGTTTGCTGCGTGCGGACGGGTACCGAGAGAATAATCGCTGACCAAAGCCCCTTGCTCAAGCAACTGGTCTGCAAGGTTCTTGTTGCGTTCTGGATAGATTCTATCTAGCCCACAGCCAAGTACGCCAATTGTTCTCCCGCCTGCCTCAAGTGCTGTCGTATGCGCCACACTATCTATCCCAATCGCTAATCCACTGACAATTGTTACCCCGTTTTGCGCCAGTTCACTCACAATGTACCGGGTTACTTCTTTGCCATAGGTGGTGGGGGAACGTGTTCCAACAACCGCTATTGCCCAGTCATCCTGTGGGTCGAGGTGTCCCCGGATATAGAGCAGCGGGGGAGCATTAGGGGCTTCGGCAAGCAAGCGTGGGTAGGTCGGGTCTTCTCTGGTGACGACAGTTAGCCCTGCTTGCTCAATACGCACAAGCTCTGCGTCTAGGTCGCGCTCACGACGGGTTTTTTGCAAACTAGCCCTGGTACGGGCATCTATCCCGGCTGCGGCAAGGTCTGCGTTGCTGGCATTCCATGCGGCTTCAATCGAGCCACAGTGTTCTATCAACCGTTGTAGTCGTATAGGACCAAGTCCTGAGACGAGATTACACCCGACATAGTACCGGGTGTGGGTCTGTGAAAGATCGCTCATAGTACGAGCTATTGTAGCATAGGTTGTTATTCAGGTCATGTCAAAGTCGCATAATCAGAGGGGGAGCCAGCGACCCGCTCTCTCCCGCCCCCGCTCCCGTACGTCTGATAGCCTTTCGTGTTTGGGAACATGTCTCCCCCCCCCGCCGCAAACAAAAATTGATAGGAGACTTTATTTACGGTATACTAAGGAGGAGTCTATAAAAGATTCTCGTATCCAGAACACCGAGGAGGAGCGTGATTGGATATTGTCAATGCAATGCAAGCACAGCTTGCCTATGTCTTTCCTGGGCAAGGTTCACAGTATGTTGGTATGGGAAAACAACTCTATGAGAAGTTCCCTGCTGCTCGCCGGGTCTTTGATCGGGCTGATGATGTTCTTGGGTTTAGTCTCTCAAGCCTCTGCTTTGAGGGTCCCGCTGAAGAATTGAATGATACGATCAACGCACAGCCCGCCATTATGACCGTGAGCATCGCCTGTTTAGAAACACTCAAAACATATTGTGAGGATGTTTTGGGGCATACCCTTGCCCCCATGCTCGTAGCTGGCCACAGCTTGGGTGAATTTACCGCCCTGGTTGCGGCTGGTGTGTTAGACTTTGACGATGGAGTCCAGTTGGTCCGCGAACGAGGACGGTTGATGAAGGAAAATAGCCAGCACCAACCCGGCGGCATGGCAGCCGTCATTGGGCTAGATCGAGAGACCCTGCACCAAGTTTGCCTTGATGCCCAGTCTGTTGGCATCGTCACGCTGGCAAATGACAACTCACCAGGGCAAACCGTATTGAGTGGGGAATTGGCAGCTTTGCAACGGGCAATGGAGCTTGCCAAAGAGCGTGGTGCAAAAATCGTGCGCCAATTGGCTATATCGGTAGCTTCGCACTCGCCACTTATGCAACAAGCTGCCCAATTGTTTGAGGAAACGGTCAAAAACTTTTCCCTCAACCCACCGCAAGTTCCCCTCCTGTCTAATATTACCGCCCAGGCGTTGACCAATGTAGACGAAATGCGCCGAGAGATGTCAGAGCAACTGACCCGCCCAGTCCAATGGACCCACTCTATCCAGACAGCTATTGGCTCTGGGGTCAATACCTTTGTAGAACTTGGTCCCAATCAGGTACTCTCTGGGCTTATTCGGCGTATCTCGCGCAATGTACAGAGTATTAGCCTTGATGATATAACCATAGCCAACCTGCTCGGCGACCTGCCGGGCTTGGCGCAACAGCAGACAAAAGAAGTAGACAACCATAGGTGAATATGAATCGTGTTGTTATTACTGGTGTTGGAGCTCTGACTCCTGTGGGGGTTGATGCCCCGTCAACGTGGAACGCGCTCCAGCATGGCACATCAGGGGTCTGCACCATTACCCGCTTTGATACCAGTGACTTTCCCATACGGATAGCCGGCGAACTGCCAGCGTTTACCCTCACGCCGCAAGTTGATGTCCGTGAAGCCAAACGTATGTCGCTCTATGTGCAGTATGCCCTCAATGTCGTCTGGGAAGCGGTAGCAGATGCCCAACTTGATATGGCGCAAGAAGACCCCGACGAAGTAGGGGTTATCTTTGGCACGGGAGCTGGCGGTATAGACCTTATCGTGCAGCAACAAGCGGTGCTCGACCAGAAAGGGTATCGGCGCGTGGCTCCGCTACTCATAGCCAATATGATAGATGACTCTGCCAGTGGGCATATTGCCATTCAACTCGGGGCAAGGGGTCCCAATATGGCAGTAGTCTCGGCATGTTCCACTGGTGGACATAACATCGGTGAAGCCTACGAGACTATCAAGCGGGGGGATGCCCAGGTCATCATTACGGGGGGCAGCGAAGCCCCCATTTTGCCGTTTGTGCTTGCTAGTTTCACCAATATGAAGGGACTCGCAACGGATAATGAGCATCCCCAACAGGCGTGTAAACCCTTTGATGCAAACCGTGATGGGTTTGTGCTTTCCGAAGGGGCAGCAGCATTGGTGCTTGAACGGATGGAGCATGCGTTAGCTCGCGGTGCGCCCATCCTTGCCGAGGTTGTGGGGTATGGCAGCAGCAATGATGCCCGCCATATGGCGGCGGCAGATGAGCAGGGGATAGGATCGGCACGGGCAATGCGTATGGCTCTTCGTAAGGCAAGGGTAGCCCCATCGGAGGTTTCCTACATCAATGCCCACGGTACAGGCACTCCCCTAAACGATTCGACAGAAACTCGTGCCATCAAGACGGTGTTTGGCGATACTGCCTACCAGATACCAGTCAGTTCGAGTAAGTCTATGCTTGGGCATATGATGGGCGGAGCGGGGGCTGTTGAGGCGGTGGTGTGTGCGTTGAGCATCCGTGATGGTTGTATTCACCCAACGATAAATCATACGTCCCCTGACCCAGATTGCGATCTCGACTATGTGACCGAGGGTCGACGGGAGCTACCAGTAAAAGTCGCGCTCTCCAACTCAATAGGGCTAGGTGGGCATAATTCCTGTTTGGTCT
>CAZLKK010000026.1:0-490 GCA_964559995.1 uncultured Chloroflexaceae bacterium
CCACCGTGAGGGGCGTAACCTGGATGCCAAACGCCCGGTGACACGCAGAGATCGCCCGAATGCGAAAAAAGCCCTTCCTACCAGCATCACCGAGGAGCAAGCGGTGTTGCTCAAAACGCAACACCCCGATACCCCCCAGGGCATACGGGATCGACTCATCTTTTGCCTGTTGCTGGATCACGGGTTGCGGGTGAGTGAACTGGTAGATTTGTTGGTCTCATCGTTGCGCTTGGAGTCAGGGGAAATACACTTTTATCGACGTAAGGTAGATCGTTGGCAGACACATCGGTTGAGTGAGGATGCGCTCGCAGTGGCGCGGCAGTATCTTGCATTGGAAGGGGTGCGCGGCGGGGACAAACTGCTCCGGGGGAGCTACAAAAATGGGGAATTGAACCTGCGAGAAGCGATGTCTACGCAGGCGGTCAACCGACGGGTGCAACGGGCAGGGGAGCGATATGGCATGATACGGTTGTCGCCGCATGACTGCCGC
>CAZLKK010000026.1:500-4577 GCA_964559995.1 uncultured Chloroflexaceae bacterium
TCATTGCCCTCAACCTGAATAGACAGGTGAGTGTGGGGGAAATTCCTGGTGGCGATACGAGTGCGGTACGGGTGCTGGCGGGTCCCTGGCAAGCCCAATGATGCCGCTACGCTCTATTGAGGTGGCGAAGGTGGCGAATGAACGGGTGCAGTTGGGGAAGAAACCGACAAGCGCAAGGGAATGAGGAGCCCCATTAGCGTATGCTCCCATACTGGACAATATTATCCATAATCTGGACAATATTGGTCGTAATAAGGAGCAAAGATTATGGTACCGTGACAAGTAACGAAAAAAAGTGTAGGGGATACCTCCTCCTCGTTTTCGTGAACGAGCAGTTCTCCAGTTCTGGGAATTTGTACGTCCAGAACCATCCACCCGGTGCTCTCGTGCGTGTGGCAACATTCTCACCATTGTCCTACTCCCACAGAACCATCCTCATCCGCAGCGGAGTTCTGTCTTCCTGTGGGTATTTAGTCTTGGCAATGACCAGGTTTCGGCAACCGGTCTCTGACAACCACGGGGTTTACCGGTCTTGTGTCCGTGGGAACACGGGAATATTGCCGCCTGCACCAGCGGGGGCTATGAATAACCAGCAACGACTATGCCGCTGCCAGTGGGCAGATCATGGTCCCCGTATGCATTGCATCAAGGGATACTCCTTTCTTTTGGGATCGTTCCCGTGACCAGTGTCCGAGCGGGGCTGCCGCTATCCTTCGGGTGGGTACCGCTGGGCAAGCGGGATACCGACTGCTCCCTGCCCACGACGCTAGAGGGGAACGAGACTTGTGCCAATAGCTACGTCTTGATGTAGTATAACATGGGAAGTCACGTCTTGACAAGCATGTCTGTTCCTTTTTCTGTTTACGGGTGTTGCTGCCCGCTCTAGGACAGCTTGCCGTTGCGTTGGATGGACACGCTTCGCGTAGGGTTCTTGGGGGGGCAGTAAGGCAAAGCAGCCATGCGTATGATGGTTTACAAAATGGACGTACACTCCCTATAAGTAAAAAGCCTTATGAATGTAAATACGAACAAAACATTTACTATAACTACACAAGATTTTTAGAGAAAGATAGTATAGGTAAATTATTGGTTTATTTACTCTTTTATGGGGATATTACGGGTATTTATTATATAAATTATTGATTTATATTCTCTAATCACAAAATATTATTATAAAATGTCAAGACAGAAAATCACTGAGGAACTGTCAGGTCTTGTTTAGCGCATCTGATCGTCCAACCAAGTTGCTCTCGAAAAGCGGCAATCGGCTAGGTTGCCTGGATATCTCCGTAGAGGGGAGTTGGCAGGGGGTAGGCGCACTGGTGTCCCTACCCGTTGCTTCTCGTATGCGTTTGGCACGGGTACTCGTGAGGGGGATGGAGACGGCTGATGGAGCCAGCAGAATGGTGCCATGTTCTATGCAGAGCATCTCACCGCCGCCCCCCCTAAAGCATGCAGAGCCTGCAAAAACGTCAACACGCATGGACGTTTTCCCAAGTGAGTAGCCTGTATTTGCCCGTTATAGGACACACCGCTTAGATTTCCCTCTGCTATCACGTTTCCTAGACCAGTACTCCTGTTTTGACAACCATTTTGATAACCCTCAGAGACTGTCTGAAAAGGGGTCAACCCTTGTCTCAAGACAGGTTTGTACGACCCAAAACCAGGGTTTTTTGCGAGTTTTGACAGGTTCTTGACCCTCAAAACCAGGATTTTGGTATCCCTGCTACCCTTTTCAGACAGTCTCTTACAAGGGTAGGTCATGGTGTTGAGTCGTTGCATGCAACGGCTCACCGGGCAGGGGGTGGTACCAAGTGGGCATGCTCCCTTGCTACCACGACGGCTCCCCCTCGCCTTCTGGAAGAGGGGACAAGGGGGGAGAGGGGAATAAAACAGTTCGTTTGACCTACCCCTGAGAGACTGTTCGTTAGGGGGATTAGGAGCCTCTTATGCAATACCTACAACGTTGGTTTCATACGGTCATAGTTATTGGGGGCGTGGTGGTGTTGGCGGTGGTGCTGGCGTATGCGGGACAACCAGCGCAAGCAGAGGTTGCCACTGCCCCCGCCCCCCCCATGCGTTTCTCCCCCACCTCTCCCCTGCGCCATGCCCTCATCCGGGCTAGTGCGCTGTATGACACGCCGCTGGTCGTGCGGGTACAACGTACCTCGCCCACCACTGCCGATGACCTCCGTCATTTGGGTATAGACCTACTAGAATCGCATAACCAAACGGGGGATGAGGTGGTCGCGCTCGTCTCCGCCGAGCAGCAGCGCATGCTGCTTGCCCAGGGGTGGCAGGTGCAAGTAGACGAAGAGCAAACCCGCTTGTTTGATAGGTGGACGTTGTTGTCCTACCTTGAGCGTTACCAAACGGTTGAGGACATCCACGCAATGCTCTATCAAATGGAGCAGCAGTACCCAACGCTGGCACGGGTTGAGGATTTTGGCGACTCGTGGGAGCGGGTGCAGTATGGGCAAGAGCGGGGCTATGATCTGCTGGCATTGCGAATGACCAGCCAACGGCACACCGGCGAGAAGCCGGTGTTTTTTCTCTTGGCGGCTATCCATGCCCGTGAGATGGTCAGTGCCGAGATTGCCACCCGCTTTATCACTATGCTGCTAGAGGGGTATGGCACAGATGCCACGATTACGTGGTTGCTCGACGAGCACGAGGTGGTTGTCGTGCCTATGGCAAACCCCGATGGGCGCAAGGTGGCAGAGCAAGGCTATTTTCAGCGCAAAAACATTGATGACCAGTTTGGGGGGGGGTGTGCTGTTCCCCCGTCTATGTCCAATCAGATAGGGGTAGACCTCAACCGCAACTTTGGCTACCAGTGGGGGACGGTCTTTGGTCCTGATATAGACCCGTGCGAACAGACGTTCCCTGGCGATGAGGCGGTGTCTGAACCAGAGACGCAGGCTATTCAACAGTTTGTAACCTCGCTTTTCCCCAACCACCCCTCGCCGGGGAGCAGTGGACAACCTGCCCCAGACACCACTTCTGGGGTGCTCATCTCGCTGCACTCCTATGCAGAGATGGTGCTTTGGCCCTGGGGCTACACCGATAGTCCATCCCCCAACGCGGCAGGCTTGGCACGGCTAGGGCGGCGTATGGCGGCAATGAATGGCTACTATGCGGGACAGGCGGTTACGCTCTACCCCACTTCTGGCACGACAGATGACTGGTCCTATGCCACGCTTGGTATTCCCTCTTACACCTTCGAGATAGGTCCCACATTTGGGCAGTGTGGCGGATTTATGCCGCCTGCATCCTGTCTGGATGATGCATCAGGGGGGGGGTTCTGGCAGCGCAATATGCCTGCGTTGTTGTATGCGGCGCGGGTGGCGCGTGCGCCCTACCTGCTGCCGATTGGTCCTGATGTGCGCGAGCTCCGGGTGATCAGCGATACGGCAACGGTGACGGTGACGGCGATGCTCGATGCGGGGACGGGGCAGGTGCGTGATGCCGACCTTTCGCTGGATATGTCGCACTGGTATGGCAGCGAGCCGATAACGATGACCGTCATAGATGGGGCGTGGGATAGCCCGGTAGAGACAGCACAAACGGTCATTCCGATTTCACCAACGCGCTTGCTTCAAACAGGACAGCATATGAGCGATACGTTGGTATTGGTACGTGGGCAGAGCGAGTCGGGGGTGTGGGGGGGGATGCAACCCGCGTGGCTACAAGAGCAAACCCCAACCGGTGTGCTGGTACGGGGCATAACCAGCGAACAAGATGGCGACCAGGTGTACTTGGTTGTGACGCTTGCGGGGGATGTGCCGATAGCGGCAGGTGAGGTCTATCTTGGCGGCACGGTATGGGATGGTGCCAATCGGCTCGCGCTAACCCCCGTAGATGGGGCTTTTGATGCACGGGAGGAGCAGGGCGAGGTTGTGGTGCCGTTGGAGACGCTCCGCGGAGTGGCAGGGTATGATGCGACCAATAACCAGCTTGTGGTGACGGCACGCGGGTATGATACGGTAAACGAGTGGGGGTTGAGCGCGGGGTCTACCGTTGTGTTGACACAACCACAGGAGCATTGTCTTCGCGGCTATAGATGTATGTGTTCCG
>CAZLKK010000026.1:4587-19108 GCA_964559995.1 uncultured Chloroflexaceae bacterium
TGTACTATTGCCCATCGTCATGGAAAATTCCCCCTAGCGCATTTGGGTGCAACAATTTGGGAAGCATCATCGTCATGGTAAGTAATGAGATGACAATTGCATGGAAAGGGGATTTCCGGTGAGCGATAAAAGTCAACATGAACATAATCAAGAGGTCGGCGGACTGGCTGGTCTTGGGGCAGGCGTGATAGCCGGGGCATCGGCTGGCACCGCAGTGATGCCCATATTGGGGACATTTACGGGGGCACTTATCGGCGGGTTGCTTGGCAATGAGCTAGGCAAAACGATAGGCGGAGTCTTTTTGGATACGTTTTCCTTCCCCGAAGACACCGGCGGCGGGGAGCCACCGGCATCTGCGCCCGGTAATCCTGCGGCGGGTAGTAGCCAAAGCTACCACACGAGCACAGGCGGCGAGTATGCCACTGGTGCTGATGTGTTGGTGCAGCTTGAGCGGCTCGGTCAGCTGCACAAACAAGGGTTGATTACCGATGAGGAATTTCGTGCTGCTAAGGCGCAATTGCTTGGGCTGTAGTGGCATAGCAGCAAGATTCCAGGTTGCACATTTTCACTTTTTTGTGGTATGATATGAACATCTTTATTTAACTCCTTTTAACTCCTTACTCCCCTCGTCTCATACCGTGGCGAGGGGTACGTATTTGTCCGGTGCTAACCGCTTTCTCCCCCTGTATCAAGCTCAATAGCATCTTGGATGAGGGCATCTGTTGTGACCCCAAAGTATTTGGCGACCTTGAGCACAAGGCTAAACATTGGGTTTTGCTCTGCCATGCTCAAGTGCTCCTATATACGACTTATTACACCCAAGATTCTCGGCAAATTGCCGTTGTGATATACCATGCTGCTCGCGCTCCCATAAAGGGCGACAACCCTCTCCCCCTGCCCCTGCTCCCATCCCAGGGCGAGGGGAGCCCCCCCCTCTTCTCCCGCGTCGTGGAGGAAGGGGGTAGGGGATGGGGGCTTGCCTGGTGAAGGTTAGCTGGCTTTCTTTTGTTGCGTCTGTCGGGCTTTCCTGCGCTGAAACTGTGCCGCCTGATACATAAAGGCTTCCAAACGGGTTTTGATATTCGTTCCCTCTTGGGCATCATACGAAATATCTAGCCACGGGATATTGTCGAGGTCTGCCCGCATACGGGGCGCAATACCGGCGGTAATCGTCCCTGGCATACAGGAGAAAGGCATCACATTGAGCAGACCATCAAACCCCCGCTTGCCAAAGTCTATAGCTGACCCCATGCTCAAGATAGCCTCCGAATGTAGATCGGAATGGTAGTAGGGGGTAAGATTTGCCATGAGTTCAGAAACGTGTGGGTCATGCGGATGCTTGATCAGGTGCTCTACTGGCTTCAAGATGTTATGCTCAAGATGGCGTTGGTACGCATCGGTCAGTCGCATCTTTACGTAACGTTTGGTATTCTTGAAGAACCACGCATCTCGAATGTAGGTCCAGTTTGTATAGTAAAGCCACTCGGTGATACCGGCAATCTGCACCTCACCGCCAGCCTGCTCAACCTGACGGGGCAGGTCAAGATTGACATGCTTGTTAAAGCGCAGGTATATCTCCCCTACAATGCCAATCATTGGGCGTGGGGTGCTCTTGTCCAGCGGGATACGCTCAAACTGTCGCCCAACCCAGCGCATCGCCTCGACAAGCTCCTTCCCCCCACCGGCTTCAACCGCCGCAACTACGCGGTCAAGGCTTTGTTGGTAGACCACATCGGTCTGTCCCTTGTTGCGTTCATATGGGCGATGCCCATGCAGCAACTTGTGCAGTATATCGCCTGCTACAGCCCCTTCCCAAATGAGCAAGCGCAAGAGTTGCGGTTTTTCCCCCAAACCCTGATAGGAGTTGGACGCAGATGGGGAGAGGAAATCTACTTCAGCCAAACCATGCTCCGCCAATATCTCCTTCTGGAGCACATTGTAGCACCCAAACCGACAAGAGCCAGCCGTAGTGGGCATAAAGACCGCAGCCTGTTGTGGGTCAAAATCTTCGTGTCGCGCCCGCTGCATAATGTCTCCCGTTGTGGTAATGCATGGCAAACATTCGCTGCCCCGACAGTAGTGCAACCCTATTTCACGGGTCTTGGTGGTAGTGGGGGTCAAAACTTCAGCAGGCAACCCATGCGAGCGCATTGCGGCAGCCAGCATATAGCCATGATCGCACATATAGGGAATATAGGTATGCCGCTTATAGTCCTTATACTTGTTGGTTCCGTTTTCGATTCCATTTTGGGTTCCGTTTTGGATTCCGTTTTGGGTTCCATTTTGGGTTCCGTTTTGGCTGGTTATCGTGGTTGGTGCAGGGTTTTTTGCTGCTACCTTAGTCGTAGTCGTGGTCATACAATGGCTCCTTTCCCCATTTTTAAGCTATCAAAGAAGGCTTCACAGCGGGTCATAATACCCGCATCAGCAGTGTGTTCGTCCATTTCCAGTTCCAAGAAGGGTTTATCGCCGAGGATACGGCGGAAAAAGCTAATGATAAACGAGTCCGGTCCACAGCTAAAGTTGGTCACATAGACGGCATTGAGGTTGGGGTTGTCACGAATGATATGAGCAGCGGCGAGAATATCCTGTCCACTGCGCCAGAACATATCTTCATACTCTGAAGAAATATCCACGTTATCTACCGGGAGGAAGTCCATTGGTATGGGCAACACCCCCAGTTTGCGGAGTTTGAAGGGGAGGTCCTGGGATACCCCCAGGTCTGTAGCATTGTAGGGACGACCTACGATAACCGCGGCGACCTGATCCTCGGACAAGCTGGCGAGAATTTCTTGCCCCCGCTGGCGTATAGCCCGGTAAAATGCCCGTTGTTCAAGCATAGCCGCAGCATCTGCTTCCTCAAGCCGTTTGTAGGGAACCCCTAACTGGCGGGCAAACTCTTGTAAATCCCGTTTCTTGGTTTTCTCCCATCGCATCTGGAAGGGAAACTGAAGGGGACGAACCCCTTTGGATGGGAGGTCTATATGGGCTGTGACAAGATAGGATGTAGCGGGAATGTAGGGACAGTAGTTGTTTTCCTCTTGATTGGGGGAAACATTCTCGCGGTTAATAACGCCCGGTAGGAAGATGAAATCTACCTCTTTCTCTAGCAAGTCCAAGACATGCCCATAGATCAATTTGACGGGAAAGCAGGCTTCAACTGCCGCATATTCTAGGGCTTGTCTCACCACTTGCGGGTTGGTGGCTTCTGAGACGACAATTTCAATACCAAGCGTCTTAAACAGCGTTCGCCAGTAGGGGAACATATCATGGAAGGTCATAGCTCGTGGGATACCCACTCGCATAACGCCATTCATACGTGGAGGGGGCGGGGTATAGTCACCTACTAGCAGGCTAGTGCGTTCTTCAAACAGGTCTGGGATAGAACTCACGATTTTTGCCCCACTATGCCTGCCTGCCTCTTCAAACTTATCACAACGTGCGCCATAGAAAATCGGCTTCTCGCCGCCGATAACTACCTTGCTAATTTCGCACAGGTTGGGGCAGGCACGACATTCAAAGACGGTGGACTCGTAGTGGCGGTCTGAGAGGTTAAAGCCCTTAAAGTTGGTGGTGACGTGTTCGCCGTTGGTGCGCTGTTCTAGCATTCCTTCCATAGCGAGGATAGCTGCCCCGATAGCCCCGGTGACATCATGGTGCGGGGGAACGATGATGGGGCGGTTGAGCAGCGATTCAAAGGCTGCCACAACGCTTTTATTCCAGGCTACGCCGCCCTGGAAGAAAATGGTTTTGCCTATCACGCGCCCATCTACCACCCGGTTGAGGTAGTTTTGGGCAATAGCGTAGGCTAACCCGGCGGTAAGTTGATCTATCTTTGCCCCTTGCTGCTGATGGTGGATAATGTCTGATTCCATAAAGACGGTGCAGCGTTCGCCTAGACAGGTAGGACAGCAGGTGGAGAGGGCAAGTTCGCTAAAATCTTGCTTGATATTGATCTTGAGTCGGTCTGCTTGCTCTTCAAGGAAGGAGCCAGTACCCGCAGCACACGCGCTGTTCATCGCAAAGTCTATCACGGCTCCATGACTAAGGCTGATGTACTTACTATCCTGTCCGCCTATCTCAAAGATGGTATCTACCTCTGGATTGATAGCCGTTGCTGCTCGGGCTTGGGCGGTGATTTCGTTGCGGATAATATCTCCGCCGACAAAATCGCCGGTGAGGTGGCGACCTGAGCCAGTGGTGCCTACCCCTTGTATGACTACCCTATCGCCTACCTCTTCGTAGATTTCGTGGAGGGCTTTTCGCACTGCTTCAAGTGGGCGACCTGCGGTGTGGAGGTAGCGGCGGGAGATAACGTGGGCATGTTCGTCAATGAGGACTACGTTGGTACTGATAGACCCTACGTCAATGCCAAGATAGACGGGAATATTGCCTACGCCGTTCAGGGACATAGGCGTAGATTGGTAGGTTGGTATAGGAAAACCAGTGGCATAGAGGGGGGGCATACTGTCAGCTTCGTGCTTGGTTGTTTCTAGGGCTTCTTTGAGGGGTTGAAATCCTTTGAAGGAGGAGATTGTCCCCTCTTCCTCTTCATCCATAGCGACAAAGGCTGTGCCAAGTGCTGCCATGAGGGGGTGATTGTCTGGGACAATCAGCTCGCCCTCTTCTAAGCCCAACACATGCTCAAATGCCCGGATTACGCCGGCATTGTAGGCAACGCCCCCTTGAAAGAGGATAGGCGGGACAAACGATTTACCTTTGCCAATCACGCTCTTGAAGTTGCGAGCTAGTGCCATACAGAGTCCAGCGATGATGTCATTGAGGGGGGTTCCCTTTTGTTGCAGGTGAATCATGTCCGACTTGGCAAAAACGGTACATCTGCCTGCTATACGGGCGGGGCTTAGTGATTGCAGGGCAAGGACACCAAACTCATTTTCAATGGAAATGCCTAGTCGTTCTGCCTGCTGGTCAAGAAATGATCCGGTCCCTGCGGCGCAGAGCGTGTTCATGGAAAAATCCATCAACATCATTTTGCCGCTTTTTTCGTCCCATTCGGTAGAGAGAAACTTACTGTCTTGTCCGCCTATCTCAATGACGGTACGGGCTTCTGGGTGGTATTCCCCAATGGCGCGGGTTTGGGCGATAAGTTCGTTGACATGCTGTCCGCCAATCAATCGCGCAATCGGCTCCCCGCCGGAGCCAGTCATCCCCACGCCAGCTACCCGTTCTAGCGAGAAGGTTTGTTGTAAGTCTTCAATGGCGTTCAAGAGTGTTTGGCGTGGTTTTCCTTGTGAGCGGAGGTATCGATGGTCGAGCATTTGCCGTGAGCGATCTGAAACAACGACTTTTACTGTAGTTGAGCCAATATCAATACCAAGAAAGATGTCTTTTGTCATACATGATCCCCTTGTGTCTAGCTGTGGGTTAGGAACTATTCTGTTCTCGTGCGTTCTTCCATATGAGGCGTATATGCCCCGGTTGTTGCGGTCATGTGGGGGAGAAGGGACTCCCCTCCCCCTGGTGGTTTGCGTGGGAGGGGAGAATCTCCCCTCTCCCCTCTCCCCTCTCCCATCCTCGTTGTCGTTATCTTATCAAGTTTGGTTACTGTCGTGAGAGGTATTGGACATTCCATTCTTCAGGTCCTAGGATGTAGACCATATCGGAATCCTTCAACCAGATCATCCGTCCGTGGTCAAATGGTTGGACTGTAGCGGTAGTTGCTCGTTCGTGCTCTTCTACTGCCCATCCAAGTTCAGAACGCACCGATGGATCGTCTGTCCAGACTTTGCCAAAACCACGTACTGGCGCAAATAAGCCATGTGGTGGGTTGACGTTTGGTCGTTCATCCATACCTTCTCTCCATGTGTCTTTGAATGACTTATAGCGGCCATAGGTCCAGATAGCATAGACCTGTTGGGTATCCTCGCCATAATCTACCCATAGCATGAGACCGTTCTCCATATTTTGGATAGCTGCGGGGAGGTCTTCGATGACTTCGCCAGGACAGCCAAGTTCTTCGGTAAAGTTCGCTCGGTCATAGGCACTCTGGAGTTCTGGCAGGACTTCATTCCCACATTTCCCTAGCTTGGCGAGCACTTCATTGCCGAGGAGACCAAACAGTATTTCGTAGGGTGTGCCGGCATTTTCTAGGTGATGTTCCATCCGGCGACGCTCAAAGTACTGCACTGTGCCTGTCCAGTCTCCGATGGTCTTCTGATGGGCTTCGGTTATGGGGTAGCCAAACCGATGAACCCCGCCATGCTTCTCCCAAAACAGGTAGAAGGGGTCACACAGGCTATGCCCTGTTTCTGGGAAAAAGGTGCAGCCGGCGGGAGCATCGCTGACTTGGGGGTAGGTTTGCCAGGGTTCCCCCTGGAGTTCTAGTATCCGTGCGCCTAGCCGTCCCGCCATCACCCCATCTGTCCCGTGGTCCTCTAGCCGATCCCGTTCAAACCATTGGACTGGTCCGGTCCATCCCTCGATGGTCTCGACCCGTTGGTCTGTAATAGGGTATCCAAACACTGGCAAACCACCGTTAAAGTCCCAGTATTCATAGATGGCTCCAGAGATGCAGTAGCCGGTTTCGGGAAAGCATCGCTGTTCTTGTGCTTGGGTTTGTGGTAGGTAAGAGAGCATGACTAACGGCATGAGTACCAACGCGAGTATGATATTCATGGGTCGTTTCATAGAGCGTGGTTCTCCTTTCCCTTCTTTGACAAGAAGGAACTTACAAAAAACTCTTAATACCGTTATTTTACATCTATTTTGCGATAATGCAACAAGAGGGGATAACATAAAGCGGATACCGGTATGGCGTATATGCCAGCAGATTGGTGAGTATGAAGGGGTAAAGGGGACAAATGGACGATGGAATGTTGCTGCCATGCGGTAGCTTTGCTTTCCCAAATATCGCCGCCAGCCCCGTGTTTTACCGTGGGGGGGAAGGGGGAGAGAGGATGAGTGCGAAGCCTCCCGCTGCTACGGGTGGTTAGAGGCTAGGGGGTAGGGGGGATTTTCAGGGGTAGGTCTACCGGGCTAAACCCACCCCATTATTATCCGCTCTCCCTGCTTCCTCTCCCATAAAAAGTCAAGGGGAAACCACAAAACCCCCTTTTCCCCACGGTGTGGGGGAAGGGGCAGGAGAGGGGAACATGGGGAGTATCTTACGCTTTTGCCGTTTGCTCTTGTTGCAATCGGCGGGGAAATTCATCTTGGATTTGTGCCAAACGATCTTTTCCAAGATCATCATGGAGCGTTAGCCAGAGCCAGTCCCATGCTGTTGGTTCAGATTCAGGAGCCACCTCTTCGGCAGCAGCCGGTACTTCCAACGATTCTCCACCAAGACGCTGAACTTGGTGAGTAATCTCAGCTCGGCACCATTCCTGTGCGAGGCGGAGGCTATCGAACATGCACCCAGCCCAGATACGCCAGTATGATGCATCAACATACTCTATGTATGCTGTCCACTGATACCCCTTACTCAAGGATGCAACAGCATGCCAGCCATGCTCTGTGGTTTCCCATTGAGGTTCACTGGTCATAATAATGTGCTGCTACTTTCTAAGTGTTCACCGGGGAACACTAACAAAATTCCTACTATGTGTCCTCTACTGGCTACTTCCAACGCTAAAAGGATTGAGCTTCTCGGGAATTTGCCCTATGCTGTGTAGCCTCACAGCCAAATACAGCAATCTTTAAGAGATTACGTAGTTGTGGTTTTCCCAGACCCGTTAGGTGATAGCCCTTTCAGAGAGCGTGTTACATAACCTCGTTGTACTGAGGACAACCAAGCACATACAAGGTAGATTGATGATAGGTTCAAAACCAGAGAAAACTCATTCTCTGGTTTTGTGGCGAGCCGCAATGGGGGAACTATGCCCCCGCTACTCCCATCGACTCTTATGCCACTGAAGAGTTCTTCTTTATTATACAACGAGATAGGATAAGAGACAAGGACACCCAGAGAGGCGGGTGTAGGGCGATGGCAAAGTCCGGTTTGCTCCCCTTCCCTTGCCCTTTTATGGGAGCGGGGGATGAGAAGGAATCATGATGCATTGTCGGTGTTGCCCCCATTGCGTGCCTGCATCTGTGCTCGCAATGCTGCTAGTTCTGCAGGTGATAGGGAAGAGAAGCCAATGCTGGTGCTGTGCAGGGGCATAGGCAATTTTGCCCTTTTTGCCCGTGTTCACTCAATCTCTACCAAAAAAGTCTTCATGTGTCCCACTAGCTATGCTATAGTAGTAAGGCATAAGACAATCTAGCCTATAATACCATTTTCAGGAGTCGGGGCAATGGACCATCAAGCATGGCAAATGGAACATGCAGCATTGCACCAGCGTGTCACAGAACTGGAGCAGGAACTTGCCAATTACCGCGTTCTGCTTGAACATATGCGCCAAGCGCAAGGGTCTGCTGATGCCTTGCAACAAGAGCACTTTGTTCGCAAACAGACAGAAGTCGCCCTTGAACTTAGCGAGGAGCGGTTTCAACAGTTGACAGAAAACATCCACCAAGTCTTTTGGATACGGGATGAAACACGCCAACAGATTCTCTATATCAGCCCGGCATATGAGACCATATGGGGACGTAGCTGTCAGAGTCTCTATGATAATCCTGGCTCATTTCTGGAGTCTATTCACCCGGATGACCAGCAGGATGTTTTTGCTGCTATGCATGCCTATCAACAGACTGGTGGGTTTGATGAAGAATACCGCATCATACGACCCGATGGTACGGTTCGTTGGGTGCATGCACGGGCTTTTCCTGTCCAGGGCAATGTTTGGCAACACGCGGGTATAGCCGATGACATCACCGAGCGCAAACTGGCAGAGGAAGCCTTGCGTGAGAGCGAAGAACGCTATCGCTCTATGATCATGGTGCTGCAAGAGGGGGTGGTATTGCGAGACCGCAATGGCACGATTATCACCTGCAACGCGAGTGCCGAGCGTATGCTTGGCATTACCCAAACTGCCCACAACCAGTATACTTTCATATCCCCAGACTGGCAGGCAATACACGAGAACGGCATCCCCTTTACCAACGAGACCTACCCAACAACTATCACGCTCGAAACGGGCAAACCCTGCTTGAATGTCATTATTGGACTAGGCAAAACAGATGGGACAGTAACCTGGCTTTCTGTCAATACCCAACCCCTGTTTCATGCAGGCGAGACTATCCCTTACGCGGTGGTTGCCTCCTTTGATGACATTACCGTTCGCAAGCAGGCGGAGTATGCGCTTCGTTCTTCCTATGAAACCCTAGACCGTCAAGTGCGTGAGCGCACCCGTGAACTTGAGGCTATCAACCAAACCTTGCAAGTTGAAATTGTCGAGCGACAACAAGCAGAAAAAGAACTGCGCTATAGCGAGGAGATGTTGCGGGCAATGCTGAATGTGCTGCAAGAATCCGCCTTCTTAATGGACACAGAGGGTATGGTGCTCAAGGCAAATGAGACGGTAGCAACCCGTCTTGGCACGACAGTAGCGGCATTGACCGGCACATGTGCCTATGACTATGTACCCCCACAAGTTGCCCGTGAGCGGCGCAAGCACGTTGAAGAAGCCCTCAAAACTGGTCAACCGGTGCGGTTTATAGACGAACGTAACGGGCGGGTTATAGACAATTCTGTCTATCCCATCAAAGATGATTATGGCAACATCACCCGGTTGGCAATATCTGGGCTAGACCTTACGGAGCAGAAACGTGCCGAACAGGAGATTCGCCGGGCTAAGGAGGCTGCCGAATCTGCCAACCGAGCCAAGAGCCTCTTTCTTGCTAATATGAGCCATGAGCTACGTACTCCTCTCAATGCTATCATTGGCTTTGCCCAGGTCTTGAAGCGTAGCCCTAGCCTCTCGCCGGAACATCAAGACCGGGTAGACATTATCTATCGCAGTGGCGAACACTTGCTCTCGCTGATCAATAATGTGCTAGACCTGTCCAAAATTGAAGCAGGACATATGACGCTGACTACCTCAGCCTTTGATTTCTACCACATGCTCAATGATCTGGGAACGATATTTCAACTCCGCGCACGGGAGAAAAATCTCACGCTGCTGTTGGACTATTCCCCCGAACTGCCCCGCTACATTGTTAGTGACGAGGTACGTATCCGGCAGATACTCACCAACCTGCTTGGTAATGCGTTGAAGTTTACCAACGAGGGGGGGGTAAGTTTGCGAACGCGGATACAGCAACAAGCAGAAGATGGGAACCTATCTGCTACAGATACGCGAGATACGAGTACAAACGTTACCCTGATGATTGAAGTGGAAGATACCGGACTAGGGATTGAACAGGAGGAACTAGAAACGCTTTTTGATGCCTTTGTGCAGGCAAAAACGGGGCAGCAAATGCAAGAAGGCACGGGGTTGGGATTGGCGATTACCAAACGGTTTGTGACGCTGATGGGCGGAACAATTATGGTGCAGAGCAAGATAGGCTATGGCTCAACCTTCAGTATCAAGCTGCCCGTAGCCCTAGCAACCGCTGCAGACATCTCCTACATGCCAATCAGACAACAGGTCATAAGTTTAGCACCGGGACAACCTACCTATCGTATTCTCGTTGTCGATGACCGTTGGGAGAGTCGGCATATTCTGGTAGACTTGCTCCGTCCATTGGGCTTTGTGGTGTATGAAGCCAGCAATGGGAGAGAAGCTATTGATGTCTGGAAAGAGCACTCCCCTCACCTTATCTGGATGGACATGCGTATGCCGATTATGGATGGCTACAAAGCCACCCGTCGCATCAAAACACTGGCTGCTGATACCCCTTCGCTCACCCCTCCAGTCATCATAGCCCTAACTGCAAGCTCATTTGAGGAAGATCGCGCTAGGGTATTAGCCGCTGGCTGTGATGGCTTTGTCCGTAAGCCTTTTCGGGTGGAAGATGTGTTTGAAATGATCCATACCCAACTTGGAGTACAATTTATCTATGCAGAAGAGCCAACTAGGCAAGATGTACGCCATGCTACTAGGACCAGCCATACCCTAGCATCATCTGACTCTGCAGGTGAAGATTTAGCAACCCAAATGGCGGCTTTGCCGTCAGCTTTGTTGGAGCGGCTCCAGCAGGCGATTATTGAAACAGACCTAGACGCAATAGAGTCGGTTATTGAAGCCATACTTCCCTATCAGCAGAAGACCGCTGATGCTTTACGGTTGCTTGCCCAATCTTTTGATTATCTAACGCTGCGTTCACTGGTTGATGCAGCCCAAAGAGGAGAAAATCTATCTTATGCATGATGCTCCATCGACGATACTTGTGGTTGATGATACCCACGAAAACCTGCGATTACTCTCTGGTATCTTGAAGGAGCAGGGGTACAGCGTACGGCTTGCCCCTAGTGGTTCGCTGGCAATCGAATCCGCCCTGACCACCCCCCCAGACCTCATCCTGCTAGACATTATGATGCCTAGCGTAGATGGCTATGAGGTCTGTAGAAGACTCAAAGCAGATAGCCGTACTAGTTCCATACCAATTATCTTTCTGAGTGCGCTCAACGAACCACTGGATAAGGTGAAAGCCTTTGCGCTGGGGGGGGTAGACTTTATCACCAAGCCCTTTCATGTGGAAGAGGTGCTTGTACGTATCTCTACCCACCTTTCGTTGCAGCATATGCAACGACAACTGGAAACCCACAACACGCAGCTAGAAGCACGGGTTCACGAACGAACGGAAGCCTTGAGCGTGGCTACTGCCGAGCTAGAGCGCACCGCTCGGCTCAAAAATGAGTTTCTCGCAAACATTAGCCATGAGTTTCGTACTCCGCTTAATGCGATACTTGGGATGAGTGAAGCCCTTTCGCTTGGCTCCTATGGTTCGTTGGAAGAACAACAAAAGGAAATGCTCTCGGTTATTACGCAAATTGGACACCGCCTCCTCGCGCTTATCAATAACCTGCTGGATTTTTCCCATATAGAGTCTGGTAATGTGACACTGACCCTTGCCCCCTGCCAAATCAGCAGCATTTGCCAAAGTAGTATGCAGAACTCTACGCAGGAAATAGCCCACAAGCAGCTTGAAGCAAGGCTGGATATTGACGAGATGCTGCCTATTCTGGTAGCAGACGAGCGCAAGGTTAAGCAGAGTATCAAGCGGCTACTCGACAATGCTATCAAGTTTACCCCGGAAGGTGGCACTATTGGCATCAAAGCGATGGGGAAACCGCAGCAGCAGCGGGTAGAGGTGTCGGTGTGGGATACGGGGAATGGGATAGCACAGGAGCATATCCCGCGTCTCTTTCGTCCCTTTGTGCAGGGAGATGGTAGCCTTGCCCGCACCCATAGCGGGGTGGGGTTGGGGCTTATTCTTGCCTATCGCCTCGTGGATATGCATGGCGGCAGCATGACGCTGGAAACAACGGTGGGCAAGGGGAGCAGCTTCACCGTGGCACTTCCCTGGATTGAGCCTTCACCAGAAAGCTGGAGCCAGCTTGATGGGTTGAGTACCCCTTCCAATTCCAACGACACTCCCGAATATCCCGCTCCTCCCCCTCCTGCCAATGCTCCACTGATACTGCTGGTTGATGACAATGAGCGGACTATCCAGCAGCTTTGCCATACCGATTCCCTGTGTCAGCATTACCGTTTTGTCGTAGCGCGTAGCGGGGTGGAAGCGATAGCGCGGCTGAAAGATGATCAGCCAGACTTGATTATAGCCGATGTGTATATTCACGATATGGAAGGGAGCGAGCTTATTCGGTTGGTCCGTTCGCACACGCATAGCGCAACCCTGCCCATCATTGCGACCAGTACGCTGGTGTTGCCCGGTGACCAGCAGCGGTATGCAGAGATGAACCTTGCAGCATATCTGGTTAAGCCGTTAGACGTGACTGCTATGCAGATGCGTATTGAGCAATTGTTAGCTAGATAGGGTAAAGCATCCTCTAGCCATTTGGTCCGGGGGTTACGAACAAACGAACAATTACTGGCGAGCCGTTGTCGGCAACCGCTCACCGGGCAAGCCCCCATCCCCTACCCCCTTCCCCCACTACGCGGGAGAAACCGGTCCGTAGGGGCGCATGGCGGTGCGCCCAATGTTCTGCTCCCCCTCGCCCTGGCATGGGAGCGGGGGCAGGGGAAGAGGGTTGTCGCTCTGGCATGGGAGCGGGGGCAGGGGGCGGACAGCAGGAGATAGACAGCTTTTGTTGGGTAACATTGCTATAACGCGGGAAAATATCTACCCCCACTGTGCAGGCATTTGACAAAGGGTGTGCAACTGTGCTATGCTTCACAGAGAAGGTTTCTCTATACGATAAGGTCTTCATGACTCCTCTACACACACTTGAGCACTGCTCAACCATACCAATCTACAATACCAAAGCGGTTGCCCAAGAAACGGGGGTACCTTCCGATACCTTTCGCGCTTGGGAACGCCGCTATGGAATCATTCAACCCCACCGGACTAGTGGGGGACACCGCCTCTACTCCGAGCGTGAAATTGCCATTATTCGTTGGTTGCGAGATCGTACTGCTGAGGGGATGACCATTAGCCAAGCTATTGCGCTTTTGCAACAGAGCGGCGAGGACAACATCATCTCTTGGAAACCCGTAGCGCGAGACACCGAACCATACTCGTGGGAACGGCTCAATAACCAGCTTTTCGCTGCCCTGATGAGCTTTGATGAACAACGCGCAGAGCAGGTCATCAGCGAAGCCTTCTCGCTCTACCGCTTTGATGAGGTGCTAGAGCACCTCTTACGCACAACGCTGGTAGAAATCGGTGAGCAATGGCACGCTGGCAAGGTATCTGTTGCAGTAGAACACTTCACCTCACACCTTATTCGCCGTAAGTTGCTCACCATCCTAACGTCCTACAACAACAATGGCAATGGTGGTCGTGGGACTATCCTTGCTGGCTGCGCCCCCGGTGAACAGCATGACATTGGCATCCTGTTGCTTGCTGTTGCCCTAGTTCGTCAGGGATGGCATGTCATCTATCTAGGGGCAGAAGTCCCCTTACCAGACCTGCTCGAAACTATCCGAATAGTACGCCCTGCGCTTGTCTGTCTGTCTGTCTCTCTGCAAGAACATACCCAACACCTCGTCACGATTGGGGAAGAGATAGCCGCATTGCCAGAACCCCGCCCGGTATTTGGCTTTGGGGGACGAGCATTCAACGGAGACCCTAGCCTGAGTGAGCCGATAGCCGGGATATTTCTTGGCACCAACATCCCACAAACACTGGACACGATTGCTCGCCTTGTGTGAGCCACGCTATGCTCCCCTTTGTTGTCCGAATCTCTGCCCTGCGCTACAACTCCACCGCCGCCACCTGCCCCACCAACGTGACAGTCTCCACACTCACCTGCACCACGCGCCCCACCAACTGCACGATGTACTCCTGGTCGTCTTCGCGGTTGGGGTCGCTCGTGATGCCACTGCGGGGGTCCGTCCTGACCCGGTACTGGTCTAGTACCCACTCCAACGCCGAGCGGTTGCCTAGCCGATACTCGAAGCAAGCGGGGGGGATGCCAGCGAGGGTAAGCGCATCATTGACGATAATCGCCTCCTTGTCAGGGGTGAGCCGCATTTGCTCTACCCGCCACGTCCAG
>CAZLKK010000026.1:19209-20629 GCA_964559995.1 uncultured Chloroflexaceae bacterium
CGGGATGCGGGGCAGTTCCAGGCGTAGGTTGTCGGCGTAGCGTTCACGGTAGGTCGGGTGGTGGAGCATGGCGTAGGTATAGTGGAAGATGTCCCACTTGCTCACCCCTGCGCCATAGCGGTTTTGCGCCTGCTCCAACGCCCAATCGGTGATGTTCTCGCGCCGGTTGTCGCCGTCCTCATCGTAGGTGTAGAAGGGGAAACACTGTACCTTCTCAAAGGCTATATCCAAACTTGGTATGGTGTTGGTGACGAGACACCCAAACCCCTTGCGGTTCCCCACACCCGCCACACAGATGCCCATGTTTTCTTGTTCACAAGCGGGAGTAGGGAAAAATCGCTGATGTAAGCCGGGCGCATCAACCAGTGGGCGGCTATAGTACAAATACTTCTTGGTGAATGGGCGATAGTGTACCTGGCGAATATGGGCAGTGTCCATTGCTGCATACGTTTCACGCTTGAGGGCTTGCTTCAGCATGGAGCTCCATTTTACCGTAGCATAGTTGACAAAATCTTCTACCTCTTTGGGTCGCTCTGCCCGTACCCACCGCGACACCTCAGCATTATACGCTTCAATGAAGGATTGCACCCGTGTGGTCAACAGGTTTTTGTCAAAGTCATAGACAATACTATCCCGATTGGTTGAAACCCCTAGCGAAAATTGCTTAAAGATAGTTTGTGGGTTATGAACCCGCTTGGTTTTTGCCTGTTTCGTCCCCAATGGGAGAAAGGTAGCAAAGTCTGTTTGCAACCCCTGGGTAAGCCAGGTATGGTCTGCCCCAGGCGAAAGCGTCTCCCATTGGATCGCCCCAACACTGCGCTTGTCTGCCAAAAACGCCAGTTTCTGCTCCCGTGTCCATGCTTCGGGTACCCGGTAGTAGTCTATCTGCCGCGTTGTATGGGCAGCGTTGCGTACTAGCAGCGTGATACCCACACCAACACGAATCCCAAACACGCTACTCCCGCCTCCCCGCCGGGCATTGCCGCCGAGGTCAAGGTGATAGATATGCGTGAAATCTTGGGCAAGGTGCTTGCGAAAGCCATCAAAGGCGATACCTTGCATGAAGCCATTGTTGCTGACAAAACAGACGACCCCATCGCGCCCATTCATGCGGTCTGTCGCCCAACGGAAAAAGCGGACATACATATCGTAGAGCTTGGTAAGGAGGGTAGCCTGCGAGTCCTGCTTGTAGGTCTCGCGTATCCGCTGGTCAATTTCGCTATACTGGCGATTTTTGTTGTTGTCGTTCTCGCTCACCTGCCCCGCGTTGTAGGGGGGGTTGCCAATGATGACCAACAGGTCTTGTCCTTGTCCTTGCGGTTGGCTATGGTCTGGCTCTAGCGTGTCTCGCAGACTGATACCGGTAAAGGGGATGTACTCCTGTGTCCGTTCGTAATAGGCATGCTCAATGTTGAGCGAG
>CAZLKK010000026.1:20661-21050 GCA_964559995.1 uncultured Chloroflexaceae bacterium
TCACTAGAAAGCGATTTGCCAAACTCCCACTGCAATACTTCATCTACACTAGCACACATAAAGTCTACAATCTGTTGAGGGGTGTAGACAATGCCATGTATGTCAGCCTGTTTTTGCGAAAATCCCTGGAAGAACTGCTCATATACGGTATTCAGCAAGGCTTGCTTTTCGGCAAAGTCGCTCATTGTAGTAGCAGCATCTTCTATGGCAGTGGAGAAGTAGTCAAGCTGTTGGAGAAAGTCATTGCGACTAAATGAGCCGCTCGTGAGCGCATCAATCACCGCTTCTATCTCAGTGGCAATGACATTGTGGTGGGTAAAACCGGGGTTCTGCTCGTCAATCTCGGGATCGAACCCTACATCGTCCACCATGGCGACCGGATCGCCCAG
>CAZLKK010000027.1:0-3984 GCA_964559995.1 uncultured Chloroflexaceae bacterium
GTCGTGGTCGTGGTCGTGGTTGTAGTTTCTGTTGTGGGGGGTGTCGCAGCATCCGAGGGAGTGGCAGGCAGCACCATTTGCCGCTGTTCTGCTGGCGTGATGTCTGCAAGCGTAATATGTACATTGGTCATGCTCTCAAATTCAATCGTGCGCCGCTTGAGTTGCTCTAGCATATCGGGGTCGTCTAGCGTCAATACCCGAATATGGACATCATCAAACGGGGGAAAGGAGGCTTTCTGGGGTGTGGGGGAAGGCGAGACAACGGGGCTAGGCGAACTGGTCGGGGGTGTTGGGGCATTCCCGCTACAGCCGGCGAACAGCAAAGCGGCGAGGAGCAATAGCCCAATAATCCAGCGGTGTTTTTGGCTGCAAGTACCCTGCATTTAGTGCGACTCCCTTTCTACTGTATGGCGCATATCGAGAAACCCCTTGCTCTGGGGGGGCGCGGTAATACGGGCGAGATAGCGGCTAAGATCAACCAGCATACGCTCCGCACGGGCAATGTCTTCGGCATCCTCAACGTCTCTGGTCTGTTTGCTTAGGCGCAACTGCCAGTGGCGCACCTGCTTGATGCGAAGATGGCGCACACAGCTTTCTGCATCCCGCATATACGTATATTCGGTGGTACGGGGCAGCTTGAGCGAGGCTAAATACTCAACGTGCGAGCGTAGCGTGTCACCTAGCTCCTGCGCCCAAGTAATCATTGTATCATGCTTGGGTTGCTCGCCTAGCTTCGGCGCAGCAAGCTGTGGAGCATTGGCAGCAAGCCACGTTTGCCAAATCGCACGATTTTCTTCCCGTTGCAACAATTGGGTAATATCCTTGCCAAGCAACTCTTGGACTTGGGGGGCAATCTCTAGGTCTTGTTGGATAATCTGGTCAACCGTCGAGCGGGTGGCAGGGTAGCGAAAGATAAGGGCTAACAGGTAATCTTCATGCAAGGGGAGCGGCTCAATGCGATAGTCACGCGCTATCAAGTGGGGGTCTAGCGCAATCGCTTTGCGCTGCTTGTTGCGCTCCTGTGGCTCTTCGCTATGCGGTGATGATTGTTGTTGGGGCAGGTGTTGTGGATGTTGCTGCGTGGGACGCGGTTTGCTGCTCCGCACCATGTCAAGGATAAGCTCAGCACGGATGCCCACCAATCGCTCTAGTTGGGCAATGTAGACCCGCTGGACTGTCCCCTCTAGCTCTGCCAGGATAGGCAACAGCCGGTCTAGGGCAGTGCGCTGGTGTTGCGGGTCGGTCAGGTCTAGGTCGGCAGTGTAGGCTTGGATGTAGAAGTCTACGACTGGCACCGCCTGCGCGATGAGGTCTTGCCACAATTGCGGGTCAGTCTTGATTACCTCGTCGGGGTCTTGTCCCGGTGGCATCTTGATGATGTGCAGCGTGATGTCGCTTTCCCAACGGACAAGCCCATCGGCAGTGATGACCGGTTGTACCTCGCCGTCCTCGTCCTGCTCGGCGGCATGCTGGAGCGCACTGATACCGCGTAGGGTCGCTTTCTGTCCAGCAGCATCAGCATCGAGTGCCATGTAGATCGAGCGGGTGAGCTTTTTCAGCATGGTGATGTGTCCCGCGGTAAGCGAGGTGCCAAGCGGCGCAACGACATTGCGAAAGCCATGCTGATGGGCGGTCAGCACATCTACATACCCCTCCACAACCACACAGGAGTCCTGTCGACGGATGTCATCGCGTGCCAAGTCTAAGCCATACAACACATGGCTTTTGTCAAACAGCAACGTTTGCGGGGTGTTGATGTACTTGGGGGGCGGGTGGCGGGGGGGGGCATCTGGTGGTGTTGGGCGAGATTGCCCTGTCGTTTCTGTGGTGATGATGCGCCCCCCAAAGCCAACCACATCACCTTTTGCGTTGCGAATGGGGAAGATGAGTCGCCCACGGAAGCGGTCATACCATCCCCCTTCATCGCGCCGTATTGCCAACCCCGCTTGCTCAACCTCTTCTGGCGTGTAGCCCTTCTGCTCGGTGAGATAGCCCAACAGATGCGCCCACTCCCGAAAGCTATAGCCGAGCTGAAACGTCTCCATCGTGTTGGTCGTAATCCCCCGTTCTGCTAGGTAATCGCGGGCGGGTTGTCCGCGGGAGTGTTGTTGCAAGATAAAGCTAAAGTAGCGGGCTGCCAGCGAGGTAATATCCAGTAGTCGGGTGCGCTTCTGGTCAAGCTGCTTTTCCTCGTCGGTACGCTCTTTAAGGGGGACACCAGCGCGTTGGGCAAGCTGTTCTAGGGCTTCGCGGAAGTCTAGCCCTTGCTGGCGCATCACAAAGTCAAAGACGGAGCCAGAAGCCTGGCACCCAAAGCAGTAGAAGGTCTGCGTATCGGGGTAGACATTGAACGCCGGGGTGCGGGTGTTGTGGTGAAAGGGGCAAAAGCCAAGATAAGACCGCCCCGTCTTGCGGAGTTGCACCTGCTGCCCGATAATTTCCACAATATCTAGGCGTTCTTTGATGTCGTCAATAACGCTCATTGTCCCCACAAACGCACCATGAATTGGTGCATACCTACCTCAAACTCTGGTTCACGTCCTACGTGTTGCTTCATCAGGCGAATCATCCGGGGGATGCCGCTGCCCAAACTATTGACATATCCAAGATTCAGCAACACCCGCACAATGATGTCGTTTCGTGCTCTGCTAAAGTGTGTTCGCACATTATCTAGTGTTACCCCGTTTGGTAATCCTCCAGGGCTATATACTTCCAAACGATCATCAAAGAGGAATACCCGTATCTGGGAGCCGCTGATGCTGTAATCGCGGTGGGCAACCGCGTTGACGATTGCCTCGCGGAGAGCGGCGCGAGGGTATTCTTCGCGGTCTTCCTGGCGAAATTCCTTTATGGTCGTTTGTAATCGCGTATTTCTCAACAAGAATTTCTCGGTTGTCGTGATAATCTCCGGTAGGGTGCCGTAGATTTCCTGGCGATCTATGATGGTCTCACCAGCTATTACCCCTTGCCAGCGCACAGCAGAAATACCACTGAAGAGCATGTAGTCCTCTGGCTTCTTGCCAAATAGAAGCAGTCCTGCAAGGGAGAGCCGCAAGGTATCAGTCATATCTGGTACGACAAAACGCATGTTTTTGAGCATAGGCAACAGCGGCATCTCTGCCTGGGCAAAGGGAGTCCCATAGACCCGTTCGTAGTAGGTGGCAAAGCGTTCTGTGTCTAGGTCGTCGGGAGTAGTGCGGGGGGCGGGGGTTTCTTCAAAGTGGAAGAGCATCATATTGATTATATCCAATCACATAAAGAAAATATCTCTGTTAATACCTCTTTTAGGAAGGCGCAGGTATTTCGATAATACCATCGGGGGTATGGTTATGTTCCATCATCCCCAACGGGGGACGATGGCGGGCATTATCATACCGGAAAATGAGCTTATTCATGGTATCTTGGTAATGATAGGTATACATCTCTTTGTGCAATACCCCGTTGTACCCATCAAGATACTCACGAAAGTGCAGTACAGACTCATCCCGAAATGTGCTAGTCCCATGCATATACCCTTGATCACTAAGGCGCATGTCGAATTGTACCTGTACTTGAAGCACAAAATGGGTTGCCCGGTAGGTATCTAGTAGCTTTTTTACCTGATTAAAGTATCGCTCAATCACGATAGCGTATCCCCCGCAACTGCTGGAGTTGCTCATCTAGCCGACAAAGCAATCGATACTCACCTGCCCATTGCACATACTCATCATCACCGCCATGCAAATCTTCCGCCGTCATCTCCGCAAGAAACTGCTCCGAGGTAACATGGTAGGTTTGTTCAAAGGGAGCTAATCGCTTACGGGCTAAAGAACGGGCAATCTCAAGGTGGGCTATCTCCCAACGAGCTATTCTCTCAGATACTTTGGAGAGGTTCACAATGTTTGGTCTATCCTTCATACACATTATACTGGAGGCAAAGCATCTTTATGTATGCAACGGCTCACCGAGCAACCCCCCATCCCCTCGCCCCTGTGGGTGTATGCG
>CAZLKK010000027.1:3994-5630 GCA_964559995.1 uncultured Chloroflexaceae bacterium
AGGGGCGCACGGCGGTGCGCCCAATGTGGCAACTCCCCCTCGCCCTGGGATGGGAGCGGGGGCAGGGGGAGCGAGTTCAAGATACCCTACGCCTGGAAACCTTCCGTTTCCCCCTCGTCTATTACAGGCAACAACTCGCGGAACGTGCGAAACGTCTGGGTTGAACGGACTTTTTCCGCTTCCGAATAGTCCGTTTCTGGGTCATAGAAGATAATCTGGCTACCGGCATGCTCAAAACGGAAGGGAACATGGATGAGATCATCGAGGGCTTCTTGCACCGATGCATGGTGTTCGGGTGGCACAAACAGCAACAGGAATCCCCCACCGCCAGCCCCCGTCAATTTGCCGCCGATAGCCCCCGCCGCCTGCGCCCGTTCATACATCCCATCAACATCAGGATTGGACACCAGCGAGCTAAGACTACGCTTTGCCTGCCATGCCTCGTGCAGCAATTCGCCAAATTCGGTAATATCCTTGCCAGTCGTGAGAATAGTAATACTCTCCTCAACCAAATCTTTCATAATACGCAATTGCCGCTTGCGACTATCTATATCATGAACAAAACTCTCTGCAATATTAGATGCTGTGCGCTTAATGCCGGTGTAGAAAAGCAAGAAGTGATTGTTGAGTTCTATCAACCGCTCCTGCGACAAGGTGATAGACCGCACAGCAAACTCGCCATTAGGGAGGAAGGTAATGTGGTTGATGCCGCCATAGGCTGCGACCACTTGATCTTGCGAGCCAACCTTCTCTTGGATCACGTTTTGCTCAATGTAGATGCTCTCCGTTGCCAGTTGACGACGGCTGACGATCTTTCCCTGGAGGGCATAGAGCGCGTGCAATAGCCCTACAGTGAAGGCAGAGCTGCTTCCCATACCGCTACGGGCAGGTAAATCGCCATCGTGATGTATCTCTACCCCTCGTTCAATGTTCAGGTAGCGCAAACACTCCCGCACCGATGGGTGTTGGATTTCGTCTATCGTCTGGCAGTTTTCCATACGTGAGTAGACAAGGCGAAACCGATGCTCAAAGAAGGGAGGCAGATAGCGGCAGGTGAGGTAGCAGTATTTGTCTATGCTGGTAGAGAGCACCGCTCCCCCATGCTTCATGTACCATGCCGGGTAATCTGTGCCGCCACCAAAAAAGGAAATACGAAAGGGGGTTCTGCTGATAATCATAGGGGGTTATTGCTCCTCTCCAAATAGGGTCCGCTCAACGATGTGGCAGAGAATATGCTCAATGGCAAGATGGGCTTCTTGGATATGGGCTGTTTGGGTGCTTGGAACGGCGACAACTACGTTAGCAAGTTCTGTCAAATGCCCACCGCTGCCGGTGAGGGCAATCGTCTGCATACCCTGCTTTTGGGCAGTCTGCACCGCCCGGATGATATTCTGCGAATTGCCGCTGGTGCTGATACCAAGCAACGTGTCGCCTCGTTCGCCAAACGTGACCACTTGACGGGCGAACGCCTCATCAAAGCCAAAATCGTTTGCAAACGCGGTAAGGAACGACGTGTCAGTCGTGAGGGCGAGGGCAGGCAGACCGGGGCGTTCAAAATCGTGGGTAAGCCGGCTCACAAACTCTGCTGCCATATGCTGACAGTCGGCAGCACTCCCGCCGTTGCCACAGAGCAACA
>CAZLKK010000027.1:5640-12952 GCA_964559995.1 uncultured Chloroflexaceae bacterium
GGGACTGGCCGCGCATCACCACCTGCTTGATCGCGTCGCGATTGATCGCGATGTTCATCGCCTGACGCACGCGCAGGTCCGCGAAGGGGTTCGCGCCCGGAAGGTGGCGACGAGCACGTTTGCCGCAGCGATAATCGAGTCCGTACACTGTTCGGCAACCTGTCTTTTGATGTCTGCACTGGTATGCAAATGTGCTTGCACAAGAGCAGAATACTGCATGGGGTTTCCCTATTCTTGCAAAAGTTCAACAACTAAACCAAAAGATACATTGTACCACAGAGAAGTCCATGCGCTTCGCTCACAAGTTAATTCGTCCGCTACCCCCTTGCCCCCATACATCCTCGTTAATACTCACGGCTCGAATACCCCCCGCCCCCATACATCCGCTCGTTAATACTCGCGGCTTGAATAGGGCGAGGGGGAGCGGGTTCAAGTGAGCCACCAAGACGAGATAGCTTCACATCTCCTCGCGGAAAGACAACCCATAACGCTTGCGGGCATTGATCATCGCCCGCCGCAATAGCTCATGTACATGGCTAGGGTCTTTGACGTTTCGCAACTCTACCTCAGCGTTTGAGGCATTTGCGCTGCGAATGATAATATCGCCAATGTTGGCCATGCGCTCGGTAAGCTGCTGCGTGAAATCAATATCCTGTATGCGGATGAGTTCTATGTCATCAAACGAATTGCTCAACAACCCCGTCTGGACACGGACGCGCTCTGTGGTGATGATATACCGTTCAACCAGTGAGAGAAAGGGTCTCCCCTCCCATAGGATTTGCTCCTCTTCATCAGCAGCAATCGCAGCAGGTGCGCCGACTGGCTGTACGGGACGATCCATTGTGTCGAGCATCTCATCCACCGTCATCATCAACGATTCTGTTATCGTCTGGACCAATAGCTCTTGCTGGTCACGAGGGACCATTGAGAGATTTACCCCACTCTGTGCTATCGCTTGCCAGACCCGCCCGGTAATCAATGCCCTGGTATCCATATGTGACACGGTAATGATCCCCTTTCTTTGAAACAATCAGCAATCCCGACTATGCCTACATTTTTGCCCCTACACCGACTGCAACTCCAGCATCCAGCCGGTGGTCTCCTTAAACGAACCTTTAATCGCCTGCGCCGTTTCCTCTTCTACCTTCCCACGAACCTTCACTACCACTTGCCGCTGTTTTTTATGCAATGATGGTGCGCCAACTAGTTCATAGGATGGCAACAACCGCCGGACTAGGCCCTCTATTGCCCCTTGATGGGGTTCAGGATAGATGGTCACTAACCACCCGGTTTTCTCTTTGAGTTCAGGGAGCAAGGTAGAGCACCGTTCCTCTGCCTTTTCCGGGAAATGAAACCGCAATGTTAAGATACCCTGGGCTTGATCGGCACTCACCTTGTAGAAATCTGGCATATCATGGAGCGTAGCCCGCACGAGTCCCATAGCGGTATGGAGATCAAGGCGAGTATTGACTGGATGAGGTTTGCCAGCAGGTTTCCCGTGGGCAGTCAGGGGTTGGGGCGGTTTGCCATCTGAGCCTTCCCGCTCGATCTCCAAATCCCAACCGGTCTTCTGGCGAAACTGCTCAACGGCGGTTTCCACTTCTTTTGCTGAAATAGCCCCCGTACAGCGAAGCCGGATTTTCTCCTGGTCGTGATGCAACGAGGTTTTGGTAATAACTATGTTGTCGGGCAACACTGACTGGGCAAAGTCGCTCAATGCCCCCTGATGCGGCTTTGGTGCTATGGTTATCGTTACGCCAGCTTCCTCTGCGGCTTTGGCTAGGGCTTCCTTATACTGTTCACGGGCGACAATGGGGAAGTGAAACGAGAGCGAGACCTCGCCGGTGTCTGGATTGACGCTACGCCGGTAGAGGTCTGCTGGTGTACCAATATGGTTTTCAAGCACAGACAAAATCCACATTTGGTCGGGGCGTTTGTCCCCCTCGCCCTCTTCCAAAGCAGATTGCCATGCCTCAGCTAATTGGTAGTGGGTACGCTGCATAAAGGTGAAATGCTCTTGTTGACGCACGAAGAGCCGCCGATTTTCGTTCAGCATCATCGCCACCGCCAACCGCCCGGTCAAATCGCCCGTTTCTAGCTGGAGTTTCTCGACAATCTGCTCATAGGTGTAGGTCTCGTTTTGCTGCATCAGGTCAACAATGCTGCGGGGGGGGTGTTGCCGCTGCCAACGCTGCGCCGCTTTCCCCATATCTGCCAACGTTTGGCGCATGCTGGCAACATCGGTGATAGGGTAGGGTTGCCACTGTCCAATGACCTCAAGCACTGCCGTGCGCGGGAAGCGGGTGCGGTTGCCTTCATTGGCAGAGAGATAGCTCCAAATCGCCTCTGCTCGCGTATCGTAGCAGACAGCGGGGGAGAGTTTGTCGCCGTATGATTGGAGGAGTAGCAACATACCGGGCTGTACGGTCAACCTATCGGTAGGCGTTGCTTCTTCTTCGCCACTTTCTGGGGCGCGAATACGGTAGAGTCCTGGCATATCGGGTATGGGAATGAAATAGAGATGGGCAGGCGTGTTTGTCTGACATTCCTGCTCCAACACCTGCTTGACCGTCTCCTCTTCGGCTGCCCCTGCCGAGATGCCATACCACGCCAACGCCAACTCACGGATGCTGACAATCTGTGTGCCGCTGCCATCGCGCAACGCCAACCACAGCGCATCTAGCGATTCGGCGGTAAATGGCTGTTCTGTTGTGGCGACAGGTGCCGCTGGCATAGGCGCAACACTGACTGTCGTCTCCTTGCGCTTGCTGACCTTCAACTCACAGGTGCGACCATCTGTTGGCAACAATACCTCAGCTAGTCGCTCCATACGCTTGGCTAGGGCTTGACGCGATTCGGGGTCGCCATGCACCAGGGCTACTTGCTTAGGCTTTAGCGCACTGACCATTGCAGTAAGTTCGTTGCCGTCCGCATGGGCACTGAGGTGGTAGCGGCTAAAGTGGCAGCGCACGGTAACAGTACGGTCTTGGAGTTCTAGCGTTTTTTCCTTTTGGTCTGCCAATGCCAACAACTTGCGCCCTGGGGCTTCATCATCTTGGTAGCCGGTGATGAGAATAGAAGCGTTGGGATTTTCGGCAATATGCGAAGCATAAAAAGCACTTGGACCGCCAGTGAGCATACCGCTGCTGCTCACAATGCACGAGGGAGTCCCCTGGACAATCCGCTCCCGCTGGCGAGCATCTGTCACTGCCCGTATCATACCAGAGAAAAAGACGGGGTAGCCTTTGTGGATTTGCCGTTGCAAGGTGGGGGTCAACGCATCAGGGATGGCGGTATAGGTCGAGCAGACGCGCCGCACCAGACCATCTACCCAAACGGGAAACTCTGGTATCTGCCCACGCCGCTGTGCCATATGCAAGATACGCAGCACCTCCTGAGCACGACCTAGCGCAAACGCGGGGATAAGCACATGTCCGCCCCGTTCTATCCCCTCTGCGACCTTCTGTGCCAACCGTTCTTCTTCTGTCTGACGGTTAGGGTGAAGGCGTGCGCCATAGGTGCTCTCCAGCACAAATAGGTCCGGGTGGCGCATGGTTGCCAGGTGCGCTCCAGGCACGGTATGCTGTGGGGTCACGCTTACGTCACCACTGATGAGGACGCTCCCATGAGACGACTCAAAGCCAATACTCACCGCCCCTGCGACATGCCCAGAGCGGGCAGTATGCACCTTCACGTTGGGCAATTCTGCCAGTGATACCGTGCCGGTCATTGGCAATGGGCGCAGAAAATGAAGCATGGTCGTGACCATTGTCTCATCATACAATGGCACCTCATACTCTGTTGCTGCTCGCTTTGCCATCACCTGCAACGAATCGTTGAGCATAATCTCCATCAGCAGCATCGTTGCCCGTGACGCATAGATCGGCGTTGCCGGGAAGGTCTGATGGACTATCGGCAGTGCGCCGATATGGTCTGCGTGGGCATGGGTGACAAAAATCGCGGCTAATGGTTTATCTTGTAACTCCGACAGGTCAGGCAGACGGTCAGCATTGGGGTCCATACGGATACCGGCATCAACCAAGACCCACTTATCCCCCAATTCCACAGCAACACAGCTTGCTCCTATACCAGAAGCCCCACCAAGAAAAATAACGTTCATCTATTCCTCAACCACGTACTATTGACAATACCTCCACACCAAACATCGTGGATAGTGTGGAGTTCAACAAAAGAATCTTGTGTCCTTATTTCCGCTTATTCTGGATAAGAACACTCCAGAGGTTTTACCTATACATAGCCGCAGAATGGGATAATCATGTATTCCTGCCACAACCTGAATTATCCCCCTTATCCAATCATAGCTTGTGGGAACAGGGGTTTCAAGAAGTCCCAGGAAAATCAGTCAGGGTCAGTCAGGGTCAGGATTGGGGGGAAAAGCCATTAGGCTTACCCGAAAAAAGATCACACGGATCGAGAGGATAATACAGCGATCCGTGTGCCAATGCTCTGCCTATCGGTAACGGCTCTCAACCGAGCTATTCCTCGAAAAAGTCCCCATAGAACTGAAAATAGGCGACGGGAATAGCAGCTGTAAGCATGAAAAGAATGAACATAAACACGATCATCATAACAGGACTCCTGACGTTGCGGCTGTCTGAATGTACAAAACTTATTGCAAATTGTATCACAAAGTGGGCTAGGAATCAACGTATCTGGTAGGTCATCCAGGGTGCTTGGCTTTGCTCTACCATATACCTTTGCCAACCAAGCGGCTCTGGACGTACCTTGCCGGTTTCGGGGTAGTAAGCAAAAGCCCCACGCTCAAAATACTGCACAGCACGAAGGTGTCCATCGGCTGCAAACGTAGTAAACTCTTCAGAGATGGGGTAGCCAAAAACTGATGCCCCACTACGCCGGTGCCAGTAATCCAGAAATGCCCCATAGAGCGTGTAGGATTCTGGCTCGGTGTTGGTATTGATATTCGGCGGCTGCTGCACAGTGGGGGCAACGGTGTTGCGTACTGGTGCCGGGATAGTTTGCTCCTGCTCCCCGCTTGCTTCTATTTGCGGTTCCGTTACGTGCATATGGCTATAGATAACCCGTCCTAGCTCGGCGGGTTGCACATAGAAGGGCGTATCTACACGGGCATGGTGCATTTCTAGTTGAGCATTGGTGAAAAGCTGTGAGACCCCCTCGGCGGTGGTGTGGGCAGGCTGAATGGGCACACCAAACACCTGCTCGCCACCGTGTGTGCGCCAGTATCGCCAGATAAGCGCGGGGACAACCGTATCCCCGACCACTTGGTCGGCTGGCAGGGGAAGCACCTCTTCAGCATGCTCCAATACGGCATGTACTCCAGCAAGGTTTGGGGCAAACTCGCTATCTACACCGGAGATAAGTTCCGGGATGATAGCCGCAATGCCGATGCTCCCTGCCCAATCGTGCATGCCGCCGGTGATCATATACTTGTCCCAATACCGCTGGTAAATATACCCTGATGCTTGGGCATAGATCTGTGCCATACGGATAGAGGGGGAGTGTTCACAGTAGGGAGGAAACACGAGTCCCGCGTTGCTGTGCAAAAAAATAGCCCCGGATGCATCGAGTAGGAAATTACGGATGAGTCGGCTTTCAATTTCCGAGTCGGGAAAATCGCCGCCTGTATTGGAAACTACCCCATATGCTCCGTTGACTACTGCATCCCAATCGTTTTCGGGGCAGCTATCCAGGTTGGTATTCATATTGCGGTTGAGGTCAACGTTGTTGGCATTGAAGCGGGTATCCAATGCGAGACCATCGGGGTTGAGCGTTGGGATGATGTAGAGACGCACTTCTGGCGGCACCTGTTCGGGGTGCGAGCGAAAGTACTCCAACAGTTGTAGGGCGAGCTGGTGGGTATTCGCTTCCGGTCCGCCATGCGTGTCGCCTACCACCACCAGCTTTCGCGGACCGTCGCCTATCTGCACCGCCGTAATATCACGCCCCTGTGTGGATGTACCGATAGTAAACTCACGGATAGTCACCGCTGTTTGCCCGTAGGTAGGCTGCGGCAGGGTAAACCCCACGAGCAGCAGCAGCAAGAGGAGCCAGCACAAAAGCCAGTGCGAACGTGAACGCATACGTGAACGCATACGCAAACGCGCATACGTAAGCGAGTGGTTATCGGTGGTCTTCATAGGGTTAAAGAACGGTTTGTACAACTAGGATTCTTCGCTGACTTCGGTAATCTTGTCGAGATGTTCACGGTCCAGTTGGATGTCGAGCGCACCAAGCAACGAGTGGAGTTGGTCTATCGAGTTGGAGCCAATTATTGGCGCAGTCACAGTGGGTTGGGCAAAGAGCCATGCTAAAGCCACTTGTGGTATGGGGCAGTTCTGCTGTTCGGCTATGCTGGCTAACGTTTCCACAATGCGCCACCCGCGCTCATTGAAACAGCGTTGCTTTAGCGAATTGACGCGCACACTATCCGGGAGCGGCTTGTTCTGGCGATATTTGCCCGTAAGGAAGCCGCCTGCTAGGGGGCTATAGGGGATAACGCCTATGCTGTTGTTGGCGCATAGCTGGCATAGCTCATCCTCGTACTCGTGCCGATGGATGAGGTTGTAATGGGGCTGCAAACTGCTATAGGTAGCCAGGTTGAGCCGTTCGCTGGTATCTAGGGCTTCTTGCAGCCGCGATGCCGAAAAGTTGGAGCAGCCAATGAAGCGCACCTTGCCCGCCTGCACAAACTCGTTGAGGGTAGCGAGGGTTTCTTCCATAGGGACAGCGAGATCATCCCAGTGCATTTGGTAGAGATCAATATACTCTGTTTGGAGACGGCGTAAGCTATCGTCTATGGCGCGGGTGAGGTGGGCGCGGCTGAGTCCCTCGCCATCGGCACCATCCCACATACGCCCACGGGCTTTGGTGGCGAGGATGATGTCGTGGCGGTTGTTGTGTTCTTGCAGCCATTTTCCAATAATCGTCTCCGATACCCCACCGGGGTTGCCATCTACCCAAAAGGAGTAGATGTCGGCGGTGTCTATGAATGTGCCGCCAGCTTCAACAAAGGCATCCATAATGGCAAAGGATGTCTGCTCATCAGCGGTCCAGCCAAACTGCATCGTGCCAAGACACAGGGCTGATACGTTCAGGTCGGTTTTGCCAAGCGTTCGATACTGCATCAAATATCCTCACGTTGTTTCTGTATACTTCTTGATCAAATTCTACGTCTTCTGTTCTCTTTATGTTCATAATCCCTACCCTTTTGTTCCTTCGGGCAGCCCCCATCCCCTAGCCTCGCGTCCCACAAGCGGGGAGCGGGTGTCTATCCCCCTAGCCTCGCGTCCCACAAGCGGGAGAAGGGAAACCG
>CAZLKK010000027.1:12962-20711 GCA_964559995.1 uncultured Chloroflexaceae bacterium
TGTTCCCCCTCCTAGCCCTGGAATGGGAACGGGGCAGGGGCGGGTGTCTATCCCCACAGTCCCTGCAACGTCTCTCCGGTAAGGTTAGGGGCATAGTTGGCTACTGAATCTGCTCTACCCGTTCTTGGATAAACTCCAATGAGACCATGCCCATGACCACCGTGTGGATTGTGCCATCAGTATTGATAAAAACAGACGTAGGGAGATTGCGTGCGCCATAGCGACTGGCTATCTGTCCCTGGGGATCGGCAATCAAAGGGAAGGTTATCTGGTATTGATCTGCAAATGGCTCAATAAGCTCTGTTTGGAGGTCCTGACTGACCCCAAGCACCACAAAGTTGTTGTCCTCAAAGAGTTCAGCAGCCTTTTGTATATCGGGCATCTCTGCATTGCACGGCGGACACCACGTTGCCCAAAAGTTAATCATCACCTTTTTACCGCGGAGGTCGCTTAGTTGTTGCTTGGTGCCATCGGCAAACGTGTAGGTGAAGTTTGGCGCAGGGCTGCCCCGTTGGATGGCTGATCTGTTCCCAACATCCAAGAGGTTGCTCTTGAGTGCGATACGTTTGCCCGTTTGTGCGGGGGATTCAACCGTTTTGGCAGCATCTTCCTGGGCAGGTGGGAGCATATCGGTACCCTCATCCTGCGATACAGGAACAGCCGTTGGTTCTTGGACATTGGCGGCAGGCGAATCACTCGCACTAGCGGGAGCGTTCGTTTCTGTTGTGGTACTGCTGGTATTGGTGCCACATGCAATAGTCAGCATCAGCAGCACGACAAGCAGTCCAATACGTTGTAGATAGTGGGTAAATGGGTGTTTCATAGAACTGGCGGCGACAGGAGATCACCCGCGGGTATGAGGAAGCGCCGCTTTTTTCCTTCCTGCACAGTAGGCTAAAGATTGTGCTGCATACTCATGCTAACAGGGCATGCCAGCACCCCGAATATAGGCAATTGTACAATGAAATGGGTATCTATGCAAGGGGTGATGGGTGTGGCAGATATTGTGCCCATCCTTAATGTACCCTTCAATGTACCCTTCGGATAGCCCCCATCTCTTGCTCATCCCCCACTACACGGGAGAAGAAAAATCATTCCCTACTGTTGCAAATTCGCTTTCCCATGCTAGAATGAAAGATGATACAATAGTCTTTGGTGAAGGGGACACGCACACGAATGATACATAGACGCATACGCTATACTTATGGCGGTCACGAAGTGGTAAGACGGCGTATATCGCCCGGCATCCTGCGGCGGGGGCGATATGTCAAACCTGACTTTGCTGTGCCACGTATAATCGCACAATTCGCTGCTGTGCTGCTGTTGGCAGTCGTTGTGGTTGCAACGATGGTCTCCTTTGGCGCGTGGAATACCTACAACGACACTGCCGCCACGCTCAAGCCACGATTAGCCGCCATCCAAAACCGTGAGGTCTTCGAGACCTCGCGTATCTACGATAGACAAGGGGTGTTGCTGTATGAGTTTTTCGATACCGGGCGGCGCACCCAAGTCAGCATCAACGAAATTTCCCCGTTGCTTATCAATGCAACCATTGCCATAGAAGACCAATCTTTCTTTGAAAACTCAGGCGTAGACTACGAGGGCATCATCCGCACGCTCTACCAGAGCTACCGTGCTGGCGAAGAAGCAGGCGGTGCCTCTACCATCACGCAGCAGCTTATCAAAAATGTTATCTTTGATGCGGAGGAACGTAGCTACGAAAACCGCTATGAACGCAAATTCAAAGAGATTATCCTAGCGCAAGAACTCAACAAAATCTACTCCAAAGAGCAGATTTTGGAACTCTACCTCAATGAAGTGTACTATGGTAATCTAGCCTATGGCATCGAGGCGGCTAGTCAGGTCTACTTTGGTGTCCCTGCCAAGAACCTGACGCTATCCCAAGCCTCATTGCTTGGCGGATTGCCGCAACTCCCTAGCAAATATGACCCTACCCGCTTCTTGCATCGTGATGCGATTGGCGATTACCTGCCAGGAATGATGCTTAGTGATGGGTGGCTAGACCCGCTGTATGTGTTGCCAGAATCTACCCCGCCCCCCAAGTGGCGACAAATTGCTGTGCTGCGCCAGATGGTAGACCAGGGGTATGTCTCCGAAGCAGCAGCGCGGGGGGCAATAGCCGAGCGGCTTTACCTTGCCCCACAGGAAGTCCCGCTGCATGCGCCCCATTTCGTTTTCTATGTACGCAAGATACTTGAAGAGAAGTATGGCAAGCAGATTGTCACCAGCGGCGGTCTCAACATTACCACCACGCTAGACCTGAATTTGCAACGTATGGTGCAGAAAAAGGCAGCAGATCACATTGAGAGCTTGGAAGATCGCAATATCCACAATGCGGCAGTGGTTGCAATGCAACCCAACACGGGGCAAATTCTCGCTATGGTCGGCAGCGTAGACTACAATGCGGTGAAGCGCACCAAAACCCCCGGCGAAACGGGCAATGTGCTTGACGGACAGGTGAATGTTGCCATCCGTGAGCGACAACCCGGCTCTGCTCTCAAGCCCTTTACCTACCTCGCGGCGATGGAACGGGGGATGACCCCGGCAACGGTGATGTGGGATGTGCCAACCGAATTTCCCACTGGTGATGGTCGCTGGTATGCTCCAGAAAACTATGATGGTCGCTGGCACGGTCCTGTCCGTATCCGCACTGCACTGGCAAATTCGCTCAATATGCCAGCGGTAAAAGCCCTCAAATTTGCCGGCATAGACTACACGCTGGAATTGCTTGACCGGGTGGGTATCAAAACGGGGTTGAAAAACGAGCAGATATACTATGGCTTGTCGCTCACGCTTGGCGGTGGCGAGGTAACGCTGCTTGAACTCACCTCTGCCTACAATACGCTGGCAAGTGACGGCAGATATTACCCCCCAACCCCCATCCTCAAGATTACCAACAATGAGGGGGGAGTGGTTGAATCCTTCCAATACTACGAAGGGCAGCAGGTCATTACCCCCGGTCTCAACAGCATCATCACAGATATGCTGAGTGACGACAAAGCGCGTGCGCCCGTTTGGGGGACAGGTAGCAAGCTCAAGCTCTCCCAACCAGCGGCAGTCAAGACGGGGACGAGCAACGATTGGCGTGATGCTTGGACACTTGGCTACAATCCCTATGTGACGGTAGGGGTATGGAGTGGCAATAACAATAATGAGCCAACGATTTTTGTCGAGAGCCTGGAAGGGGGCGGCATTATCTGGCACAATGTCATGGAAGAGATTTTTGATTGGGTAGACGAAAAGAAGGTCTATCGCAAGCTGTTTACTGAACCCTTCCCTGGCAAGCCTATTGCTCAATCCTTCACGCTGCCCGATGATGGCAGTGTGCAAAAGAAACCCGTTTGCCCGTTGCCCGGTGCGTTTGGTGGCTATTCGGAGGAGCTTTTCACCCGCGAGATGGTGTATGGGACGAGCTTTACTGACCAGACATCCCCAACAGGCACACGCACAACCCGCACAAGCAGCAGTGATGACTTTGAGGGGACGTGTGATGTGTACACGACTATCACTGCGGTTGAGGTGCCGGGCGGTGGGCATTGTTTGCCGGTGCAGGGGCAGACGTATGATCCAGACCAGATGGAAAAGGTGACGTTTTGGAACCTGCCGCCACCAGACCCCAACGAGCGGGTGCGGTATGTATGGTCAGGCGGCAGCGCGGGGCATAGCAAGCCCAATATCCCCTTCTGTACCACAAGTATCCTCACCGTGCCTACGCCTATCAAGATGGATACTCCTACCCCCACCCCAACGATGCCGAACATATCGCCTGCCCCAATGGATGGGGCAATTCAGATGCCAAGCCTGTATGGGTTGAGCGAGTCGGAAGCACGGGTTATCCTCAGTGGTATTGGTGTAGACAGTATCTATGTGGATTATCAGACACGGGATCGTATCCCAGAATCGTTTGATCAGTACATCCCCTATACAGTGATCAGTACCCTGCCACGCGCTGGCAATTGGATATTACCGGGGTCATCGGTGATTATGGGGGTACGTGCGCCGGATGATTACAACGGGGAGACGTTTATGCCGCCATCCGATGGGGCAGCCCCCCCCCCAACGCCTCCTGATGGGCAAGAGACCCCCGTACTGCCCCCTGTCAATGATGGGCAAGGTCAAGCACCGTCTGCTGCGCCTAATCCAACGCTTTCTGCATCGCCGTTGCCAGAGACACCACCTGCCCCATCACCGCCGCCGTCTTCCCCACCACCGCCAACGGCAGAGGCAGTCCCTGCTGACGATATACCACAACCGCCTGCGCCAGACGATATACCGCAGCCGCCTGCGCCAGACGATATACCGCAACCGCCTGCGCCAGACGCGGAACAGCCACAGTATGCACCAGAGCAACCAGCAGAGCCAGCAGAGCCTGTGGGTACGCCGATGGGGAGACCGTAGGGGGTAGGGGGGCTTGGCAGGGTGTAAAGTTTTTGCATGCAACGGTTCGCCGGGCAGCCCCCTATCCCCTAACTCCTTCCCCCACGACGCGGGAGAAGGGGAACCAGGCAGGTGCTCCTCGCCCTGGGATGGGAGCGGGGGCAGGGGGAGAGGGTGGAAGGGGCAATATATCTTTACCCTGGGTAACGTTGCTATAACGAAGGAAAAGAATCTGTCACACTCCTAAAACACCAAGAGAAACGCTGGCTATACTACGAGGCTTTCCCCCCCTGCCGCTTCTGTCGCGCCCGCAAATTCAACCCCAGTCGACTATACAGCATACGCGCAAGTTCAAGATTGGATTGTTCTACAAGCCATCCACGCTCACTCTGGGTAGCGATACGCTGGATAAGCTCTTTATACGGCGATGGTAGCGGGATGTTTGGCAACAGGTAAGTTTGCTTGCCAATCGGAACCATAGGCAAACGGGGGGCTTCTGCCAGCGCAAACCCTGCCAACAATGCCTCATCCTCCGACAACGGCGATAGCGTTACCGTATCCTTACCCTTCTGCACCACTTGGGCATAGCTCGCCTTGCCACGAGACCGCCACTTACGCACTATCCAACTGGAACAAAGCATCACTCCTAGCTGTTCATCGCGTGTTTCTAACGCAATAGGGTTCCACCTGAGCCGTTGTCCATCAAAGCAGCTATAGTTTTCTGAAGCGTTGGGAATGGGATACCAACAGGCAGTACCGATGGGAACAGCAGCGGGCAATTTGGGCAGCTTGTTAATACGATGTTCAATCGTCAGGATACGGTAGCCGCGCTCTTGCAACCGTACCAATAATCCATCGCGCCGGGTAGAAGTTAGCTCAAAGAGCATTCCCTTGAGGCTCCCATCGTTTTTGATCATCCCGTGCAACCGCTGATTGCGAACGAGAAACCGGTTGGGGTGTATCTCCTCAAAATCGATGGATTTTGTCGGTTTTTGCTGGCTTTTTGCCATCTGTTCAGTCCCTTTCATCGTATCATCTTTAGGCATATCCTATGCCAACATCAAAAACCACACAATAGCAGCTATGGCAACTACCATAAAAAGTACTACGAGAATGATGGGAACTATCCCACCTCCAGCTGATTTGCTGGCAGGACGGGGGTTCCTTGCAGCAGCTTTGCCCGCTTTCTTGGCTTTATCGGGCTTGGCGGCTTTCTCTGCTTTTTCTGGCTTACCCTTTTTGGCAGCAGACGGTGGGTCTGTCAGCTTTGGGCGAGCTGAGGCGGCGGGGGCAGCAGCAGCGGCGGGGGCAGCAGCGGCGGGGGCAGCAGCAGCAGCGGGGGCAGCAGCGGGAGAAGCACTCGACACCGAAGAGTCCATAGCTACCAGTTGGAGCGAAGCCTGCATCTGTCCCATACGCTGCTTGACCGACAGCCCAAAGGCTTCTGCATCTTGAAACCGCTCATTGAGATTTTTTGCTAACGCTTTCATCACCACATCGTCTATCTCTTTAGGTAAACCAGGGTGGAGTTGGCTTGGAGCAGGGATCGTTTCATTGATGTGCTTTTGCATCACCACCGAAGGCGTGCCATCGGGAAAGGGCACAGTACCCGTGAGCAATTCGTAGAGGACCACCCCTAGCGAATAGATGTCCGCCCGTCCATCGCCCTTTTTGCCCTGGCATAACCCCGGTATCCTATCAGGAGCCTGTTTCTGGATGGCATCATGCACGACCCGCGATACGCCATAGTCTGTGAGTACCACATCATTTTGGCTCAAGTTCAGCACAAATTGCAGAATATCATCGGGGGTATCTTCTTTCATACGCAGCATAATATTGGATGAAGTAACATCACGATGAGCGGGGTGTTGCTCCTGTTCATGCACAAACGCCAACCCATTGGCAACTTGGTTGATAATAAAGCCAATAACGGGCAGAGGTAAGAGCTTGCGTTGGGTGCGGAGTTCCTGTATCAAGAGTTTGAGCGTAGGCCCCTGAATATACTCCATAGCCTTAAATGCTTGGTTCTCATGGGTGTTAAATTCATAGACCCGCTCAACATTGCGATGTTGCAAGGCAATAGACCCACGAACGGCACGACTAACCATATCAGCAACAGACTGGTCTTGCATCAGGGACGCTTGGTATACCTTGACCGCCACTTGTCGCTTGAGGTCTGGTTGATAGGCTTGATAGACTTCGGTCATGCTACTTTGGGCTAGTTGCTCTTGTATCTGGTACCGTCCCATCGTTTTGCCGCTCAAATCACTACTCATTGCTGCCTCCTACCATAGAGCATTTGGCTCTATGCATAGCTACTTGCCTTCTGGCACAGAAATCCACCCGCTTGAGCCGTGGGATGAAATGCCCCGCTTTAGCGGCTTTAGCCCACTGCCAAAGCCCTACTCCTCCCCATCCGCCCGATGCAGTAGGGATCGCCTCGTAGCCCTCACGGGCTGAGTCTGGTCAACATCGGCTTGCTCGCCCAAGCCGTTCTCCGCTTGGGTTGTTGACTGCTCATTGCATGACACTAGTATGCATTATACCATGCGATATTTGGTACAACTTAACCCCCACTTTCCGGGTTTGGGCGATTGCAAAGTCTCACAGAAATGTTGCCCTGCTTGCCCACCCTCTCCCCCCATGCCCCCGCTCCCAACCATCCGCTTGTTGACCCTCGCGGCTCGAATAGAGCAAGGGGGAGCCGACTGGTGTTCGTTCCCCGATACCCGCTCCCCAATTTGCTGCTATAATACACTGCATGACAGTTTACCAGACATGGCAATCATTACCACTCCTACGATCCCTCGATGCCCAAACCCTTACAGACATAGGGCAAAGGGTACAACGATGCGAATTTCGCCCTGGACAACAAATCTTGATGGAGGGCGATCAACCGCCGGGCTTATTCATTGTCCTACAGGGATATGTGCGGTTATCCTGTACCGCCCCTGATGGTCGTGAGCAAGTTCTCGACATCGTTGGTCCAGGGGAATATTTCAATGCCGTACCCATCTTTGATGGCAAGCCAAACCCAACCACCGCGAAAACTCGGAGCCATGTTGAATGTCTCCTCCTGCAGCGTGAAGATGTCCTTGAGCTTATCCAAAAACACCCCGATTTTGCGCTGGCAGCCTTGCGTGATATGGCAGAGCAACTCCGCGAATTGCAAACCCTTGTTGAAGACCTCGCCTTTCGTTCCGTTCGGGGACGACTGGCACGGCAATTGCTGACAGAAGCACGCGAAGGCACAGCCAATATGACCCATCAGGAGCTCGCAGAACGCACGGGTACGGTCCGCGAGATTGCCGGGCGAGCGTTGCGGCGGCTTGCAGAAGAGCAAATTGTGCA
>CAZLKK010000028.1:0-2925 GCA_964559995.1 uncultured Chloroflexaceae bacterium
CATTGGGCGCACCGCCGTGCGCCCCTACACCCGCATACACCCACAGGGGCGAGGGATAGGGGGGGGAAAAGCCGTTGCCTACAACGGCTCTACAACATAACCTACCCCTGAGAAAGAGGGGAGTCGCAAGGGTCGCTACTGTTGTACCACCACCACCTCGTCCTCGTCTTCCCCATCACCAAAGACAAACACCGTATTGAGGTCTGCTATGCTGATAATGATACCACCAAGGTATGGCTGTACAATAGCGCGGTGCTCCTGCTCCTCACGCTCCACTGCCCACCCAACAGTATGGCGCAGGTCGAGGTCCTCATCCCACACCTTGCCAAAGCCACCGCGGGGTGGGTAGAGACCCGATGGACTAGAGCCATCGGGGACGTAGGGATCGTCATCAGCATCCCATGTATCGGGGTAGGAACGAAATGTTGGACCAGGGTAGATGACCGCAAAAATGGTATGATCGCCATAAGGTTGTTCTGGCGGGTAGTCGGCAGCCTGGTGCTCAAGCCAAATCATAATCCCCTCTTCCATTTCTTGCGTTGCTACCCTAGCGCGAGTATTGGCATCATCCGTAGGGCAACCAAGCGAGAAGGTCGCTTGATCATACGCATCAGCTAGGCGCGAATGTACCGCTGTGGTACACTGAGTCGGGTCATTAGGCTGAGGCGTAGGGGTCGTCGTGGTCGTGGGGGTTGTGGGTATGGAGTCTGGATTCTCCAACATATCGAGCACCTCGCTGCCAAGCAGCCCAAGCATCACCGGACTACCGGGCTTGTCTGCGTGTAGTTCCATACGTCGCCGCTCAAAATACTGCACCGTCCCAGACCACTGCAAAGAGACAGTTTCAAAGACTGGCTCCGTGATAGGATAGCCAAACCGCTCAACATCGCCATACGCTTGCCAATAGCTCAAGAATGGCTCACACAGGCTATGGTGGGTTTCGGGAAAGTAGCGACATCCAGCGGGGGCATCGGCCACCTGCTCAAAGGTTTGCCACGAGCGGTCTTGCAACTGGAGCAGGTATGCCCCCAATCTCCCCGCCATTACGCCATGTATACCGTGGTCTTCTAGGCGGTCTCGCTCAAACCACTGGGTAGGCCCACTCCAATCACCGAGCTTTTCCATACGCACCGTACTGATAGGATAGCCAAAGACGGGCAAACCGCCTTTCGTTTCCCAATAATCACGGATAGCCCCAGAAATACAGTAGCCCGTTTCAGGAAAGCATGTTTTGTCGCCTTGGGCGGTGGTTGGCAGAGGAACTGCTATCGTTCCTACCGCCACCAAGCCAAGCAGTACTATGGTAACAACGAGTTTCCAAAGATTTCGCATCGTAGGTTTCTCCATTCACTAATTTTAGATTGCTTACTCCGTTCAGGCGGGGGAGGTAGGGACAGGGCAAAACAACGCCATGAACAGGGTTTCCATTCGCTCTGCTAGTATTATAGAGGAGGAATGGGCTGTATATCAGGATATAGGCGCGTATATCAGCAATATGTCACCTGATTGTCAGCATTGCCCGTTAGGTCATAGGAATGCCCCGTAATTTCTAACACAACTCTAACACCATTCTTGCAGAGTACTAGCGAAGGACTAGTACACTAGAAACAACGAAAAGGTGAACAAACCATGTGTGTGCTGGAGCAAGTTACCCATTAATGGTTTGGGTTTCTTTGTACGCAAAAAAACATGGTCAAGATATAGGTTCTTTATCTATTGCAAGAAATATACAGGAGGGAAGAATTTATGGGAAAGATAGTTGGTATTGATCTTGGTACAACAAACTCTGTGGTAGCCGTGATGGAGAGCGGGGACGCAGTGGTCATCCCCAACGCCGAAGGCAACCGAACAACCCCATCAGTCGTGGCGTTCGCCAAAAATGGCGAGCGATTGGTGGGGCAGACAGCCAAGCGACAGGCGACCATCAACCCAGAAAACACTTTGTTTTCTATCAAGCGGTTTATTGGGCGCAGCTTTGAAGAAATCCCCACAGAGCGCGAAATGGTCCCGTTTAAGGTGGTGAAGGGAGCGCGAGATGATGTGCGCGTGGTTTCGCCACAGACGGGCAAGGAATATGCGCCGCAGGAAATCAGCGCGATGATCCTGCAAAAACTCAAGGCGGATGCAGAAGCCTACCTGGGCGAGCCTGTCACCCAAGCGGTGATTACCGTACCAGCATACTTCAACGATAGCCAGCGACAGGCAACAAAAGACGCAGGCAAAATTGCCGGGTTGGAAGTGTTGCGTATTATCAATGAGCCTACCGCTGCATCGCTTGCCTATGGTATGGACAAGAAGGATGAGCAAACTATCCTCGTGTTTGACCTCGGCGGGGGAACCTTTGACGTATCCATCTTGGAAGTGGGTGATGGTGTGGTTGAGGTCAAATCTACCAACGGTGATACCCACCTCGGTGGTGATGACTACGACCAGCGCATTGTAGACTGGATGATAGATGAGTTCAAGAAGGATCAAGGCATAGACTTGGGCAAAGACCGTCAAGCTCTCCAGCGGCTCAAGGAAGCGGCAGAGAAGGCAAAAATTGAACTTTCCAGCATGTCCGAAACAGAAATTAACCTGCCCTTCATTACCGCCGATTCCAGCGGGCCCAAGCACTTGGCTATGCGGTTGAGCCGATCTAAGTTTGAGCAATTGAGCAATGATCTCACCGAACGATTGAAGGGCCCCGTACAGCAAGCCCTCAAAGATGCGGAACTCAAACCATCCGATCTTGACGAAGTGGTGTTGGTAGGTGGGTCTACCCGTATGCCGCTCGTGTCTGACCTGATACGCAAACTGACCAGCAAAGAGCCAAACAAGAGCGTCAACCCAGATGAGGTGGTCGCTGTTGGGGCGGCTATCCAGGCAGGGGTGCTTGGCGGCGAGGTCAAGGATGTCGTGTTGCTGGACGTCACGCCGCTGTCG
>CAZLKK010000028.1:2935-3793 GCA_964559995.1 uncultured Chloroflexaceae bacterium
CTTGGCGGGGTGATGACGGTGCTCATTGAGCGCAATACGACCATCCCGACCAAGAAGAGCGAGATTTTCTCCACCGCTGCCGACAACCAAACGGCGGTAGACATTCATGTACTCCAGGGTGAGCGCAAGATGGCTAACGACAATATGACTCTTGGACGGTTCCGTCTCGAGGGCATACCGTCTGCGCCGCGTGGCGTACCACAGGTTGAGGTGTCCTTTGACATTGATGCCAACGGTATCTTGAATGTCCACGCGAAGGACAAGGCAACGGGCAAAGAGCAGCGCATTACTATTACCGCCAGCACGAACCTGTCAAAAGATGAAATTGACAACATGGTCAATGAGGCGCAAGCCCACGCAGAAGAAGACGAAGGTCGCCGGCAGCGGGTGGAACTGCGAAACCAGTGTGATAGTTTGGCATACCAGACTGAGCGCACCCTCAGCGACTTGGGCGACAAGGTAGCTAGTGCAGACCGTGAGCGCGTACAAGGTATGGTCAATGATCTGCGTGCTGCTATTGAGCAAGAGGACGAAAACCGTATGCGTGAATTGATGGCGGAGTTGCAACAGGAGGTCTACAAGATTTCCCAGGCAGCCTATGGCGATGGTCAGGGTGATGGTGCCGGTGGTCCTGGCGGTCCCGGTGCTGGTTCCGGTGCTGGTGGGGCTTCTGCTGGCAAAGACTCTGGCGTGGTTGAAGGTGAATACACGGTTGAGTAATCTCCTCGCCTAATACCAATTTGGTACCAAACCTACAACTTCTTGTTTACCAACTCCCCCCTGCCCCCGCTCCCATAGGGCAAGGGGGAGCCGAACATCATCCCCGGTTCCCTTTCTCCCCCAGGGGGAAAGGGGTAG
>CAZLKK010000028.1:3893-20641 GCA_964559995.1 uncultured Chloroflexaceae bacterium
TACAAGACGGACGCACCGCCGTGCGTCCCTACACCCGCATATACCACACAAGGGCGGGGGGGAGCCGAACATCATCCCCGGTTCCCTTTCTCCCCCAGGGGGAAAGGGGTAGGGATAGGGGGGCTGTCCGGTGAGACATGCTACGTCTCTACAAGACGGACGCACCGCCGTGCGTCCCTACACCCGCATATACCACACAAGGGCAAGGGGGAGCAAATTGGGTTTTGACACCCTGCCTGTCCCCCCAATATCTTGCACCTTGAGCATGTTTCTGCTATTATGATAGACAAGCGGTAATTGAGACCTACAAGGATTTTACCTAATCTTTGGACTATCAACCAAATTGTGGAAATGCTCTCCTGCTGTATCCCAGAGGAGGATGGCTTGAATAACCTTCGTATCCCCATACTCAAAGTTGGCGATGTACTCATTGCTTCTATCCAAATTGCCCTTCATGATGCCTCAGCAGTGCAATTTAAAGATGATCTCCTGGAAAAAATCCACCAAACAAAAGCTCGTGGCGTTATCATAGACCTGACAGCTATAGACATTGTAGATAGCTTCATCGGCAGAATGATCGCCGACATTGCTTCTATGTCAGGCTTGATGGGGTCACACGTTGTATTGACAGGATTACAGCCTGCTGTGGCTATTACGCTAATCGAACTTGGCTTAGAGTTACCAAGCGTCCTAACAGCACTCAACCTTGAGAAAGGTCTGGAACTCATGAACGCCCAGACTGCCAGTGCTGATGATGACGAGGACGAGGAGAGCACCTATGTCACAAGCTAAAGCTGCCGTTATCCGCAGCGATTTGGACATCGTTATAGCCCGTACTCTGGCTCGTGATACGGCGAAATCGCTTGGTTTTGGTCCCATAGACCAAGCCCGTATTGCCACCGCAGTCAGTGAGCTTGCTCGCAACATCTTTCTCTACGCTGGCACAGGCAGCGTCACGGTACGCGAGGTAGAGGAAAGGGCTCGCAAAGGCATTGAAATTGTCTGCGAAGATCAGGGACCGGGCATACCTGATGTTGATGTCGCATTACAAGATGGTTACAGTACCTCACGAGGTATGGGTATGGGACTCCCCGGTGCCAAACGTCTCATGGACGTATTCGAGATCAAAACCCAGGATGGGGTAGGAACAACCATTTCCTGCCGAAAATGGCGAGTCTGACAGCACATCATTTTTGCTGCAATCATGCCAGTGGTAGCAGAGCCACTGGTTTTTTGTGCTGTGTGCCAGACACCTCGCATAACAGGAGCTAGAATTACCCGATGGCTGCCACAACACCCAAAACCGACCAAAAACCCTCATGGAAGACCCGCAAAGCCACTATCCACAAAGTTTTGACCAATATCCCTCGTTCGTTCTCGCTGGTTTGGGAAGCAGACAAAAAAGGGACGTTGCTTATGGCTCTCGTGACCTTGCTGTCCGCAAGTTTGCCAGTGACCCAGGCATGGGTGGGAAAGCTCATTGTAGATGCGGTAGTCAATGCTATCAATACCGGGCTGCCCCCAGTAGATGGATTATCGGCAGCATTGCCCTTCTTGCTCATTGAGTTTGGCTTGCTCACGATGAGTTCTTTCCTCAACCAGGGGCGCAACCTGCTTGAACACACGCTCCACCTTCGCTTGAGCCATGACATCACAACCCGTATTATCCAAAAAGCCCTGGTATTAGACCTCAATTACTTTGAAGATGCCGACTTCTATGATAAGCTCCAAAATGCTCGTCGTGAGGCAGATAGACGAGCACTGACGATTATCAATACGGGCTTCCTAGCCATACAAAACGTTATTACGCTGTTGTCTTTTGCCGCTATGTTGCTTACCTTCAATCCCTTGATTGCCCTGCTCCTCTTTGGCGCAACCGTCCCCTCATTCATTGCCCAAACCCGCTATAGTAGCCTCTATTTTCGCCTATTGACATGGCGAGCACCAGAGTTTCGCCGTATGCTCTATCTGGAGCAAATCCTAACGATAGATACCAGTGTCAAAGAGATCAAACTCTTTAACTTAGGTGAGCCGTTATTGAAACGGTATAAAACCCTCTTTTGGGAATACTACAAAGAGGACGAAGCCCTCGCCCGACGGCGCAGTATCATCAGTGTGTTGTGGGGGATACTCGCCACGAGTAGCTACTACGGGGCATATGCTTGGATTGTCTGGATTACCATTGGCGGCAGTATTACCATTGGCGATATGATCCTCTATTTGACGCTCTTTCGCCAGAGCCAGCACATTTTCCAGGGGCTTTTCTACAACTTAGGGCAGCTCTACGAGAGTGGGCTATTTATGGACAACTTCTTTACCTTTCAGCAGATTGAGCCACAGATGCAACCTACCGACTCCCCCAAAGCCATTATGCGCCCTATCCGTCAAGGGATAGAATTTCGCCATGTGTCCTTTCGCTACCCAGACCAGGACACATGGACGCTGCGTCATATCAATTTGCACATCAAACCGGGCGAATCGCTTGCGCTTGTTGGGGCAAACGGTGCTGGCAAAACCACGCTCATTAAGCTGCTGACCCGATTGTATGACCCCACCGAAGGCGGTATCTTTCTCGATGGTACCGACCTCCGCGAGTATGCCATTGATGATCTCCGGGCGGTTATTGGGGTCATCTTTCAAGACTTCATGCGTTACCATACAACAGCACGCGAAAACGTAGGCTTTGGGCAGTTTGATGCCATGGATAACGAGCAACGTATTTGGGATGCATCGGAGCGGGGGGGGGCAGATGAGGTAATAGCCCAGTTACCGGATGGGTATGAGACTATCTTGGGGCGTTGGTTTGACGGGGGGCGTGAACTTTCGGGGGGGCAGTGGCAAAAGATTGCGCTAGGGCGGGCGTTCATGCGTGATAGTGAGATTCTTGTGTTGGATGAGCCTACTGCTGCCCTAGATGCCGAACGCGAGTATGAAATATTCCAGCGGTTTCGTGAACTGACCAGGGGCAAGACTGCTATACTCATTAGCCATCGGTTTAGCACCGTGCGAATGGCAGACCGCATTGCGGTGTTAAAGCAGGGGGAACTTATCGAACTTGGCACCCACCAAACGTTGTTGGAGCAGAACGGCGATTATGCCCGTCTCTTCAACCTGCAAGCAGCAGGCTACCGGTAGGGGGGACACTCTCAGGGGTAGGGGGCAAGGCTTCACCATATGGTAGGGGATGGGGCGAGCGGGGGTGACAAAGCGGTTCTGTTCAAACGATGGGGGTTCTTTTGGTGTTGAGGAATTTTGATAATCTTGACACAAGTATGCCTACACGAGTATAATTGTTTCACAAGAGGCAAATACAGGAACGTGAGAAGCAACACCCATGAAGAACCAGTCGACAACCGGTGGTGACTGCGACCCAGAAAAACAGTATCTCCGGGAACGTGTAGCAGAACAAGAGCAGCTTATCCTACAACTGAGGCAGCAACTTGCCCAAGTCCAATATATTTCGCAAAAGGAAAAAAAGGCGAGTGATTCCCTATGCCAAGACCATCAAACAGCCCATGCTCCCCAAACAGCCCATGCTCCCCAACAAGAGCAGATACAACAGTTTTATCAGTTGCTTATAGAAATGCTGCCAGATGCGGTAGTCTTGTTGGACAGTGACCATACCATTTTCTTTTGCAACCAGCAGGCAGCGCATATGCATGGCTACACGACTCCTGAACACATCATCGGCAAAACCATTACTGAATTTATCGCCCCACAAGATCGTGCTGCTGCCTATGAAAATGTCCAACGTATGCAAGAACATGGGGCTATTGAACGGTTTGAACGCATGTTGCTGCGTCGAGATGGGATGGTCTTTCCCGCCGAAATCTCTACCTCCATCCTGAGCCGTGATGCTGACCACCAACCAACCGCGTATCTAAGCATTGCCCGTGATATTAGCTCGCGTAAGCAGGCAGATGCCGAGCGGATAGCCAGCGAAAACCGTTTCCAGCGACTCGTTGAGCATGCACCGGTAGCTATCGTCATTCGCCAAGATACGACCATCTTATATATCAACCAGAAAGGGATAGAACTCACCGGCTATACCTTAGCAGAACTTAAACACGTATCACCCGAAGAGTTTTTTCATCCTGATACCATAGCCGAAGCCCTCAACCGGGTTGAACAGTATCAACAAGGGATGCCACCACAATCTAGCAGCATTATTAAGATTATCACCAAAGACCAACGCATCTTGTGGCTAGATGTTTCCTCTACCGCTATTGATTTCTATGGCAAGCCAGCGTTGCTCTCTATTGGGATAGATGTGACCAAACAGAAGCATACAGAAGCCGCATTAATAGAGCACGAAAGTTTGTTAGCTCGCCGCAGGCTTACCGACATAGTGATGCATGAAATACGCACTCCTATGCAGAATATACAAGCTCTCTTGGATATCTTCCATCTGGATAGCGCGGAGCAACGCCAAAAGACCTTCTCTACCTTGCAACATGAAGTAGATCGCATGATAGGTATTTTGTCGCAACTGCAAGAGGTCTACCCTACTCACCCAGATCAGCAAAATTTGGTGGATATGAACCAGCTTATCGAACGCATTTTGCAATTGACCAAAGGCACACTCAAGAAAGCCGGCATGGCTTGTCGGCAGACATTGGAAGCTACCAACCCCTATGTTGCTGGACAGGCGGATGCGTTGACGCAGGTATTGCTCAATCTTATCTTTAATGCTATTGATGCTATGGTTCCTGGTGGCACTATCTCTATTACAACGAGAAATCATCAGGATACTGTGCTCATTGACATTACCGATAGTGGTACCGGCATAGCTCCTGATATGATGCCCTATCTGTTTGAACCCTTCTTTACCACGAAAAAAGCAGGGACGGGGCTAGGGCTATTCATCTGTCACGAGATTGTGACGAAACATCATGGTATGATAGATATAGCGAGTCCGCCTGGTCGGGGGACTGTGGTAACGATTACGTTTCCTTCAGGTGAGGTAATCCCTGGAGTATGCGAGGAGGGAACATGAGCAAGCGCAGTGAACGAGGACATATTCTTGTTGTTGAAGATGATGTAAAATGGCGAACGACGTTGGTTCGGGTGTTGCGTTTGCAAGGGTATGATGTGACAGAAGCAACTAATGGCGAAACGGCATTGCAATTGCTCAATGATGAAGGGGAAGAGCGGGTCGTTTTTGATGTGATTGTCACAGATATTATGATGGGGAATGTTGATGGGGTACAGGTGACAAATCGTGCCCGCAAGCACCCTGATGACCCAGAAGTGATTGTTTTGACTGGCTATGGCTCATTGGACACCTCTATTGCTGCCATACGCGCCGGGGCGTTTGACTACCTGTTGAAACCCTGTTCAACAAGCCATTTGCTAGACCGGGTGGCGGACGCGCTTTCCCACCACATTACCCGGCAGCATCTCTTGCAACAGGCAAAACTCATGGATCAGATAGGCGGACTTGTGGAGTCCCACCAAAACACAAAAATCCCTGTTACCCTTCGAGAAAAGGAACAAAAAGCCGAACAAAAAGCCGAACAAAAGGCGAAGAATAAGGTTAAGGAAAAGCAAAAACGACACATCACCATAGGGGAAATCAGCTTAGATATGGAACGGCAACAAGCAGTTTTTCAGGGCAAAGTTGTCCATCTTACCCGCACAGAATACTATCTGCTCACCAGCCTTGCCATGCAAGCTGGACGTATCATCCCCTATCAAGAGATTGTCCAAGACACGCATGGCAGCAAGGCGAAAGATAAAGGGGATGCCCAAAACTTGCTCCGCCAGCACATACGCAGTTTGCGGCAGAAATTTGACCCCCGCTATTTTGTGAATGTCTATGGCTTTGGCTATATGTTCATTGACCCTGAAGCCCGGTATCCCGACTAATACGGGCAAAAACCTCACTGCGGGGGTATTATGCCCCCTTCAGGGGTAGGGCAAATTGGTTATTTCCCGCTCCCCCCCTTTTGCCCCTTCTCCCGCATCGTGGGACGCGGGGCTAGGGGCTTGGGGGTTGCCCAGAGAGCCGTTGTATGCAACGGCTCTCCCACCTATTGCTACACGTTTTTTGGCAGAGAGATAAAGACTATAGGAAGTACCGTCATGGCATTACCGTAGGCAATGGCGGTATCTGAGTTGAGCAAACCACGATAAACGAGAATATCAAACGCGGGGACCATCCAGAGCATCCAGGTGAAGAGTACCATAAGCCGCTGCTTGGCGGGGGTGAGTTCTTTCAGGTCCATAATAAGTTTGGTGGTTGCTGCCCATCCGAGCAACCCTAGCCAGAAACTCGGTGTATGAAAAAGTAAGTCCATAATGCCCCCCTTTGTGCTGCTCCATTGCAGAGTATCCTAACCATATTTTGTCAGATATGGGTATCCCTGGTTGTTTGCAGAAAAAACACCATTATGTATATACTAACAGAAATTACTGGATGATTTCAACAAAAAATACCGGGTAAGTCTTGGTTGTTTTGTACAAATTTCGCTAGGGAGAAAAAACCTAGCAAGCGAGCACTTTACCGCTTCGCAAATATGCTATAATGCAAGCACAAGGGAGCATATTTTTCACGTAACTATTTTGTAGCCAGTCTGATAATGCCACACCGTTGGAAAGACCGGGGCGTAGTGCTTTTTGATGCACAACCAGAGTAAACAGCAACATAACCTACAACCACCTCGTAGGAGGAAGAGTATCAGTGTCCGCCTCCGCTGGTCTTACCTACTCTCTTCAACCCTTCCCCTTATTCTGGTAGGCATGCTTTTGATATTCCTCAACTTTCGCGCTCAGCAGGAAAGTGTCTACAATGAGCAAGTTCTGCTTGCTATACAGGGTGTCCGTGACATCAGCAACTACATGAGTTCCATTGAGACCCAACTGCTCAGTGCTGGGCAAAATATGGAAGTAGATACCTCCAAAGAGGCGTGGGAAGTCACTGGACTAGAACTCATCAACGCCAACTACCCTAATCTCCAAGAGGTGGCAGTGTTTGATCTGGAAGGGGCAGAGATCATCCGGGTTACGAAAGATCGCACTTTTGAAGCCGACTCCTTCACGCACATGACCGATGACCCCTTGATAGAACGGGCTATCAAAGGGCTAGGCAGCCAGAGCGACATCACCACAACAGGGCAAGAAACCTTCTTTACCATTGCGCTTCCCCTCCGTAATATCAAGCACTCGCTGGTCGGGGCAATTCGGGCAAAAGTCAACGCTATGCCCATCCAGCATACCCTACGGTTACTAGGGCGAGGGAACAATAGCTTTGCCTATCTCGTCAACGATACCTATACCCCCATGCTGTTTGGGGACGAAAGCAAGCAAGTACCCGATAACCTTGCCGAACTGCTCAACACAGAAACCGAGTCGTTGGAATATCGGCACGAAAATAGCCGGGTTCTTATCTATGAAAATAATAAAGGGGAAGCTATCCTCAGTGCGTTTTCGCCCATCAACCCCGGCTCATGGTCGGTAGTCGTTGAGCAACCGGTGAGAATCGCCTTTAGCAATGTCTGGTCCAACATGATCCTGTTGGGTATCTTGATTGCCTTCGTTGGGTTGTTAGCCCTAGCATGGGGACTCTTCCAAGCGCAACAGTTTCTCCGTCCCCTCGCCGCCTTACGGGAGGGGGCAGAAGCCTTTGGCTCTGGCAAGCTCGACCATACCATTCAGGTAAACACCCGTGATGAAATGGACCAACTTGCCCAGACTTTCAACCACATGGCAGAACGGCTCCAGGCAAGCCTAACGGAAATAGAAAACCAAAACGAACGCCTCCGCGAAGGGCTAAACCTAGCACGCGACATCCAAATGGGGCTATTGCCAAGTTTCCCCCCCTGGAACAACGACAGCCTTTCGGTGCATGCTGTTTCCATACCCGCCTCTGAGGTCGGCGGAGATTTCTACTCCTACCTTGCCCTATCGGAAGACCAAGCGGCTATTTGCATTGGTGACATCTCCGGTAAAGGGGTTGGGGCAGCTCTGATGATGGCATTAACCAGCAGCATGATAGAGACTCAAGCGCGACAATCTCGGCATCCCTCAGAGATGCTGCAAGGGATAAACGATACCTTGCTCAACCAATTGAAGACCAACCATATGAATGCTGCCATGCTCTATGCCATTTTTGACATGCAAGCCCACATAATGACTGTCGCTAACGCCGGTATGATAGCCCCTATCCTGCTGCGGTTACAAACCGATTGTGCAGCCGACCATGAGCAACCCGCCACCTATACCGGGCAGTTTATCGATACTGGTGGGCTACCTATCGGCTCAATGCCCCAAGCGATCTATACTGATGTGCTTATTCCCCTAGAACCAGGCGACATTCTGCTCTTTATGAGCGATGGTATCGTTGAAGCCCACAATAGCCAAAATGAACTCTTTGGGTTTGAACGGCTAGAACAGGCATTGACGTGTATACAAACCAATGGTACCGTTTATGATTTGGTAGACCTGATCTTGGGTGAAGTCAAAGTTTTTATTGGAGATGCAGACCAACACGACGATATAACGATTGTAGCCGTTCGACCTACATTGAATATGGAGCGAAAAGAGAAGGGAAGGGAAACAGAGGAAACCTATGCAGCTATATAATGCTTTTAGTGGCAAAAACGAACCGTTTAGCTTACCAACAGACCGACCAACAACGATGTATGTTTGTGGGATAACTCCCTACGATACCACCCATGTGGGGCATGCGAGAACCTACCTCTTCTTTGATGTGCTGTTGCGCTATATGCGCTGGCATGGAGCAGAGATACGCTATTGCCAAAATGTCACCGATGTTGATGACCCGCTGTTTGAGCGAGCAGAGCGGGATAACATCCACTGGCAAGACCTAGCAAACCGTGAGGTAGAGCAGTTTGTACGCGATTGTGCCGGTCTCAATATGGTAGCCCCGACCTACTTTCCCAAAGCCAGCGAAGAGATAGACAACATTGTCCAAATGGTCGGGCAACTTGTGTCTATGGGCTATGGGTATGTACGTAAGGGCAATGTCTATTTTCGCATCAAGCATGACCCGACCTTTGGGGCAATGGCGCGTATGGGCTACGATGAGATGCTGGCAACCGCCAACGAGCGCGGGAATTTCCCCAATGACCCCCTCAAAGATGACCCGCTTGACTTTGTACTGTGGCAGACCGGCAAACCCGGCGACCCAACATGGGACAGTCCGTGGGGAGCGGGTCGTCCCGGCTGGCACATTGAATGTAGCGCGATGGCGATGCGCTATCTTGGCCCACAAATAGACCTCCACGGCGGCGGTAGCGATTTGCTCTTCCCCCATCATTCCTGTGAGATAGCCCAATCAGAAACGGTATCTGGCAAAAAGCCTTTTTCTCGCTTCTGGATGCATGTCGGTATGGTCTATCTGGACGGCGAAAAAATGAGCAAATCGTTAGGAAATCTCGTCTTTATCCGTGATGCTATCCAACAGCACGATGTCAATGCGCTGCGTTGGTATCTCCTGAGCAAGCCCTACCGAGAGCCATTTGTCTATGAGCGCGACCAGGTAGAGGCAACGCAAGATGTAGTGACACGGCTTTACCATGCGCTCGATGTGTGCGGCGGCAACGGGAGCAACCTCGACATCTCGCGTGGGCGAGATAGCTTTGACGCAGCACTTGGCGACAATATGGATACCCCAAAAGCTCTTGACGTTGTAGAGGGCATGGTTGAGGAAATACGCACCGCAGCAGAGCAAGGCCGCACTATTGAGACAGCCCAGAGTATCTTGGCAGAGGTGGCAGAGGTGCTTGGTTTGCTTATTGTGTATTCGCCCAAGCGGTAACAGAAAGTGAATTGGGTATGAACAAACAACCTAACCAATATCGAGCGATCAGGATGGCAAGTATCCTGATGATACTTGTGCTTGCTCTTGTTGGGTGTGCTCAACCAACGGAGAAACCAGAAGACATCCCTAGAGGGGGGGAGCTTGTTTGGAGCATTGTTGGGGTACAAAACCTCGACTCGCTCGACCCTGCCCATGCCGCAGAACAGCAGTCTATTATTGTGATGAATTTGGTCTATGGTGGGTTGCTGCGGCTAGATGCTGATCTGCGGGTACAACCTGATGGTGCCGAGCGGTGGGATGTAAGCGAGGATGGCACAGTCTACACCTTCCATCTCCGCGATGATCTGACCTTTGCTGATGGTTCACCCGTCACGGCGGCAGATTTTGTCTACTCTATCAATCGGGCACTTATTCCCTCGACGGGAGCTTATTCTGCCCCTTCACATATGAAGCACATTGTTGGAGCAGAGGCGGTGATTGAAGGGGATGCTACCGAAGCGTCTGGTGTGCAGGCGTTAGATGATCACACCTTGCAAATTGAGCTAGACGAACCCCTTGCCTACTTTCTCTCGTGGCTCACGTCACCAAATACCTTTGTGGTACCACGTCAATTGCTAGAAGAGCAGGGCGAATCTTGGACAGATACTGCCTATGGCACAGGTCCCTTTCGGGTCAAGGAGTGGCGACACGGGGAGGAGCTTGTCCTTGAGGCAAACCCCCACTATTGGATGGGGATGCCGGGGGTAGATACTATCCGTATGCCAATCATTCCCGATAGCGAAGCGGCTTACCAGATGTACCGTGAGGTCAATCTTGATATTATGGGCAATCGGCAGGCGGGTATACCCGCTGCGCGGGTGGATGAGGTTCACTCACTCCCCGATTTTCGCTCCTCGCCAGGATTGGCAGTACGGTATATTGGCTTCAACAATCAAATGGCACCTTTTGATAATAAGTATGTACGCCAAGCCTTTGCACTTTCGGTAGACCGCCTAGAATTAGCCCAAGTGGTGTTGTCTGGCACGGTAGAACCAACTGGGCGCATCTTACCACAAGGTCTAGCCCGTTCCAACTATGCCATCAAAGGGCAGTCGTTTGACCCGGAGGGGGCGCGGGCTGCTTTGCGGCGGGCGGGGTATCTCTCTGCCCAGGGGCTGCCACCAATAACGCTAACCTATGCCCAAGAAGGCGATAACGAGCTCGTGGCACAAAATCTCCAGAATTTCTGGCGCAATACGCTTGGTATTGAGGTTGAGCTAGAAAGTATGGAGCTATCTGCCTTTAGTCGGGCTATGGACACCACGTTTCTTACCCCTGACGAAGGCTTGATGATGTATTTGAGCATTTGGGGGGCAGACTATCCTGACCCACAAAACTTCCTTTCCCAACAGCTACGCACCGGGTCGCCTAACAATAATGGCAACTGGTCTAATCCAACGTTTGACGAGAAGGTAGATACAGCAGATAGGATGGGGCAGCAGGAGTTGGCAGATGAACGGCTCAAGCTGTACAGCGAGGCAGAGCAGATAGCCCTAGACGAGGTGGGGTGGATGCCGCTCTACAACCCCCGCATCAATATCCTCATCCATCCAAAGGTGGTGGGGCTATTCTTTACCCCACAGGGCATCATTGCCCCCAACTGGACTCAAGTACGGCTAAAGAGCGAGGAGCAGTAGGGGGGTAATCCCTTGCCCCCGCTCCTCTTGCGTGCTACGCTATTCCGGCAGCAGGCAATACTCTACCATCCTCTCCCGCTGTCCATTATGACGCATCCCCTGCTCAAATTGCATCGCATAGAGCTTGCCATATAGCCCATCTTCTTTGTTGAGCAACTCCGCGTGGCTGCCTAGCTCCACCACCCGCCCTGCCTCTAGCACTGCGATGCGGTCTGCATTTTGGACCGTGCTCAACCGATGGGCAATGATAATAGTCGTGCGGTCTTTCATCAACCGCTCTAGGGCTTCCTGTACAAGCCCCTCACTCTCACTATCCAGACTGCTAGTCGCCTCGTCAAGCAGCAGAATACAGGGGTCTTTCAAGATAGCCCGTGCTATGGCAATGCGTTGGCGTTGCCCCCCCGACAGCTTGATACCGCGCTCCCCGACTACTGTAGCATACCCATCTGGTAGCTCCGTGATGAACCGATGGGCATTGGCGGCATTGGCAGCGGCGATGATCTCTTCTTCGCTGGCATCTAGCTTGCCATAGCTAATATTCTCGCGGATAGTACCACCAAACAACATGGTATCTTGTGGCACGATGCCGATATGCTCCCGCAGGCTATACTGCGTGATGTCGCGCAGGTCATGCCCATCAAGCAGTACCCGTCCCTCGGTAGGGTCGTAAAAGCGAGGGATGAGGCTAAACAGCGTGCTCTTTCCAGACCCGCTTGGTCCAACCAACGCCAACACCTCACCAGAGGAGATTTCTAGCGAAATATCTTTTAACACAACGGTGCGGTTATCGTAGCTGAAACTCACATGTTCAAAGGTGATGCGTCCGTCTATCTCGTGGAGTTCCTTTGCGCCCGGTTTATCCTGCACATCTGGCGATGTATCCAAAATCTCAAAAATACGTTCTGTTGCGCCGAGGGCTTCCTGTATTTGCGTATACATGCTGGTAAATGCGGCAAACGACCCGGCAATGAACATCAGGTAGAAGAGGAAAGAGGTTAGCCCGCCAGCCGTGAGCCTCCCCGAAATGACCTCATGCCCACCATACCACAACACCCCCGTAATTGCCATAAAGGTCAGCGAGAAGGTAAGGGGACCAAACGCCGAACGTAGCCGGGTGAGGCGCATAGCCGCGTTGAAGGTGCGCTCAATTGCCGTGCGGTAGCGGTCTATCTCGAAGCGTTCACGGACAAAGCTCTTGACTACGCGAATACTCTGGATGACCTCTTCTACGATGATGGACGACCATGCCAGTTCATCTTGCACCTCGGTGCTAATCTTGCGTACCTTGCGCCCAAACAGGGCAGAGATAAACCCCACCGGCAGCGATATACCTAAGATAAACAGCGTCATGCGCCAGTTGATAGTAAAGACGATAAGCAATGCCCCAAATAGGGTAAGTATTTGGTTGATGACCGTTGAGATGTTGTTCGTCAGCGTGTTACGGATGAGCGACACATCGCTGGCAAGTCGTGAGACAATTTCGCCGCTGCGCCGCATGGTGAAGAACTGCGCCGAGAGCGCGTGGAGGTGAGCGTAAAGCTCATTGCGAATGTCTATCACTACCCGCTCACCCACATATTCTAGCAAATAGCGTTGGAAGTATTCAAAGAAAAAGCGGATGATAAAGAGTCCAACGAGACCAAGCGCAATGTTGTTGAGCAATGCCCGATCACCCGTTTGGAGCACCCCGTCTATCAAGTTTTGGATGACGTAGGGGAAGACTAACCCAATAGCCGTGGTGATCAGCAGGGCAAATGATGCCAACACCAACCGCTTGGTATACGGCTTGATATAGGTCAACAGGCGGCGTATATTCACCGGCTGCGTTGGTGGGGCAGAGGATGCTTTCTCGGTTGTATGGCTGTGGAATCCCATAATCCTTATCGTTATCTTTTATACATCCCGCGCAGGTCATTCAAGCGCACCTGAAAGACATCACGCAGGTTGCGGATAGAATCGCGCAACGGATCAACTTTCGTTTCGGTGCCATACCGCCAGTAGACGGGCACCTCCGCAATGGCATAGCCTGCCCGTCGTGCCAGGAAGAGTAACTCTACATCATACGCCGTCACCGCCGCCCCCTGCACCGGGCGAGCATTGTCGCCGTAGATACGCATACGATGGAAAAGGTCGTGGGTGGCGGCACGGGACAGGGCTTTGAAGCCACACTGCGTATCCTGTATGCCCTTGATGGAGATTTGCTGCACGATAAAGTTAAATACGCGCCCCATAAAATGGCGGTGCCAGGGTTCGCCAATGCGCTGTGCGCCTAGCCCCTCGCGGGAGCCAATCGCTACATCATAGCCACTGGTCAACTTCGTTTGTAGCTTGTCCCACTCTTCAATGGGGACGGCGAGATCAGCATCACAGAGCAGAATATACTCGCCCTTTGCTGCCAATGCCCCTGCCCGTACCGCAAATCCCTTGCCATGATGTCCCCGTTGGAGCACCTGTATACCATCATGCTGTTGAGCAATGGCGACAGTACTATCACTGCTGCCATCATCTACCACGAGTACTTCATAGGAAAACGACTGTTCCTTGAGGTAGTCCAGGATACTAGCGAGCGTTTCTGGTAGGCGGCGTTCTTCATTGTAGGCTGGTATCACAATTGAGAGGAATGGTTGGTTTGTGGTCACTCCTTAAAATCTCCCCTAGTTTTTGCTCTGGATATTGTACCACGTTTGCGAAGAAATACTGGTAGGGCAGCGATTGCGTCAACCTGTCCTTTGAGGCGAGCGCGTGCTGCTGGCTCGCGGATGTGCCAAAGGGAGTGCAGCGTATAGCCAAGCTGTGCTGCTACCATATGGCTCCAATAGCGGCGCATCAGGTGGGGGGGGATGTTCTTTACCCACACCAGCGGGAAATTGCGCCCACAATAGTAGCTTGCCAACGATCCGCCCCCCGTGGCACTCAGCCGATGGTAGACAACGGCAGTTGGGACAAACAGCGTTTTGTACTGGTGCAGATGGGCGCGAATATTGAGGTCAACATCCTCACAGTACATCCCCAGGTCTTCGTCAAACACCTGCCCATTGACCCTGAGACTATCTAGCACCGAGCGGCGGTAGGCGGCGGCGGCGGCGCAGGGACCGAATATCTCCACCACCGCATCATATTGTCCGCGATCTTGTTGCCACACTCCCCGACTACCTGGGATACCATCTACGCGGTAGTAGTCGCCTACAGAGTGGATATGGTCGCGCTGGTCAAAGAGCAAGAGTTTGCTGGCAGCAAAGGCATACATTGGGTAGCGTTCTAGCGTGCCAATAAGCTGTTCTAACCAAGTGGGGGCAGCTTCGGTGTCGTTGTTGAGGAACACGACCATCTCGTTGTAGGTCGTGCGGAGAGCCGCATTGACGGCAGCCGCCAAGCCGCGGTTTTCTGGCAGCGCAAGCACCTGCACCTCTGGGTAGTGGGTAGACAGCAGGGCAAGGGAGGAGTCGCTGCTGCCATCGTCTACAATAGTGACGAGAAAATCGCGGCGGGTCTGGTTACGGAGCGCGTCCAGACACGTAGGCAGTAATGATGCCCCATTGTAGTTTGGTATGATTATATCTATCACGATAGGCAAGAGTTAGTTCAGTTCGTTTCGGACTTCCTCGATCATTCGGTTGATCTCTAGCGTCACGAGGCGGTCTGTCAAAGCCCGGCTCTGCCCGGTCATACGCTCGGTTGCTTCGACATAGCTGATAAAATAGCCCTCAGCTATCAACCCTGTGACGGTATCCCCCACCCGCTTAAAGGCGGTAAAGACCCGGAGTGCCTGTTCCTGGTCGTAGTGCTCCATGCACTTTTGCAGGAAAAATTGCTGGACCCGGCTCATCATCCCAATCATAAACGGGTCAGTCACGCGGCGCGGGATATGCACCAGCCCAACAATCCACTGCCGTTTCCAAAAGTTCATGGTAATGTTGCCGCTTGTTACTTCCATATACCAGTTGACCAGTGTAGACTCGCGGTCTGGACGCTCACCCGGCTTGAAGACGTGGGATGTGGGGGCGTAGCCATAGAGGGTGTCGTAGAAATACTGGGTGAGTTCTGCGCCCCATTGCTGCGTGGTGGATGCGGAGTCTTTGAGGACTTGGTAATCTTCTTCCGTTAGTCCAGTCAGTGTGCGTAAATCTTCTAGGATTTGCTCTACCATTAGAGGGGTCTCCTTTTCACTATTCCTGACACTGGGTTGTCAGGTGGGAATTCCTGTAGCCATCTTCTGCATGATACGAACGAAAAATCATGCACTATTGGGAAGTACAGGTATTTTACCACTTTTTTACGGGGATTGGGGGGCATAGTAGTGAGGTAGTGCAAATCCTGGGCAAAGGGGGTTATAGTAGGGACGTACGTCCGTGCGTCCCTACCCCCCGCAACTATCACTCTGCGCCGCGGCGTTTTTGTCGGGAATCTCTAGCCCGGACTCTGTGCTTTTGTGTCTCCGTGGTGTACCTATCCGGGCTGCTGACCTACCCCTGGAAGTCTCTCGTCCCCTCTCAATGAGAAATCTCCCGTTGATTCTGTCCGATCTTGACTGCGTGAATTATGGCACAAATGCCCAACATGGTGTATTATACATGCAGAGTGTTTAACCAAATTATAATGAGTTCCTCTCCTCAATTGGAACTTGGGTTGGTTTGCTGTGATGTGGGGGGTTAGCAAGTAGAGCAGCAAGGGTTGATAAGGAGCATCTAAATGAAATCAACAATGACGTTGTGTGTGAGTATTCTCGTGATGGTTATGGCAATAACAACTGCGTGCGGTGGGGTATTGGGGAGCACAACAGCATCCAATATTCCCCCAACTCCCGATCCCGTGCGCGATAAGATAACGGGTGATCCAGAAGAAGGACGGGCTATTTTCAATGGCGAGAAGAAAATACCGGCGTTTGTTCCATGCAGCACATGCCACTATGTCACACGCCATCGTTACCCACGCTTGGGACCTGACCTTGCAGGGCTGTCAACACGGGCTGCAACCCGTGTTGAGGGGCTTTCTGCCACAGAGTATCTGCGGGATTCTATTCGTTATCCAGATGCGTATGTTGTGGATGGGTTCCCCGCCAGTACGATGAATCAAGCCTATGATAATATTCTCACAGATGAGCAGGTAGAAGATGTTATCGCTTATCTGATGACGCTATAGAACATCTCCCTTTTCGTTTCTCGTGCTCCTCTTCTCAGTTTGTGGAGAAGGGGGGTTTTCTTTTCCTCGTCCCGCCCCCCCGCCCCCGCTCCCATCCCAGGGCGAGGGGGGAGCAGCCACATTGGGCGCACCGCCGTGCGCCCCTACAC
>CAZLKK010000029.1:0-9134 GCA_964559995.1 uncultured Chloroflexaceae bacterium
ACGGTCTCCGCCACGGCTACCCCCGCCACGGTCACGGTCTCCGCCACGGCTACCGCCACCACCACGGCTACCACCGCCACCACCACGGCTACCACCGCCACTGCCACGAGCAGCAATCCGTTCTTCTGCTGTTTCACCCGTAAGGATAGCTCGACGGCTCAGGCTAATCTTGCCTGTTGCCTGATCTACCCCAATCACCATAACGTTGATTTCATCGCCAATATTCACCTCATCCTCGATAGTCTCAACGCGGCTATCGGCAAGCTCACTGATATGCACCATGCCGTCTTTACCCGGCAGAATATTGACGAACGCGCCAGCGGGGATGATACGGACGACCTTACCGAGAAAGACATCGCCTACCTTAGCCTCACGGGTCAGGGCTTCAATGATACCTACGGCTTGTTGTGCAGCTTTGCCATCAGAGGTAGCTACAAAGACCCGTCCATCTCCCTCAACATCTATTGTTGCGCCAGTCTCCTCGATGATACTGCGTATGGTCTTACCACCAGGACCAATAAGTGCCCCAATCTTGTCTACCGGAATCTGAAGGGTAATAATACGCGGTGCATAGGAAGAGAGTTCCTCACGCGACTGCGGCAGGACAGCTTCCATCTTGTCGAGGATTTGCAACCGGGCTTCGCATGCCTGGGCAAAGGCTAACCGCATAATATCATAGGTAATACCAATGGTCTTAATATCCATTTGCAGCCCAGTGATACCATCTCGTGTGCCTGCGACCTTGAAATCCATATCGCCAAGCGCATCTTCAATCCCCTGAATATCAGTTAGCACTTTCCATTGGGCATCCTCACCAATGACCAACCCCATAGCAATACCCGCAACTGGCCGCTTGATAGGCACACCAGCATCCATTAAGCTCAGGCTGCTCCCACACACACTCGCCATAGAGCTACTGCCGTTGGAGCTCAATATTTCGCTCACCAAGCGCATAGTGTAGGGAAACTCGTTCTCATCTGGCAGCACCGCATACAACGAACGCTCTGCCAACGCCCCATGCCCAATGTCACGACGGCGTGGTACTCCTAAGCGGCGCACCTCACCCGTACAGAAGGGGGGGAAATTGTAATGGTGAATATACCGCTTGCTCGTCTCAATGCCCAAATCATCGAGTCGCTGTTCCTCGCCAGGTGATCCTAGCGTCGTAATCGTCAATGCTTGCGTCTGCCCACGGGTAAATAGCCCACTGCCATGCACACGGGGGATAATCCCTACTTCAATGGAAATCGGGCGAATTTCCTTTAACCCTCGCCCATCTACCCGCAGATCTTGCGTCAAAATCGCTCTGCGGACTTCTTCCTTGAGCAGTTTGTCATAGATGCCTGTTACCGCTTTTGTTCGTTCTTCCAACTCTTCTTCTGGTTCATCTTCTGTAAAATGGACAACCACATCATCACGCAAGGTCTGCATGGCTTCTTCACGGACTACCTTGTCAGGATGATTGATAGCTTCTTTGAGCCGAGTCTTCAAATAGGTTTTGATAGACTCTTCCAGCGAGGTGTCGGATTCCGGCGGGATAAACTCTCGCTTGGGCTTGCCACATTGTGCGACCAACTGCTCTTGCAGCGCGACAATCTCCTTACACGCCGCATGCCCTTGCATTATACCTTCCAGCATCACCTCTTCGGAGAGTTCGTAGGCACCGGCTTCCACCATAAGGACAGCATCCTTTGTACCGGCTACGGCAAGGTCCAGTTTGCTATTGTCCATACTAGCCATAGATGGGTTGATAACAATTTCCCCATCCAAGGACCCTACCTGCACAGACCCAACCGGACCAGCAAAAGGTATATCACTGATGGAGAGCGCAGCGGATGCTGCAATGATACAGAGGGGACCAGGATCATTGACCATATCAATACAGAAGGTCGTAATGATAATCTGGACCTCGTTTTTGTACTCTTTGGGAAAGAGGGGACGAAGCGGGCGATCTGTCAAGCGGGAGGTCAGCACCGCTGTGGTGGTAGGTTTGCCTTCCCGTTTGAAATAGTTACCGGGGATTTTCCCGGCGGCGTACATCTTCTCTTCGTAATCTACTGTTAGGGGAAAAAAGTCTATCCCTTCACGAGGTTCTTTTGATCCAACAACAGTAGCGAGCAGCATGGTGTCCCCGTAACGTACTGTGACGGCACCATCTGCCTGCTCTGCAAATTTCCCTGTTTCGAGGGTAAGGGTTCTTCCTGCGATTTCGGCACTAACCGAATAGACCTGCTTTTCTGACATATATGAGCCTTCCTTAAAACAAAGCAACAAAGCACCAGCAAGTTTTTGCATCCGCTGGTGCTCATACTTTTTTGATAAAACGTATTCACTTTTCGTCGTTTTCCTGCTATGAGATAAGCACTAATGACGCAACCCAAGCCGTTCTACAACGTTGCGGTACCGGTTTTTGTCTTTCTTATTCAAGTAGTCCAGGAGTCGACGTCTTCTTCCCACAAGTTTCAGCAGCCCACGGCGGGAATGATAGTCATGAATATGGAACTTGAGATGTTGAATAAGCTGGTTGATCCGCTTGGTGATCAAGGCGACCTGCACTTCAGGCGAGCCAGTATCTCCTTCGTGAGTCTGGTAATCAGCTATCAACGTCATCTTTTCTTCTCTGTCCAGCGACACGTATTGCCTCTCTTTAGTTGTAAAATCAACGTACCAGATTACAAATATGCCGTATATTATACCACACTTGCCCGTGCTGTCCAGATGGTTATGACATTTTAATCTTTTTTGCCCCTGCTCCCGCGAGGGGGAGCCGCCACATTGGGCGCACCACCGTGCGCCCCTACACCCGCATACACCCACAGAGGTTAGGGGATGGGGGGCATGCAATGGCTCTATAACCTACCCTACCCCTGAAGGGGGTAGGGTGGGAACACACCGCCCAAGTCGCGTTCCTTCATCCTTGACATCCCTGTGAGATATAGGTATAATATCCATACACCATCATAATACCCGTACAGGGTATAGGTATAGAGGATCGTCTATCTGTCTAGGGGGTACCCGTACTATGCTCGCCCTTCCCCCCCAGAATACAGTATTCCCAACACGTTTTGCCTAAAATGAACCATGCATGGTTGATTAAGATAAGCTGTTGAACCTGATAGTATCCCATAATGAACGATTGACACCCGATGAACACTGCTCAATACATGATTGGAAAGGAGCAAAGTAAAGATGCACATTTCACGCCGTTCTTTCTTAAAGGGGCTCGCTTTTGCCGGGGCAACTAGCCTCATACCTGCTACCCAAGCCCATGCCCAAAATGCCACCCATGCAGGTGCTTATGCTACCTTGATTGACCTAACCCAATGTGATGGATGTGCCGGCAGCGAGATGCCTGCCTGTGTGCAAGCCTGTCGCACGACCAATGCCCACAAGTTTCCTGACCCAGACCCATCAAAGATCAAAGACTATTGGCCCCAGACGAAACATGAGGATTGGAGCGACAAGCAGCATATTTTCAACCGCTTGACCCCTTACAATTGGCTATTTGTCCAACACGTCACAGTTGAGCAAGCGGATGGTACATCTACCGAAGTCCATGTCCCACGCCGCTGCATGCACTGCGACAACCCCCAATGCGTGAAACTCTGCCCCTTTGGTGCCAATGAGAAAATGCCAGAAGGTCCCGTGTATATCAACCAAAACTTGTGTATGGGGGGGGCAAAATGTCGTGATGTCTGCCCGTGGGATGTCCCGCAGCGGCAAGCAGGCGTGGGACCCTACACCATGATAGACCCCATCCCGGCGGGGGGCGGTGCAATGTACCAATGCGATCTCTGCCGAGACCGTCTGGAGCAGGGGCAAAATCCTGCCTGTGTAGACGCATGCCCCAAGAAGGCAATGCACATTGGCACACGCGAGGAGATCATAGCACTGGCAGAAGAACTACGTCAGAAGTATCAGGGCTACCTCTATGGCGATACGCAAAATGGCGGTACATCTACGCTCTATGTGTCACAGGTGCCATTTGAGGCGATAGATCAGGCAATTGTTGCCCAAGCAGAAGGAGCCGAAACGCCCCAAAAACCTATGCGCTTGCATCAGGCAAAAAATCTCTTGGATGAACAAATTAACTGGACACGAGTAGCCCTGGCAGCCCCCGTTGTTGGGGCAGTCGCTGCAGTTGCAGGGGTCGCTGCCAACAAGAAGCAACCGAAGACACCCAATCAGCAATCACATACCACAAACGACACGACAAACGACACGACAAACGACACGACAAACGATACCACAAACGATACCACAAACGATACCACAAATGGTAATGATCAGGAGGCTGACCATGAAAACTAATCAGGTTCTCCGCCACACAATGGCGGTACGTGCTGTGCATTGGCTCGTTGTATTCAGTGGGTTTATCTTAGTCTTTTCTGGCTTGGGGCAGCTTCCCCTTTACAAACGCTACTTTGTAGATAAGTTACCGGGGCTATCATGGTCATCTAACTACGAAATCACCTTGACTATGCACCTCATTGGGGCAGCTATCTTTGGGGCAGCTATTCTGTTTCACATCATCTACCACATCGCAAGGAGCGAATATGCCGCTATGCCCAAAAAAGGCGATGTCAAAGAGAGCATCCATATCATCAAAGCTATGATGAAAGGCGAGAAAGAGCCTCCCCATGAGAAGTTTCTGGCAGAGCAACGGCTGGCATACCTTGCTTTGGGGGTGGTATCGTTGATCTTGCTCCTAACGGGTATCATTAAGGTGTACAAGAACCTGGGTCCCGTCCCTATCAGTGGGGTGCTGGTGGATGCAACGACCCTGATACATACCGCTGCTACTCCGGTGTTTATGCTGCTTGTGGTAGCCCATCTTGCTGCCTTTATTATCAAGGCGAATCGCCCATTGCTGCCTTCAATGGTGACGGGTTACGTTAGTCGGGAGTATGCCGAAGAACGCCACCCACTCTGGCATTTTGACCAATCAATGGAGCAGGAGACGAGGGGATCAACGCCTGCTTCGCATAATCCCCAACAACAGCCATCCTAACAAATGGGCTTGGTGGGGGGTATTACCTGATGATCCCCCCCCTGCGCCCTCTCCCATAGGGCAAGGGAGCGAAATAAAAAAGGGGTAGGTCAGGGGAGAGTAAACAAGGTCTCACCGGACAGCCCCCATCCCCTCGCCCCGCGTCCCACCGAGGGGAAAAGGGGAATCGGGCGGGGGTGTGGTAGCAAGGGAGCATGCTCCCTTGCTACCACTAGTGTTCCTCCCCCTGCGCCCTCTGGGAGAGGGTCGTTTCGGGCAAGCCCCCCCTATCCCTAACTCTTTCCCCCAGAGGGAGAAAGGGAACCAGGCAGGGGACGGCACCCCTCGTCGTGCGAGGGTACGTAGGTAGGGGCGCACGGCCGTGCGCCCCCACCGTGGGCTACCTACCCCCGTCTCCCGTGTAGTGGGGGAAGGGAGACCGCGGATCAAGATAGGATATTTGACCTATTGCACCTTGCCTCCTTGTGCAGTATGATGATATTAAGAGAAACACCGTTTCTTAACACAATCTTTATCATAACTTAAAAAACCAGTGCTATAGTATGCGCGTTCTGGTGCTCACCAGCACCTAGCAGACTTGGGGAAAAGAAGAAAAATGACCCGATATTTACAAGAATTTTTGGAACCAGCTATGAAAGTTATACCATTACATCAAACAGATAGTCGTCATACTCACGTTGTGCTCTCCTTTGTCGTGCAAAGCACGTTAGATTTTGGCGATATAGATAATGACGTTCGCCTACTTTCTTGGAATAATAATGAAGGGCGATGGGCTGCCGCCATTGATGATCACGGACAAGTTATGGGCATTGTCTGTGTTGTGAGCCTCTCAGACCTCCAGCAGGAGGCATTGCTCTGGTTAGAAGTGTTGCCACAATACCAAGATCAAGGGATTGGAAGTATGCTGCTTTCCTGGGCGCAAGCCCAAGCCAAAACCCCCATGATTATCAAGAGCGTTGCTAGTGCTATCGGTTTCTACCACCAAGCGGGGGTCTGCATCTCTGCATAACCTGCTGCCCCGCTACCTCTCCCCACACTATAGGTTTTTTTGATGATGAGGGAAACCGTCTCCCTCTCCCCACACTTCCCCCACTTGTGGTATGATATACCGTAACACGATACTACTACTCTACAGTACCATACGAATATATTGGCTATTTCACGAGGTCTGGCTTTTGCCACATGGCTAGTGGTCTATTGAGCTGTGTCTTATACCAATCTGGTAGCAAACCTACAATCAAGGCTATGAGGTAAGGCTACGAGGTAAGGCTACGAGGTAAGGCTACGAGGTTCCTACTAGTCCCACTTGTCCATGCTTCGCCTATCAAGAGAAAGAGAAGAGAGTATGCGCTTGAGAAGCTATGTGCGACTATTGCTTATGCTAGTCTTTGCTATTGGACTATTCCTTCCCCCCTCGGCTGTTCTGCCAACCAACGCGCAACAATCAACCCGCAGTGATGGGTTGGATACCCCCCTCGGTTTCATCACCAAGTGTGGGTCTGGCGACCCCCAAGACGTACATTTCACCATAGCCGCCACTGGCGATACGCTGCTCCATCGCAATATCCAGGCGGTTGGTGAAGCGCAGGGCTACGACTACCTTTTTGACCACATCCGCCCCTTTGTGCAGGCTGCCGACCTTGCCTATACCAATATTGAAGGCTCTATGGTACAAAGTAGCCCCCTCAGTGGCTATCCCACATTCAACTACAACCCTACCCTAGCGCAAGCCCTAAAAAACCTGGGTATTGACGTGGTATCGAGTGCCAACAACCACATCATGGATCGCGGACCAAGCGGGGTAGATGAAACCTTATCCTCCCTACAAGCCGCTGGCATAGCCCATCACGGCGCGATACCTTCAGGGGATGTAGAGCAACCTCGCCCCCCCTATGTGCCCATTACCCTCACCCGTAATGGGACGAGCATAACTGTCGGTTTTCTCTCCTTCACATGGGGAACAAACGGCATCCCTGACCCGCATAATCAAGTCAACCTGATCTGGACAACCAATGACTATGGGCAACAAGGGGCAGTTAGTCACCATATGCTTGATGCCATAGCCCAAGCCAAGCGCGAAACCGACCTCGTTGTTGTGGCAACCCATTGGGGAACAGAGTATGTGTTCTATCCCTCTGCCCAACAGGTGATGACCGCACAGCAGATGGCACAAGCGGGGGCAGATGTTATTCTTGGCGGACATCCCCACACGCTTCAGCCCGTGGACATCATAGCTACCAATGGGCGCAAGACGCTGGTCATCTACTCGCTTGGCAATTTCATTGCCGCACAGGGGATATACAATGCTACCAGCTTTACCTCAACATCTGTTATCTTCTATGTGGGGGTAGTCAAGCAGGCAGATGGTCAAGTGCGCGTGACGGGCTTTCGCTATCTTCCTACGACAGTCATAGACTACGACACCCGCCCTGCTCCTATACCCGACCCCCCACAAGGACAGGCGTATATGATAGATCATATTCACCTGATGATGCGCGATTTTCAGGGGGCGTTGCAAGTTAGCCCCGACCCTGCCCTGCTCGGCGAACGGGTTGAGATATGCCCTAGCTATACGTTCCCCGAAGCACCCGGTGCTACGCTGAGGGGGGATTTTGCCCAATACATCACGACACTAGGGAGTGGGACCACGCCACGCGCTACCCACGAGTGGTTGTCGGTGTTTGGCTACCCAATGGGCGGTGTTGGGTATGAGCAAAGTGCAGATTGTCGCTGGACTGTCCCGGTGCTGTATACGCAACGCCAACGGCTAGAGTATTACCCATCGGATAACTGGGGTAGTCGAATAGTTGGTACACAGCTTGGTACAGCAGTCTACAAACAACGCTATGGGATGGAAAATCTGCGCCGCTATCGTCACCTTGACGGGTCGCCTATCATCCTTGATGACGACTTCCGGGCGTTTTTTGAACAATACGGCGGCTTGGCAATCTTTGGGTATCCTATTAGCCCCATTATTTTGGAAGAAGACTCGCAGAGCGGCGAGAAAAAGACGGTGCAGTATTTTGAGCGGGCGAGGTTTGAGCGGGTGGTGGGCGCACAACACCATCCAGACCTGTTACAACGGGTGCATCTTGGGTTGTTGAGCGAAGAGTACGATGGCTACAAAGACAGCGAAACCCGGTGCCAAGTGGGGACACACGGGGGAACAGATGCCAGCGGTGGTGCTGGCAGTGGGACAATGGCATCACCCCAATCTCTGCCGAATCTCCCCCCGCCTTCTAGCCCTATGGTCCATAGTATACCGAATGGGCGAACGTTGCGGGCTATTCCCCAACAGCGCACCATCCCAGCGTGGTGGGGGTGGATGACCATTGCGCTTGGGGGGGTGTTGCTGGCAGATAGTGGGCATCGGTTACGGCAGCGGGGGTAAGGGATTTGTCCCCCCACTCGCCCTCGCCCAATAACCACATCCTGCGATGGCTCATCCTCGTAGGGGGCTTTTGCCTCCTTATGGCAGGGATGGCGTGGTATGACCGTCCCCGTAGCGGCTTACTCCATATCACCTTCCTAGACACCCCCGGCGATGCCATCTTGATACAGACTCCCACGGGAAAATACCTCTTGGTGGATGGCGGCGAAGCACCGGCTGAATTAGCTCTTGCGCTAGGAAATCACCTCCCATTCTGGCAACGCACCATAGAACTGGCTATCCTGACGCATAACGATGATTCCCGCCTGCTAGGGCAGATTGCCGCCTTGCAACGCTACCAAGCCTCCTATGCATTAGCCCCGTCGGTGTCGGTGCCTACCCCCAATATGCAGCAGTGGCTCCATATCCTCACTACTCAGCACACGCCCATCATACGCGCTCAGCATGGCAACCAGATACCGTTCGACAATATGCGTTTGACTATCCTAACCACAGCAGCAGACAGCAATACCAACACTACGCTCTATCTTAGCTATGGCACGACAAGGTTCCTCTTTCTGCTCCATTGTGCTAGGGAAAGTGAACTCCTAGCTTTGCAAAAGGACATTCCTGCGCCAATCACTGTGCTGGCGTATCCATGGGCGTGTCCCATGTCATCACCATTGCTCAACTACTACCAGCCAGAAGCGATAGTTTTCACCACTGGCGCAGAGCAAGACGAGCCAGTGTTGC
>CAZLKK010000029.1:9144-20521 GCA_964559995.1 uncultured Chloroflexaceae bacterium
GCAGAACGTCGTTGGCTTGGGATGTCGCCAGAGGGTACCCTACCACGTATCTACCACCAAAAGCTCGATGGGACGATAACCTTTGTCAGCGATGGACAACGGATTGCAGCACCATAGCTTGGCTATCCTACCGATTTACCCGCTCTAGCAACACAAAATCCATCTCCTCAACGAGGGTACGCCAATCGCTACTTTGTTGTATTTGGCGCAGTCGTGGGACATCCGCTGCTGGCACCTCGTGTCTATCTACCAATAGATAATCGCCCCGTTCGACAAATGCCGGGGGATAGATGATATTACCTGGGAAAAAGTAGAGTTCACGGCGGCGGGCAAGCTGTGAACCAAAGGCACTGGTCACTGTCACAGCGGCATCATCTGGTATGTGTGCTACCAACGTATGGGCAAACGCAATGCGCTCACTATCGCGCTCCCGTGTCACCAAATGAATTAAAGGAGACCGCAACACAAGTTGGGAAAAGAGGGTAACAATTACGAGCAAAAGGGCAAGCGAAAGGGCAAGACGGGACAACAGCGGGGAAGTAGTGGAACGGCGGGGCAGAGGCGGCGGGGGAGAGTCTGGTGGTAGCGTGGCTTGGGGGAGATGCTTGTTGTGGTCTATGATGGCATAGATCGTTGCTATAATGAGGAACGGGATAACAAACGCTTGGTAGTGGTAGCGAATACTCCAATGAATATGCTCCTGTGATAGCAGATTTAGCATAAGGGATGGCAGGGCAATGAGCAGAATGTCTGGACGCAACAGCGGCAAAAAGATCAATGGCGCAAAGAGTTCAACCAAATAGCGCAATTTCTCGGCGGTCAGCATCGTTGCCAGCACATAGCCGGGTTGGGTGATCAGGGTATGCAGTACCTCACCAACGCTCTCGCCTAGCCAAGCGTAGACAAACCCATACAGAAAGCCATGATCCTCACGAAACGCGGGGATGAACACCTGCATACAGAGCACCAACCACCCGCCCCCCACAACAACGGGAGCAACCCACCAATACCACGCACGCCGGTGGACAAGGGCATACCCCCCCATGGCTATCAGGGCAAAGCTACCATCAGAACGGGTCCAGATTGCCAAAATACCGGCAAGCAGGAAGAGCCAAAACTGTCCACGCTCAAAGAAGAGAAATGCCCACAGAAAGAGCACTGTCCCAATGGTGCGTATCTGAAACTCATACAAGATGGCATATTGTACCGGCAATGCAGCAAGGTAGATACCTGCAGCTAACAAGCCCACCAGGGGCAGACCAGACTTGTCGCAGGCTATGCGATAGAGGGGGATGGTACCAAATGATGCGAGGACAACTTGAAGGACAAGCATCGTTTCGGTGCGGGGCAGGAGCGCATAGAGGGGAGCCAGCATGATTTCTACCAGGATAATATCTACCCCCAGATAGCTCTGGGTTGCCCCTTTGGGGGAGATTTCGGCTATGCGTCCGTGTATGGTATTCCACAATACCTGCTCATGTACGCCAAGATCAAATCCCATCCACAGCGAATGGAATTTATAGAGGGCAGCAACAGAGAAGATAAGCGCATAGGCGGCAGTCATAAGGAGCAAGAGTACTGGTGCATAGCGGTTGATGTAGGTAAGCAGTTTGTGCATGGCTGGCTGGACTGGAATGGTTGGATAGGTTAGGAGAGCTGTTGCATGCAACGGCTCACCCCCCTACCCCTAAAAGGGGCAGGGGGAGCGGAGGCTGCCCGAAGGGAGCCAAAGGGCAGGAATGCATACCTCATTTGGTATTACTGACTGGCAGGGCTGGAGGGACTCGAACCCCCGACCTTCAACTTAGAAGGTTGCTGCTCTATCCAACTGAGCTACAGCCCCATATAAAAACTATACATGAGATAGGCAAATTTTGCAACCTACCCGTCTGGATTTTTGCCGGGGGGGTGGCAGATATTTTTCCCGTCACCTCTAGGGCAAGGGCAACATCTCACGCTCATCTCCCCTCGCAGCCCCCATCTCCTAACACCGCGTCCCACCGAGGGAACAGGGGAGGGGCTGCGGCGGGGGTCGACTCTCCTTCCCCCGCTGGCAGCGGCAGCCCAATGACTGCTACCCCAAACCCCATACACCCCCAAAACAACGCGACCATATGGCTAAACTCAATGTTGAAGAAATAATGGTCTGCCAACCCCACCGCCAACGCCGCAACCAGACCAGACTGCATGCCAAGTAGCCACGAAGCCCGCTCATCATCTAGCTGTGGGGCAGCCCGTAGCCCAACCACAAACCATGCCCCCACAATCGCTAGGAATATTGCCAACCCCACCAGCCCCATACGCTCGGCAATGGTGAGGTAGATACTGCTGACCCCCGCCACCAGGTCTATCTCTGGTGCCTGCCCAAAGCCAATACCAAAGATAGGGTAGCGTTTGATAATCTCAATGGCATTGGCATACTCTGCCAGACGCATTTGCTGCGCTTGGTCCTGAAACTGTATGCCCTCAGTGAACCGTTGCACAAACTCTGCTGCCATACCAAGCCCCACCAACACCCCCGCCGCCACGATACCTGCTGCCAGCATTGCCCACCACAGCCGCCGATAGCGCAAGGTTGCCAGATAGACTGCCGCCGCTATCACGCCAAGCAGGGCTGCCCGTGAGAAGGTCAAGAGCAAGGCGATACCCATAGCCCCCAAGAGCATAGCCAACAACCATCGCCGCAACACCGGGCGGGTGGCGAACAGTTGGGCTGCCGTCACCGCAATGACCAATGCCAACATCCCCCCATAGCTATTCGGGTCTACCGAGGTGGCGATTGCCCGTTCTAGCCCCTCGGTGTCATCTTCAACGTAGCGCAACACCCGCCCACTCGTTGGGTAGCCAATGCGTCCAAGCGCAACCAACAGGTTGAGTGCGGTAGCATCAGGGAGCACATACAGCAGCAACCCTAACATCCCCGCCGCTCCGCCAGTGAGGATAAACGCCCGGAGTACAAATCGCGCCTGTTCACGAGTACGCACACAGTTGGTCATACCAAAAAAAAGGAGTACGCCGAGGACAAACTTCATGTAGTTGTGCAACGTAAGAGAATCCGGTATGCCCTTTGCGCCTAGCACCAATGAGAAGAGCGTAAAGCCCAAAAAGCCCAAAATGGGCAACCCCAAACTGGACAAGCGCAAATCGTAGCTATCGCTGCGGGCAAGCAACCGCAAGACCCAGACCATAAAGAGCGCGGCTAATGCCATCTCCAGAAAGTTGGGGGTAATAATCGCCTTAAAGGGGAGCGTCCCAAAGGGGAGTAGCGTGATGATTGCCAGCACCCCCGCCAGCGCAAAGCTGGTGCTAGTCAGGAAGCCATAGCCCGCTGCCAATGCCAGCATACCAGCGGCAGCATAGAGTGGACCAGCAGCAGCAACAGCCCCCACCACCACGCCGGCAATGATAGCGTAGGCAACAATGGTCAGCGGGTGAATGAGGATGTGGCGGGTGTTTGTTATACTCTTAGCCCCCACCTAGAACCCCACCTCAACAATGGTACGGGCAGTGCGGTTCTGGTAGAAGCCGACTCCATCCTGTATCAAGCCAACATAGAAGCCCATTTTGGTCTCGCGCTGGAGGATAATCACCTGCCCAATAACCTCGACCTCTTCGCCCGGCATAAGCCAGTCCTCCTCGCCGGGTATTTTCCACTCACTCGGTGGACGGTCTGACAATGCCCAACGGAAGGGGTACCGCTTGGGACCATCGCCGCTATTCGCATCCCAGTCAACCCCAATGCGCCAAAAGCCGCCAGCATGGGACGTGTACGCTCCACCGGCTATGGTGGAAAACACCTGGTCTGTGGTGTAGGTTGTGCCAGAAGGCGGACCATAGGTGCGGATAGGTACAGTGCCAGTGTTGCGAACGCGCATCGTGATGGTGATCATCCTGCCGAGCATCACCTGCTCCGGGGCTATGCTGGCATAGGTGATAGTCGCCTCTGGCTCCCCCACCTCTTCTAGCTGAATAGCCCGCTCGCGCTGGATACGATTCCCGTACTCATCCTCGGCGGTAACTGTGCAGGTATACACGCCATTGGGCAGCATCGCCCCATCTGGGCGTTTGCCATTCCATATATGGTTCCACTCGGCAGCTATCTGCTCCTCGCGGGTCAGCAGTGGGAAACTCTGCCCATCCGGTGTGGTAATGCCAATGCTCACTGTGGCTGTCACAGGCAAGCGATAGGTTATCTCTGCCACATCGTCTATCGCATCAGCGTTAGGCGAGATGGTCGCTGGAAAGACCAGCAGGTTGTCTATATCTGGCATCGCTGCTGGTACTTCGCCGATGGAGATGGGCAAACGCACCTCGTCATTGCCACACGACTCGCTATACGCCTGCACCACCGCGGTATAGTCGCCAGCGGGCAGCAACTGTCGTTGAATTACCGGGTCATTGGTAGGAACGGTGCCATCAAAGCGCAGTGTGTAGGGCGTATCGGATGGAAACCGTGGCTCATCCTTCCGAAGCACATACCGGTTATCTTGGTCATCTTCCAAAAAGACCGTCACTTGGGCATTGCAGCCTATGGTATAGCGAATATCTAACGTTTCCCCCTTGCCAGAAGGATACAGCGTATCGGGTGTGACGGCTACGTCAGAAAGGCTGTTTTGGGTTGCACAACTGACAAGCAGCAAACAACCTGCCAGACCAAGCAGGCAACGGGTGAGAATTGGCATTATCTGCATCATAGGAATTTGGTTGGTGTGGTTTATTCTTCTTCTACATTACTGAGTACCCGGTGCGCTCGCAACGCCAGCCACATAGCGAAGTGTTCCTCAGCATCTTCAAGGTTCATCCCGCTAATTTGCTGGATACGGTCTAGCCGATAGAGGAGCGTATCGGATGTAGCACGGAGATTGCCCAAGTTGTTGAAATACTCTTCTAGGGTCTTGAGCAATTCTCCGCCTTGCTTACGGTCATAGGCAACGAGTTTGGAGAGCGTTTCCCGATAGAAGGTCCACATCTCCGGGCTTTCCCGCAACAGCACGAGCAACCGATACACCCCCAAATCGCTAAATGCCAAGAGCCTTTGGGTACCAAACAACTGTCGCCCAAGTTGCAACGATTGCTCCGCCTCCTTGAGCGTGTTAGTCCAATCCATAAGCGAGGGAGCGGGAGTGCCCATTGCGAGAATGAGCCCCTCGTAATCTTCCGTCAACCGTTCGCGTAATGCATCTGCAAGCTCACGCGGACGAGTGGCAGCATCTTGTATGGGGAGCATACACAGGATAGCATGTTCTCGACGGACAAGCGGTGCTGCTACCCCGCGGCGGTTGAGTTCCGTTTGGATACTGCTAATAAGGCGGCTCTGCATAGAAGGGGTACTCTGCTCAAGATACAGCAGCAGCGCAACATAGGGACGGGAGAGGTCATAGCCGAGCTCTTCGCCACGCTGTATTAAGGTCGCAGGGTCGGCAGGCGGACCGGCAAGCACCATAGAGAGAAAATCGCCACGCAGCCGATCTTCTGCCGCTTGCACCGCTTGCTCTTTTGCAAAGACCAGAGCTAATGCTGCTGCTCCTTGCGTAGCCGCTAGTCTATCCCACTCATCTAGTTTTGCTGCTGCGATGGCAAGGTAGCCGCTTGGGTACTCTGTTGAACCTATCGGCTCAACCCAAATTTGCTGGTTGAGCATAGAGCTATCTCCCTGGCTCTTGGGACGCAGCGATTGCAACGCCACCCGTCCTTGCCCCTGCCCAAGCTGTACCAACAATTCACCATTGGCGGCATAGCACCCAATACAATGACCGGTACGTTCTCCTAGCGTTTGCAAGAGGTCTACCATACCGGTTTCTGAGAGGGAGCGTTGGGTTAGGAGGTTGTAGAGTTGAGCACCGCGCCGTTCAAGCTGAGCTTCGTAGTCGCTGATTAGGCGGGCTACCTCGCGCTCAACTTCGCGCAGATCGCTGCCGTCTGGGAGTTGTAGCAGTGGGAGATGTACGGCATCCGCTGAGGCTATGTCTTCTGGCTTGAGTTCCCCCATAACGGCTATGGCAGCCACAGGAGCCTGCGACAACCGCCGAATCAGGTTTGCCAGGGAGAGTCTACTATCAAGGGCTTGTACTGCTTCTACTGATAGGAGTGCGATTTCCCCGCCTCGCAAGTCAACAAACGCAGGGAGTTTGGTTCGCATCATGACCGCCCATGTCACTTGGTGGGTCATGGCTGAAACTCCCGCTGCTATGTTGGTCTCTGGCGGCAGGGCTAGTCGTACTATATCACGAACGGTTACTGGCATTGCCACGCAACGTATCTCCTTTATCCTTCCAAGTCGTCAGGAATGTACAAAAGATTATGGCTTTTCTTTTGTGCAATTATACCATAACCCTACTAACTAGGGTATGCAAGGGGATGGTTGTATCGTTGCAACGGAGATAAAACGAGAGCGTTTGTAGGAAATATACAAGAGCACCAATTGCCCCGCGTCTCCCTCTTACGTGGGAGAAGGGAGACCGAACGGCTCCCCTTCGCCCTGGGATGAGAGCGTGGGTGCTACACACCGTTCATCACTAGGGCGACTCCGGGCTGATAATGCCCAGGTCCCGTAGGGCATGTAAAATAGGCGGGGGTTGCCAAAACCACTCTAGCCGTAACCAAAACTCTTTAATTGCCCGCGAATGAAATACCCCTTCATCCCCATACATCACTGGCATGTAATGCCCTTTTTCACTGAGAAGGTAAAACTCCGCCCACTCGCGCACCGGGTCTACCAACCAATACTCAGGAATACCAGCCTGTTCATACTCATAGAACTTTTCGCCACGGTCTCGCCCTATGTGGTCAGGAGCCGATATTTCTACCACCATATCGGCAGGACCATCGAGGTACGCCGTCTTCACCCGATCCAAGTGTTCTGTTGCCACAAAGAGTAGGTCTGGCTCGCGCCCAGAACGTTCTAGCTTCATCTGAAAGCGGTTTGCCCGTACAACCCCTCTTTTGTTGACACCGACAAAAATACGCAACACATTGTGGAGAAACTCCCGGATAACCAAATCTCTGTCGCTTGAAGGCGTGGCAATGATGACCTCACCGTCTACCCATTCTGTTAAGGTATCCTCATCTGCCCATTCCAAGAACTCTTCATACGCCATAGAACGCCGCCCGACCAGCCGGGGAAGTTCTTTTTCTGCTGCTGCTTGCCAGCCAGCAGGAAGCAGGCTCTCAGAAAGAATGAACCACCCCCGCCGTTCGGTTTCCATGTCCATATCATGGATAAGGTTAAACAGCACTTTGAGCGCACTCTCAATGATGACATCTTCACTCATTCCATGATACCGGACTAATTGGCTCAGTTGCTCGGCACTGGCAAACGAAAGTTCAATGCGTTTTTTCACCGTTGTTGGGTTGTTGTCCATTTCCCTGTTGAACAATCTCGATAGACGCTGGAAGACCGTCGGTAATCACCCACTCACGTAAGGTATAGCTATCAACCCCACTGGAGACCAGCGGGTCTGCCTGTGCTATGGCTTCTGCTGCTGCGCTTGTCTCCGCCTGTATGATGACCATACCGCCCTGACGATCTGCAAAGGGACCAGAAAGGAGCAGCACACCGCGCTGCTTCAACTGCTGGAGGTAGGCAAGATGTGCTGGCAGATGAGGGGTATAGAGGGTTCGTTCTACAATAATCGTTAGTTCAATAACAAAGACCTTGCCCATACTTCCCTTTCCTATTGTACCACCGTTTGTCGTAATGGTTCTTGCTGTGAGCTTTCTTCAAGCATACCATAGTTTCATGGGTTTTCAACAGATAGGGCGATAGGAAATTCGCTCGTTGCCCCTTGCGGCTCGTTTGGTGGGCGAGGGGGAGGAATACCTGCCGCGGTTCCCCTTCTCCCCTCGGTGGGGCAGGGGGCGAGGGGATGGGGGCTGCCCGGCGAAACATTGCATGCAACGTCTCTACAAACTGACCTACCCCTAAGAGACGGGGACGGGGGGGATGGAAACTAGGTTCAAGCGAATATTGTAGCTTATGGTACAATGAAGCAAAGGTTGGAAGCTGTGTAAGCATCAGGAAATGTAGGAATGACCACAATTCTCCTCGCAGATGATCATCAAGTAGTACGTCTGGGAATACGGACACTCTTAGAAGCTGAGGTAGACTTCTCGGTTATCGGAGAAGCGGCTGATGGGGTGGAGGCTGACCGCCTAGCCGAGCAGCTAAGACCTGATGTGCTTATCATTGATCTCATGATGCCAGGGATAAATGGGCTAGAAGTGACAAGGCATGTAAGCCAACGCTTACCTATGACCCATATCATCATTCTGTCTATGCATGCGAATGAGTCGTATGTTTTGGAAGCCCTGCGAAATGGGGCTGCTGCCTATATCCTCAAAGATTCGAGTGCCAAAGATATTGTCTATGCTGTTCGTGAGGTTGTGGCTGGTCGACGGTACCTTAGCCCCCCGCTTTCTGAACGGGCTATTGAGACGTATGTCCAGCAATCTAAAGAAGAGGCAATGCTTGACCCGTATGAGAAGCTGACCAGTCGTGAGCGGGAGGTGTTGTATCTCGCCGCGCAGGGGTATCATGCCACAGATATAGCCGAGCAGCTTTGTATTAGCCCCCGCACTGCCGAAGTGCATCGTGCCAATCTTATGCGAAAACTTGAGTTGCACACGCGCACCGAGTTGATTCGATATGCCCTTTGTCGGGGCATTATCCCCATGGAAGAGACAACCCCGGTACCAGAGGTTGATCATTCGGCATAAGGGAATTATGCTGCATGCAAGACTTGGGTAATGGCATTTGCCAGTTGTGTAGAAGCATCCCATCGCAGACAATCGCCTTTGAAGAGATAGTCACTTGCGCCTAGTTCAATGGCTTTTTCTACTTGAACGATACTATCAGAGTCGCTCAAGATGACTACAGGAATATTGGCAGTTTTGGTATCTCTCTTCAAGCGAGCAAGCACTTGTAATCCATTTAATGTCGGTAAGTTCATATCCAGCAGGATGAGGGTGGGATGGGTTGTACATGCAGTACACCATCCCTCTTTACCATCGCTGGCTAACCGTACTGCATACCCAAGTTGTTGCAGGAGTAGCTGCAAATGTTTTGCTTGGCTTGGGCTATCTTCTATGAGTAGAATATTATCCATAAACATTAGTTCGTCTCCTTTTTTGTCTGTGTCTGATGATTTTGGAGACAATAGACTTAGGATTCTTCCATACGTTACATTTTGCTGGCTCAAGGTCTTGTGACTGTAGTGTACCGGATGGGAAGAGGCTTGTCTATGCGTATTTCTACGTATTTTTGCGGGACTACGTATGGTATTCTACGTAATTTTTGGGACTGCGGGAGAGGGTCGTTATTTCCCCCTCTCCCTGGAATGGGAGCGGGGGAAGGGGGAGCAAAACGGAATCCCCGATGTTGTCGCATTACTCCAAGTTCGCCTTACTGAGCATCGCTTGCAATTGCCGAATCTGTTCCTCGGCTTCTTGAGCACGGGCTTCGGCTTGCTCACGGGCTAGGGCTTCGGTACGCGCTTGCGCTTCCGCTTTTTGAGCACGGGCTTCCGCTTCCTGATGGGCTTGCGCTATCTCAAGCATCGTCCCAATCTTGTTTTCCTCTTCATCGTACCATGAGACCCAATCTTGGTAGGGTCCTATCCATAACGCTATCAGGGGAATCCAATACCACCCCCGAACATCTGCTTCCTGCCGCTGGTAGCCGTTCCCCTCTTGGAGTTGATAGACCGTGATGTCTGGGGGGAACCCTTCTTGACGATGATAATCATCCACAATGATGTAGTAGGGTACTCCGACCTGAGCGTACTTTTGCACTTTGTTTTCAGGATACTCCCCGTCTACATCTACTTGGTGGGTACTCCGCGAGGTTACTTCCAAGACCATATCTACATGCCCCTTAGATCGGCGCACATAGAAGGTACCTTTGGGAAAGCGTTGTTGCACTTCGCGTATCACGGCGAGGTCAGGACACAATGCCTTCATTCCCCGTTCCCAGTTGATGGGGGTATCGTGGAGCACAACGGTTTGGTGCTCATGGGCAAGGTGGACCTTTAAGCCATTGTAGAGGTCATTGCACACCCGAAAGTGCTCGTCATTTTGCATAATGTAGTCTCCCCATTGCGGATGGAGCACATCCGCAAGCGTCAATGGTTCATAGACCCACTCATCCTTGCCATCTGTTTGACGGAAGACTTCCCGCCAACCATAGAAGTATGGGTCATCTTCCGGGGTCGAGATGTCCTCTTCTATACTTGTTGGGAGTTCTTGTGTTAGGGTGTGTTCGAGGGTGTCTGTGCTAGTCATCACTGTGCCTCACTTTCTTACCGCCTCGTATAGTCATTAGGGTTAGTGTACCATGTCTAATGAAAGAGGTATAAATCCTGTTTATTTCCCCGCTCCCCCTGCCCCCGCTCCCATTCCAGGGCGAGGGGGAGGAACACCTGCCGCGGTTCCCTTTCTCCCCCAGCGGGAAAGGGGTAGGGGATGGGGGGCTGCCGCGGTTCCCTTTCTCCCCCAGGGGGAAGGGGTAGGGGATGGGGGGGATGAGCCGTTGCATGCTACGGTTCTTCGGGGCGCACGGCGGTATGCCCCTACCGGTTGTCCGCATCAAGGTCGAGTTCATCACGCATCAGGACATCCAACGATACGCCAAAAAAATCTGCTACGATAACAGCAAAGTTCGCACTTGGATTATGATGTTTGCCCGACTCAAGATCGCCAATGTAAGATTGAGATAAACCAGTTTGCTTCGATAGTTGCACTTGTGTCAAGCCATGTCGTTTTCGCAATGTACGCAGTTTCTCGCCAAATCGTTGCATGTGAGAGTCTCTTGACGAATAACATAGGGCGGTTTGGAATACCGATGTATTGGTATTCTCCACACTAGGGAGTTTGGCGACTAAACAGTGTGGAGAACCATCCTGTAGCGGGACGTTCCCCCTACCACATTGCATGATACACGATTTTTCGTGATCGTGTGCAAGACGAAAGGATCATAGCTCATGGGCATGCATACGCTGGATGATCTCATGCGAAAATGGCAGCGGGAGGAGGTGACGGCGGAGCAGATGGTGGGGCAATTGTTGCAGCATATCGGCGTGTTGTATGATCGGCTACGGTTGTTGGAGAAGGCGTACAACACCGAACGCCGGGCGCAAGAGCAACGAGCAACACAACCGACAAAACGTCCAGGCAAGCTGTAACCCGCGTCCCCGTACACACGGTGCGGGGGGGGGGGCTTCCCGACAGCAACACAGAACCGCAGAGACGCAGAGGGTGCATGGGGAGTAGGTAGCCCCCGGTGGGGGCGCACGGCGGTGCGCCCCTACATACGTACCCTCGCACAGCGCGGTGAGGTGGTGGGCTATCATGCCCCATCATACCCCATCTCGCGTAGGGCAGT
>CAZLKK010000030.1:0-17751 GCA_964559995.1 uncultured Chloroflexaceae bacterium
GAGCCGAACATTGGGCGCACCGCCGTGCGCCCCTACGGATCGTTTTCTCCCGCGTCGTGGGGGAAGGGGCGAGGGGATGGGGGCTGCCCGAAGGGGGCAAAGGACGGGAAAAATGTCTGCCACACCCAAACAAGGGACACGAAACCTTACGTTGCCCAAACCCCCCGTTTGTGGTACCATACATGCTTGGGACTCCCAAAAGCAGAAGCTAAAGGCTAGGTCATTCTAGGCATGGACAAAACCAGAATAAGCCTAATCCGAGGAGCAATGGTACGATGACAAAAAATATGCCACCTGAAAAAGAAAAAGCCCTGGCAGCAGCTATCAGTCAGGTTGAACGCAAATATGGCAAAGGCTCCATTATGCGTATGGGCGAAGCCAGCACCCGACTAGCTATCGAGACCATCCCCACCGGTGCCATTGCGCTAGACATTGCGCTTGGGGTGGGTGGTGTGCCACGCGGCAGGGTTGTGGAAATCTACGGACCGGAGAGTAGCGGCAAGACCACTCTCGCGCAACACATTATCGCCCAAGCCCAAAAGCTCAATGGGATAGCGGCATTTATTGATGCAGAGCATGCATTTGACCCCCTGTATGCCCAACGTTGCGGTGTCCAGATAGATGATCTGCTGATGTCACAGCCAGATACCGGCGAGCAAGCCCTGGAAATTTGCGACATGCTCGTCCGTTCAAACGCGGTAGACGCAATTGTGATAGACTCCGTAGCCGCGCTCGTCCCCCGTGCAGAAATTGAGGGCGAGATGGGCGACTCGCTACCGGGCGCACAAGCACGCCTGATGAGCCAAGCCCTTCGCAAGCTCTCTGGCGCAATTAGCCGCAGCCGAGCTACCGTCATCTTCCTCAACCAGCTTCGTATGAAAATTGGGGTCATGTTTGGTTCACCAGAGGTCACTACCGGGGGACAAGCCCTCAAGTTCTTTTCCTCGGTGCGTATGGATATACGCCGTATAGAGACGATCAAGCAGGGTGATGAAACTATCGGGATGAGATCGCGGGTGAAAGTTGTCAAGAACAAAGTTGCCCCGCCATTCTTTCAAGCCGAGTTTGATATTATGGCAAACGAAGGCATCTCCTATGAAGGCGGTGTACTGGATGCCGGCGTGAAATTTGATATTATCCGCAAGAGCGGCTCTTGGTTTTACCTCGGTGAGGATCGGCTTGGGCAGGGGCGCGAGAATGTCAAAGCCTTTTTGCGCGACAACCCTGCCATAGCCGCTGAAATAGAACAACTCATCCGTTCACAAGCCCTAACAAGGCTACCCCTAGTCAGTGAAACATCGGAAGAAGACCCGGCAATACAAGAAGAGGGAGATGTCATTCTTGAAGAATAGCAGGGAAGTTTCCGACAAGACCTAAATCACGAGAGGCAAAGGGGCGAAAGAGCGACATATTTTGCTGCTTTCAGCCTCTTTCATTTTGTACCTATTGTACCTATGACGTAATTGAGGAGGATGTTTTGGCGGAAATACAGTATCTTGGACATGCATGTTTTCGGTTACGTGGTCGTGATGGCATTGTGCTATGCGACCCCTACGATAGCTCCGTTGGGCTACAGATCAATACCCCTACCGCTCATATCGTCACCGTGAGCCATGACCATCCTGGTCACAACAATGTAACAGCGGTGCGTCCCGTCCGAGATGAACCCGTCTTTGTCATAGACGGCCCGGGCGAGTATGAAGTGCGCGGTATTCTCGTGACAGGTGTTCGTACCTACCACGATACCCAAAAGGGATCGCAGTTTGGGGCTAATACCGTCTATGTTATCCATATAGATGAGGTAGCCTACTGTCACCTCGGCGATATAGCCCATGAACTCAACCGGCAGCAGCTCGAAGAAATCGGCAATGTAGATGTGCTCTTTGTGCCAGTGGGAGCAGACAAAGCCGATGACCCATCCGATACCAGCGGGTTGATTAGCCAAATTGAGCCGCGTATTGTCATTCCGATGCACTACGCCTTGCCCCAACAAACAGATGTCCGTGATCTCGTTTCGTTGGAGAAATTTACCCAAGAGATGGGCGTGAAAGATACCACCCCGAAGGAGAAACTTACGGTTAATGCTTCCAGTTTACCCTCTGAAGACGATGAAACGTTGATTGTGATTTTGCAGCCGCTCCATACCTAAGCAAGCTAGATAAGACGTTCGCTTGGAGAGCTTTGTTGGTCTACTCCCCTGCTTGCTAGACCCAAAAAGAGTCCTGAGAACCCGCAAAATAGCCTGATGCTGTCGTTCTTACAAGTGATAGGTCATATGAGGATATGCCTGAGTAAGCTAGAACCATACAGAACAGCAACAGGAAAATAACACCATGAGAGAGACCCGTCACAAGCAATTTTCTACTGGTCGGGCACGCTGTAGTGACATAATAATACAAAACGCATTACAACTGGACAACATCATCGAGGTTTCTAGGTCGGTGGGTTTGCAAAACCGTGGGTTTTGCTGGCTCGCGGACCTTTTTTCTTTTCCCTGCGCTAGTCATTTGGGGAAGCAACAGGTTATCCCTGACTATTCGAACTATGCAAATCCATATATGCTTAGCATGTTTTGGCACAGATGGAAGACTTTAATGTTCTGTTAATGCTACAGGCACTACAGAAGATGCAAACTGGTATATACTCTATGTAGTAGTGTTTTTCGTGAGAGTATCTCTTTTTCCTACTATATACGGATTACTATAGAGGTGTTGTTGCCTAATATCTACGTCTAGCAGATTAAGAAATTACGGGTTATTGGACAGGCGTAGCGGTTGGAATACCTCCAGTTCTCTGGATTATGTGTTCATTTGGGAACACTCCACAACTTCATTTGAGCAAGGAGAGGATTGTGATCATGGCAAAGTATATCTTTGTAACAGGCGGTGTCGTTTCCTCAGTTGGGAAGGGTATTAGTGTTGCCGCCATTGGCAGATTGCTCAAGAGCCGTGGGTTTCGGGTGTCTATTCAGAAACTCGATCCCTATCTGAATGTAGACCCCGGCACCATGTCGCCGTATCAGCATGGGGAGGTCTTTGTTACCAATGATGGGGCAGAAACCGATCTTGATCTTGGGCATTATGAACGCTTTATTGACGAAAATCTGTCACACCTGTGTAGTGTGACGACGGGACAAATTTATTCATCGGTTATTCAAAAAGAACGCCGCGGCGATTATCTCGGTGGCACCATTCAGGTTATCCCCCACATCACCGACGAGATCAAAGCCCGGATTACCGCTGTGGCAGATAGTACGCAGGCTGATGTCGTGATTGTCGAGGTTGGCGGCACGGTGGGGGATATTGAGAGTTTGCCCTTTATGGAGGCTATCCGCCAAATGCGTAAGGATGTGGGCAAGGAAAATGTTATTTACATCCATGTCACGCTGCTGCCCCATATTGGCACAACGAATGAACTCAAGACGAAGCCCACACAGCACTCGGTGATGGCATTGCGGGGGGTGGGGATCAACGCTCACGTTATCCTCTGTCGTGCTGATTTCCCCATTTCCGAGGAAATCTTGGAAAAAGTCGCCTTCTTTACCGATGTAGATATGCGGGCGGTTATCCCAATGGAGACGGTAGACTCTATCTATGAAATCCCGCTTATCTTGGAGCAGTATGGGTTGGGAGATTTCCTCACGGAGCGGTTGAAGATGGAAACCCGCAAGCCAGACCTGGAGGAATGGCAACAACTCGTCAAACTCATTCGCCGCCCTCGCCGCACCTTGCCCATTGCGCTGGTGGGTAAGTATGTTGAACTACGCGATGCCTATATCAGCGTGGCTGAGTCGCTAAACCATGCGGGATTGCACCAAGAACTTGATGTGGATATTCAATGGATTTCGGCAGAGCAACTCGAAGAGGTAGATGACCCCGCCGATCTCCTGGCAAATGTGTATGGAATTGTCGTACCTGGTGGGTTTGGGGATCGTGGTATTGAGGGCAAGATTATTGCCGCAAACTATGCCCGCAAACACCGTATCCCCTACCTGGGGTTGTGTCTAGGGATGCAGTGTGCAACGATTGGGTTTGCCCGCTATGCCCTCGGCACCGATGATGTGAATAGTACCGAGTTTGATAGCGATACCCCCCACCCGATTATAGACTTGATGCCAGATCAGCGGGGTATTACGGAAAAAGGGGGGACGATGCGCTTGGGGGATTACCCGTGTGTGTTGAAACCTGGGACATTGGCAGCGGAGGCGTATGGGACAACCAGCGTGACAGAACGCCATCGCCACCGCTTTGAGTTCAACAACGCCTATCGGGATTTGCTAGAAGAAGAGGGGTTGATTGTCAGTGGCGAATCGCCTGATGGTCGTCTGGTTGAGATTATTGAGCTACGCGATCATCCCTGGTTTGTTGCCAGCCAGTTTCACCCTGAGTTTCGCTCACGCCCCAACCGCCCCCATCCGCTTTTCGCTGGCTTTTTGCATGCGGCAGCAGTGGAAATGCGCGAGTATGATCACTATCACCAAACACTGCCTCTGAAGGATACGCAGGATAACGCCCATACCAATGGGGCGCGAGTGTTATTCCCAGCTGAACCGGCCCGTTCAAAAGCTCTCGGTTAGTATCTTCTTCTCTCCTTGTCTTTTTAGGTAGCCCGTTACTCTGTGGGGTAACGGGCTAGGCTTTGTTCCCTCTTTATGTCCTGCTTCCCCCAAGCGTAGTTTCGGTTGTAGAACCGTAGCATGCTAGGGATGGGGGAGGTCTCATCGGGCAGCCCCCCATCCCCTCGCCTCGCGTCCCACCGAGGGGAGAAGGGGAACCGCGGCAGGTGTATTCGAACCCCCCCCATTTGCACCCTACCCAATACTGTGCTACATTGAAGGGTGACTTGTAACTGATATGTAACCGTGACCTACATCACTGAATCACCCGATGCTGCATGAAATGGTACAATAGCATGATAACCTAGTCCAACTTTACCTATGTCTGAAACCGGTATGCATTACCGTTTATATAGCAAAGATGCGCTAAAAACCCAAAGAGAAACACCTTTTCCTATGATAAAACTACCTGGATACCATATTATCGAACAGCTCTATGATAGTACGAACTCTCTGGTGTATCGCGGTCATCAGCACACAGATGACCGCGCTGTCATTTTGAAGCTCCTCAAAGACCCTTACCCTTCACCCGAACGCATCGCCTGGTTCAAGCGCGAGTATGAAATTACCCGTAGCATCCAGACCAGCGGTGTGCCTCGCATCTACGCCCTAGAAACCAAAGAACAGCACTGGATTATGGTGCAGGAGGATTTCGGCGGGGAGTCGCTCCGTAAGCTCAATATTGCCGGTACATGTAGCATCAATGACTTTCTGCACATTGCCATTGCCATCACCGACATCTTGGGGCAGATACACCAGCAGCACATCATGCACAAGGACATCAACCCGGCGAACATTGTCGTCAATATGAGCAAGGAGCAGGTCAAGCTCATTGACTTTGGCATTGCAACTATCCTCTCCCGCGAAAACCCCACCTTTCGCAACCCCACGATGCTTGAAGGGACGCTCGCCTATATGTCGCCAGAGCAAGCCGGGCGCATGAACCGTACGATAGACTATCGCACCGATTTCTACTCGCTTGGGATTACCTTCTACGAATTGCTCACCGGGGTTCTCCCCTTCAACAGCGATGACCCACTAGAACTGGTGCATAGCCACATTGCCAGACAACCACGCATCCCGCATGAAGTGCGCGAGGAGATACCCGAAACGCTCTCTGCCATTATCCTCAAGCTCATAGCGAAGAATGCCGAAGACCGCTACCAATCTGCCTATGGTATCAAGGCTGACCTGGAGCAGTGTTTGCAGCAATGGCAAGCAACGGGCAGTATAGACATCTTTGCCCCTGGACAGTATGATGTCTCAGACCGCTTCCAGATACCGCAAAAGCTCTATGGACGCGACCCGGAAATTACCATCCTGATGGCAGCCTTTGAGCGGGTAAGCCAGGGTGCCAGCGATATGATGCTCGTTTCTGGCTCCGCTGGCATTGGCAAGTCTGCGCTTGTGCAAGAACTGTACAAGCCTATCACGCGACAACGCGGCTACTTCATTGCTGGCAAGTTTGACCAGTTCCAGCGCAACATCCCCTACTCTGCCTTTATCCAAGCCTTTCGTACCCTCATCCGCCACCTGCTCACCGAGAGCGAAGGCAGCATTGCCTGCTGGCGAGATCGCATCCTTGCCGCCGCTGGCAACAATGGACAGGTGTTGCTTGAGGTTATCCCGGAATTGGAGATGATCATTGGTCCCCAACCGGAACTCCCCAAACTAGGTCCCGCCGAATCGCAAAATCGCCTCAGCCACGTATTTCAAAACTTTGTGCATGTGTTTACCCGTCCAGAGCACCCGCTGGTCATCTTCCTTGACGATTTGCAATGGGCAGATGGGGCTTCGCTGAAACTCATGGAACTGCTGATGATTGCCCCCGATACCCACTACCTTTTCCTCATTGGCTCCTACCGTGAGAACGAAGTACGCGCTGGACACCCGTTGTTTTTGAGCATAGACACCATGCGACAAGCCCAAGCGACCATCCATACCCTTACGCTGGCTCCGCTGGATGTACCAGGCGTAATTCAACTGATTATAGACACGTTGCACTGTACCCCCAACGATGCCCAACCGCTTGCCCGTCTCGTTGTTGCCAAAACTGACGGCAATCCCTTTTTCCTCAACGAGTTTCTCAAATCGTTGTATGATGAGCAACTTATCTGGTTTGACTATGAACGGGGAATATGGAGTTGGGATTTAGCCGACATTCAGAGCCAAGACATCACCGACAATGTGGTTGACCTGATGGCAGGCAAAATGCAGCGAATGAACCAGGAAGCCCAACAGGTCATCAAACTTGCCTCTTGTATTGGCAATCAATTTGACCTAGAGACGCTCGCAGTCGTGCTAGAAAAACCTGCCCACGATGCAGCCCACCAACTCTGGGATGCGGTGGCAGAAGGCTTAATAGTCCCCCTAAGCGATGCCTACAAACTAGCAGAACTGGTGGATGCAGACGACCTCTCCGACACGCTGCGCTCAGAATATCGCTTTACCCATGACCGCATCCAACAGGCTGCCTACTCGCTGATGGGCGAGCGCGAGCGACAACATACCCACTGGCGCATTGGACACCTGCTCCTCCAACGGGAACAAGAACAGCACCAATTGTCGTCCGCTCTCCCTAGCCCTTCGGCGGGAGACCAGGTTGTAGAAATGGTGCATGCAACGGCTCACCAACAACCTATGCCTTGCACCTATCCCTACTCCCATTGTTTGGGCGAGCATACCTTCGATATTGTTACCCATCTTAACCAGGGTTGTACCCTTCTTACCCGCTCGTCAGTAGACGAAACTTCCCCCACTACTAAGCCCTGTTTATCTCCCCAAGAACTAGCAGACCTCAACCTGGTTGCCGGGGCAAAAGCCCTCGCCTCTGCTGCCTACCAACCGGCGATGAACTATCTCACCACCGGTATACAGCTTTTGGCAATAGAAGACTGGGAACGGTGCTATGCCCTGACGCTGGCACTCCACAAAGAGTATGCCAAATGTGCCTACCTCAACGGACACTTTGCCGAAGCAGAGCGCGTCTTTCATTTGGCAACAGAACGGGCGCAAACAAACCTGGATAAAGCCGAAATCTACAATACCGAAATGGTGTTGTATACCAGTATGGGGCAGCTCAAAGGGGTTATTGAGATAGGGCTAGAAGCCCTACAACTGCTCGGTATCACCATTGCCTTTCACCCGGAGGAAACCGATATAGAGAAGGAGCGACAAGCGGTACAGGTCTTGCTCACGGGGCGCAGCGTGGCTGATCTTGCCAACCTGCCGAAAGCTACCGACCCCCACCACCTCGCCAGTATGCGCTTGCTGATGAACATTCTCATTACCGCGTGGTGGCGCACCAATATGCGGCTGCTGTATATGGTGACGTTCCAGATGGTCCACCGCTCATTGCGCTTTGGCAATGCCGAGGAGTCGAGTGTTGGCTATCTCTGGTATGGGGCAATCCTCGGCTCAGGCATGCACAATTACCAAACGGGTGAGCAGTTTGGCAAATTAGCCCTGCACCTCAACGAACTCTGGCATAGCGTCTCCCTTACCAGCATGGTTAATCTCGTGTATGGGGTGTTCATTCACTTTTGGCGGTATCACCTCTCCCGTAGCCTGCCCTACCTCAAGACGGGCTACAAGGTCGGTATTGAGACCGGCGATGTGCTCTGGGCAGGCATCAATGGCTATGCGGCTATCTATACCATGCTGATCAAAGGCGACCACCTGGATGATGTCTACCAAGAGGTGCAACACTACATGGACTTTGCCAAGAGTACCCATCAGATCATCCCCATCAATATGCTGACCGTCTCACAGCAGTTTATCTTGAGTATGAAGGGGCTAACCAAAGGAGTTGCCAGCTTTAGCGACCACTACTATGATGAAGAACAGCATATCGCCCAGATTAGCACCAGCGAGGCATTTCGCCCGCTCTTCTGGTATTACAAAACGAAGTTGCAGGCATTGTACCTGTTTGAATACTACGACGAGGCAATGGAGATAGCCGGGAAATTGGACCACCTGATTGAAGAGGGGGCAGCCTTTGGCAATGTCACCATGCCCGAACACTACCTCTACTATTCGCTCACGATGACCGCCCGCTATCCTACTTGCACCGAGGAAGAGCAGACGATCTCCTGGCAAATCCTCACCCGCAACCGGGAACTGATGAAATTGTGGGCAGATGCCTGCCCGGAAAACTATCGGCACAAGTACCTGATGATAGCGTCAGAAATGGCTCGGCTCAAGGGGCAGGATCAGGCGGCACGCTTCCTGTATGAACAGGCGATTGCTGCTGCCCACGAGCACAACTACCAACAGAATGAAGCCCTAGCCCACGAACTAGCCACCCGCTTTTACCTAGCCTGCGACCAGGAGGCAAACGCCAGCAAACACCTGCGTGAAGCCCGTAATGGCTACCTAAAATGGGGGGCGGCGGCAAAGGTGCGAGCACTAGACGAACGCTATCCCCACATACTCAAAGAACCGGGGATTGCTTACCCAAAACCGCAGCAACATCGCGGCTTTACCGAAACGCCAGATGTGTCATCTATCACGACAAGCAGCGGGCTAGACCTCTCTACCGTGATGAAAGCCTCCCAAGCGATCTCTGGCGAGATTGTGCTAGATACGCTGCTCTCCAAGCTCATGCATATCGTCATTGAAAATGCCGGGGCGGAGCATGGCAAGCTCCTATTGAAGCGTGGGGAAGAGTGGGTTATTGAGGCAGAGGGCAGTGTGCAGAAAGAAGTGACGGTAATGCAATCGCTGCCGCTGCACCATTCATCCATCACCTCGCTGCTGCCCATTTCCATCATCAACTACGTGATCCACTCCCAGAAAAGCATCGTGCTGCACGATGCCAGCCATGAAGGGCAATTTACCCATGACGAGTACATCTCTACCAAACATCCACTCTCGATACTCTGTACACCATTGGTAAATCGTGGTACCCTATTAGGGGTACTTTTCCTTGAAAACAATCTCACAACCGGGGCTTTTACGCAAGATAGGCTAGAAGTCCTCAACCTGCTGGCTTCACAGGCAGCGATCTCCATCCAAAATGCCGTGCTCTACACCACGCTAGAGCAGAGCGAGGAGAAATATCGCAACCTGTTTGAAAACTCGCGTGATACCATTTTTATCACGACCCTAACGGGACAGGTGGTCAATATGAACAACGCTGGTATCCACTTGTTCGGCTATACTGCCGAGGAGATGGCAACGTTCAATACCGTAGACCTCTACGCTTGTGCCAATGATCGGGCGGTCTTTCAGCAGACCATAGCAACACAAGGGTCTGTGCATGACTACCCCGTCAAACTCCGCAAGAAAGATGGCACCTTGATAGATTGCCTCATGACTGCCAACATTCGCTATGCGAGTGATGGTACGCCATCGGGCTATGAGGGTATCATCCGCGATATTACCGAGCAGAAACGGGCAGAGGCAGAACGGGCAGCCCTGCTTGACCAGCAAGCCCGCAAAGCCGGTGAACTCCATGCGATTATCCAGAGCATGGCAGATGGGTTGTTGGTGGTAGACACGGAAGAGCATATTGTCATTGTCAACCCGGTAGCAGCAACCTTGCTCAGTCAGGAAGCGCATGCTCTGACGGGACAGCCCATAGAGACCATTAGCCAAGTAGATGATCCTGTGATGGCAACGGGATTGCAGCAAATGGTCGAGCAGGTACGCAACGAACTCAGTGATCCTGACCAGAAGATGCCAGATGGGCTGGTTTCGCTTGGCAACCGCATTGTGCGCCTCCAGAGTGCGCCTACGCTTGCCAGCGGTATCTTGACAGGAGCGGTCATGGTGTTACAAGATATTACTGAGGAAGTGGAAGCGGACCGAGCTAAAAATGCCTTTATCGCCACTGCATCCCACGAGATGCGGACTCCCCTAGCTTCAATGAAGGGGTTTGTAGATATTTTCTACATGAGTGGCATTGAGAACCTCAACGAGGCAGAGCGGCGTTGGGTTTCGCCAGCAGATGCCATAGAGGAGTGTATCACAAACCTGAGCACCCAGGTAGAGCAACGTCATATATTCCTTACTGTTGAGGTAAGCCAGGGACTCCCGTATATCTGGATTGACGCGCTGCATATGCGGCGTATCTTAACCAATCTCATCTCAAATGCGGTAAAGTATGTTCATCCAGAGGGGATTGTTCAAGTCCGGGCGTATATCTTAAATAATCCAGCGTTGTTGCCTAGCTCGCCCCATGACCAGCCCTGGAAAGCCCAGGAGGAGCGTTCGGTGGTCATAGAAGTTGAAGATAACGGGGTAGGGATACGCACAAGTGACCAACACAAGATATTTACCCGGTTTTTCCGTTCAGAAAACCCGTTGACGGTAGAAGCAGGCGGTTCTGGGCTAGGGTTGGCTATCACCAAATCGTTGGTCGATTTGCACAATGGACAAATTGGCTTTCACAGTGTAGAGCAAGAAGGAAGCTGTTTTTGGGTTCGCTTTCCAGCACCTTTTACTGAACAACTAACCAATGAATAAGGATAGGGATAGCTAGGGCAACTTCCTATGCAAGCGCATGTCCTAAGTACAGAACCAGAACCTTCACGGGGGGACATCATGATTGTTGATGATGTGCCAGACAATCTCCGTATTCTCTCCCGTATGCTGACCAAACGGGGATTCTCCGTACGGACTATCTCTAGTGGTACACGAGTATTGCAGTCGGTCAATATCCGTGCGCCTGATGTTATCCTGCTCGACATCAAAATGCCAGAGGTAGATGGCTATGAAGTTTGCCGACGGCTCAAAGCCGATCAAGATAGCCGAGATATACCAGTCATCTTCATCAGCGCAATGGATGATACGCTAGATAAGGTGACAGCATTTGATGTCGGGGGGGTAGACTACATCGTTAAGCCCTTCCGGTCTGAAGAAGTAGTCGCCCGTATTGAAAACCAACTCATCATCCAAAAAGCCCGCGCTGAACTCCGCGAGATGAACGCGCTCCTAGAGCAGCGGGTGGAAGAACGTACCGCCGAGCTCTCGCGGGTCAACCGTGCCTACAAGACCCTCAGTGCATGCAACTACGCTACCATACGGGCTACGGATGAATCCACGTTGCTCAACCAGATATGCCAGATTATCGTTGATACCGGCGGATATCGGCTCTGCTGGATTGGCATAGCTGAGCAAGACGAAGCAAAGACGGTGCGTCCTGTGGCGCAGGCAGGCTATGAAGAAAGCTACCTGCAAACCGTGTATATTACGTGGGATGATGTCCCGCGTGGGCAGGGGCCAACGGGTACCGCTATACGGTCTGGTAGTCCGCTGGTTATCCGCAATGTCACCACCGATCCATGTTTTGCTCCCTGGCGTGCTGAGGCTCTTCGCCGGGGGTATGCTTCAGTTATTGGACTCCCCCTACACGATACTAACCAGCAGGTCTTCGCTGCTCTGACGATCTACTCTCCTGAGCCAAACGCTTTTGATGAACAAGAGGTAGAACTGCTCATTACTATGGCAGATAATCTTGCCTATGGCATTGGGGCGTTGCGTACCCAAGCGGAGCGCAAACAAGCCGAGCAAGCCCTACGTAAAGAACGGCAATGGCTTTTCACGCTACTCGATGAACTTCCCGTCTATGTCTACCTGGTCGCTCCTGACCACTCCATACGGTTTGCCAATCGGTACTTCCGGGAGCATTTTGGCAACCCTGATGGGAGGTATTGCTACAAAGTCTTGCGAAACTCCCAAGAACCCTGTGATGCCTGCCCGTCACTGGAAATATTTAGCAATGAACAGTCGTATCATTGGAAAGATACGTTTGTCAATCAGCGCAAGTATGAAGTCTATGCCTACCCCTTTACCGATATGGATGGCTCACAGTTGATGTTGGAGTTGGCAATAGATATTACCGAACGTGAGCAAATGCAAATTGAGCTGGAGCAGCGGGTGGAAGAGCGCACCTACGCCCTCAAACAGGCGACAGAACGGCTCTTGCACGAACTCACCAAGCGCAAAGAGGCTGAGCTTGCCCTGCGGGAAAACCAAGCCTTGCTCCAGGGCATCCTCAACAGCATACCCGCGATAGTCTACGTCAAAGACCTGAACCATCGATTCTTGCATGTCAATCGCTATACCGCAGAACGGCACAACCTTCCCGCAGCATGGTTTATTGGCAAGACTATTCATGAGGTCGCAGTCTTACCAGCAGCTAGTGCTGCCCAACAGGAACAGGACGAGGTAAAGGTTATAGAGACCGGAAATTTGGTGGAGCGGGAAAGTTCCCTTGAACTCTCCGATGGTATCCATACCTTCTTTTCCATTCGCTTTCCCGTCTATGATGCCAGTGAAAATATCTATGGGGTGGGCAATGTTGGTACGGATATTACCGAACGCAAGCGCATGGAAGAAGCCCTCAACCAAGCCCGTGAAACTGCTGAAGCTGCTACCCAAGCCAAATCGGAATTTCTGGCGAACATGAGCCATGAAATACGCACACCGATGAACGCGGTGATAGGGATGACCAACTTGCTGCTTGATACGCCGCTCACGCCCGACCAGCGCGACTACACCCAGACGATACGGGTCAGCGGCGAGTCGCTGTTGACTATCATCAATGACATCTTGGACTTTTCCAAGATAGAAGCGGGTAAACTTGACCTAGAATTGCACCCCTTTAACCTGCGCCGTTGTATTGAAGAAGCCCTAGAACTGTTGGCAGCAAGGGCATCAGAAAAGCATCTTGACCTTGCCTATTGGATGGACGATACCACGCCAGAAGAGGTCATTGGGGATATAACCCGTGTGCGCCAGATTATCGTCAATCTGTTGAGTAATGCGGTGAAGTTTACCGCCCAGGGGGAGGTGGTTGTGTGGGTTTCTACCGAAAAACCACCGCGGACGATCTCTTCTCAACTGCCGCATACGATGTTGGGGTTAATCCATATTCGGGTATGTGATACCGGCATTGGTATTCCCGAAAACCGCCTAGATCGCCTCTTCCAATCCTTTAGCCAAGTAGATACCTCTACCACCCGGCAATATGGCGGTACGGGGCTAGGATTGGCTATCTGTAGTCGGCTGGTAGAGATGATGCATGGCTCCATATGGGTAGAGAGTGAAGTAGGGAAAGGCTCAACGTTTCACATCACGTTTGTTGTCCAAATACCAGAGCGCAAGCAACCTCAAGCACAGAACTACCCCTTGCTTGAAGACAAGACGGTGCTGGTGGTAGACCGCAATGTGACTAGTCGTCAGTTTATCAGCCAATATGCTACAGCTTGGGGCATGCATGTGCATACAGTAGCGACAATCAAAGAAGCATGGGCTTGGATAGCCGCAGGGAATAAGCCAGACCTTGCCATTCTGGATATGTATGTCTCGCAGGTAGAAAATCTTGCGATTATTGAAGAGCTACGCCAGCAGGTCAAACAGCAATTTGATGGGGCATTGCTGCCGGTGATGGTCTGGACAACCGTAGCGATGCGGCGCGAGGTGGGGGCGCAATCTGTTACCGACCAGTGTATCTTGTTGGTCAAGCCAGTTCGCCCGGCTGTGCTGGCAGAATCGCTCAATCGTCTGCTGCTTGGAAATACCGGCAGTGCTACCCCGCTAGATGTACACCAAACGATAGATGCCAATATCGGCAAGCGGTACCCATTGCATATCCTGCTGGCAGAAGACAATGTGGTCAACCAAAAAGTTGCGCTCCACTTGCTAGACCGTATGGGCTATCGGGCGGATGTCGCAGCCAATGGGCTAGAGGTGCTCGATGCCCTTCGCCGCAGTGCGTATGATGTCATCTTGATGGACGTGCAGATGCCAGAGATGGACGGCATAGAAACCACCCACCGTATTCGGGAATACTGGTCAGAGCAGCAACAGCCGGTTATTATTGCGATGACTGCCCATGCAATGGAAGGGGACCGCCAATGGTGTCTTTCTGCTGGTATGGATGACTACATGGGCAAGCCGGTACAGATAGACGAGTTGATAGAAAAGCTCTTGTCTGTACCAAAAGTACGCAAAGGCTCCTTGATTGGGGATAAGGGTTCGAGATCAATTTCCCCTAACGCAGAACCATCTCCCGACCAAGAGGAGCCAGTCGCTTTTGACCGGACAATTTTTGAGCAGTTTGTTGCGCTTATGGGTGAGGATGCCGAACAGACCATTGCGTTGTATATTGAAGATGTTGCCGATAATCTCCAGGTGATGCGGCGGGCGTTTTTGCGGGGTGACAAGCACATGGTCGTGCATGTTGCCCACACGCTCAAGTCTAGCAGTGCTCAATTGGGCGCACACCACTTTTCGTCCTTGTGTATGGAGCTGGAGACGCTAGGGCGGCAGGGACAGTTGGATACTGTCGAGTATCTCATCCAACAGCTTGAACAGGCGGCAAAGCAGGTTGAGCGCGAGCTCCGCCTGTAGGGGCGAGGGGGGGAATGGTTGTTGTCTCAACGATGTGCTATACTGGTAATAGTTAGGACAGAAGCGAGAAAGGGACAATGCTATGCGTCAAGTTATTGTTTATCCAGGGGAAGATGGCTATTGGGTCGTTGAGTGTCCATCACTGCCTGGGTGTATCAGTCAAGGTATAACGAAAGAAGAAGCGTTGGAGAATATCACAGACGCTATCATCCTCTATATCGAGACCTTACAAGATAGGGGGTTGCCGGTACCAGAGGATACTCTCCAGAGGGAATTGTATCAGGTGGCTGCATGACCCGAACACTCCGGGGCGTGTCAGGCAAACGATGTGTCAAAGCATTACAACGTATTGGATTTGAGATTGGTCGACAAAGTGGAAGCCATATCATTCTGTATCGTGAAGAACCTCCTGCACAAGTATCTGTGCCAAATCACAAAGAGCTAGATCGTGGTACACTTCAAGGAATAATCAAGCGGACTGGACTAACGACAGAAGCCTTTGTTGATCTTCTGAAATAGACTATCAAAAATCCCCGTGGATACTGGTAGATCAGCCGGGCAAATCCCATAAGGGTATTCCCCTCTCCTATACCTCTGCTCGTTAATACTCGCGGCTCGTTTTGGGGCGAGGGGGAAAACACCTACCCGGTTCCCCCTCGCCCTGGGATGGGAGCGGGGGCAAGGGGAGAGAGTCGCTGCCCCCCCATACCTTGCCTATTTTGCCTATGCTAACAGACCAGTGGTATACTAGGGCAAAAGTTTCTATCATGGGAGATTATCTAACATGCATCTGCTCCAAAGCCTAAACCCCTCACAACAAGAAGCCGTCAAACACACCGATGGTCCTGTGCTTGTCCTCGCCGGTCCTGGCAGCGGCAAAACCCGTGTCCTTACCTATCGTATCGCTTACCTTATCCAAGAAATGGGCATAGCCCCCTTCCACATTCTCGCCGTGACGTTCACCAACAAAGCTGCCCGCGAAATGAACGAACGGCTCAAAGAACTTGTTGGGGAGGAAGCGGCACATGCCCTGACTGTCGGTACGTTCCATACCACCTGTGCGAGGTTCTTGCGGCATGATATAGAACACCTTGGGCGTAGTCGTGATTTTGCCATCTTTGACAGCGAAGACCAACAGCGATTGATGCAGCGTATCCTGCGCGATTTTCACCTCGATGACCAAAAATACACCCCACGCAGCATCTTGGGCAGCATCTCTGCCGCCAAAAACCAACTCCTCTCCCCTGAAACCTGCCTCAAGCACAAAACCCATCCTACCCGCCGTGATACGGTGGTCAAAGATTGCTATATGCGCTACCAAGAACTCTTACAAGAGAGCAACGCACTAGATTTTGATGACCTGTTGTTGGAAACCTTGCGGGTATTTGAAACCCATCCTGATGTCTTGGAATACTACCACAATCGCTACCACTACCTGCTGGTAGATGAATACCAAGATACCAATATGCCCCAATATCTCATTGTCCGTCACCTTGCTGCCAAACATCGTAATCTCTTTGTTATCGGGGATGATGACCAGAGTATCTACTCGTGGCGGGGGGCTGATATTCGCAATATTTTGGAGTTTTCCAAAGATTATCCCGAAGCTCGCATCTTCACGCTGGAGCAAAACTACCGGAGTACCCAGGTCATTCTCGATGTTGCCCAGGCTATCATCCACACCGGCACCCATAACAAAAAACATCTCTGGACGAAGCAGGATGGCGGTAACAAAGTGGCGAAGTGGGAAGGTTTCAAGCCAGATGATGAAGCACGGTTGATTGCCGAGGAGATCGCCCGGCTGGTTACTAAAGAGGGCTACAAGCCCGGCGACTGTGCCATCATGTACCGCATCAATGCCCAAAGCCGGGTATTGGAAGAGGCTCTGCTAGAATGGGGGATTCCCTATCAAGTGGTGGGGGGGATACGCTTCTATGAGCGCAAGGAAATTAAAGACCTTTTGGCATACCTGCGCCTGTTGCACAACCCGTCTGACAGTGTGAGCATGGAGCGGGTCATCAACATTCCCCCCCGTGGCATTGGCGAACGTACGCTCAATCAGCTTGTCCGTGCTGCGTCCGACAATGGCATCAGCATTTATCATATGCTGCGCTTGCTTGACAGCAACAAGTTGTTTGCGGAAGGGCAAGAACTCCCCCCAGACCAAGCGAACTATGACCCATCTCGCTATGACTTGCCAACGTTTGCCGCTAGGATAACCAAACCGCTGCTTGGTTTTTTGCATATGGTACACGAGTTTATGGACCAGCAACCCCATCTCAATTTGGTGGGATCAATTGATATGCTGCTCAATCGCCTAGAGTATCGAGAGTGGATACAGAAGAGCTACAGCGAGGATGAGGCTACCGAACGGTGGGCAAATATTCAGGAGCTACGGACGGTGGCAGGGGAGTATTGTTGGATGTCACAGGATGCCCAATTGCCAACATTCCTCGAAGAGGTGTCGCTTATTACCGATATGGATCGGCTCAATACCCAGAATGATGCTGTCACCTGTATCACGCTGCACCAGTCAAAGGGGCTAGAGTTTCCTGTGGTGTTTTTGCCCGGCGTGGAGGAGGGGATGCTACCCCATAGTCGTTCGCTCAGTGAGCGCGACAAGGAGCTGCTCCAACAGAAGATTGAAGAAGAACGGCGGTTGCTTTATGTTGGGGTCACTCGTGCCAAAGAGCGGCTCTATTTGCTCCATGCGTTCCAACGGATTACCTATGGGCGGGTGGATCAGGTTTCCCCTTCCCGTTTTCTCGCCAACATTT
>CAZLKK010000030.1:17763-19209 GCA_964559995.1 uncultured Chloroflexaceae bacterium
GTGGGAGAAAGCCAAATCCTCCTCCTCCCCTCAGCGCGATATGTTCTCGCCGCGTAGCCCCTACGCTGCTGCCCGTTCATCCCTAAAACAACCGCAGCAGCAGCAGTCGTCTACGCCTGCGCTCCAGGGGATGCAGCGTCGTGTTGTTGCTCGTCCTCTTAAACCAGACCAAGTACCAGGGACGCAGTTTGTGCCGGGGCAGCGGGTGCGTCACCATCGCTATGGTGAAGGAGTGGTTGTTCGCAGCATTCGGCTTGAACAGGATGACGAGGAGGTTTTGGTCAACTTTGATGGGGAAGGGGAACGACAATTGATAGCCAGTTTTGCTCAGCTGCAAAAGGTAGATGGGTAGGCGGTTTATCCCCTACTTCAACTGGACAAACTCATATACAATGGCGTGGAGCTCCAGGGTAAGCCCCTGCCAACAAACCATTGCCACCACCACCGCCGCTATGAGCCGCCCGGTACGCCGTTGCATCACCTGCCCCAAAAAGACTCCGCCGGTAAGGGCGAGTGCCGGCAGCATATACAGCACGTCTTTGAGAATAAAGGTCACAACATAGCGGCTCATCAGGGACATAAGAGGGAACGTCAATCCCCATGCCAACAACAAGAGCCAAACATCGCGGGTATGCTGGTGTTTTTGTTGGTGTTTTTGCTGTTTTTGCTGGTGATGTCGGTGGTGTCGGTTATGCCCAATGCTGCTATTGAGCAGGAGCAGAAAGCCCCCCAATGCCAAACTTAACACATGTTCCCCATACTTCACCCGCAGCGGCGTGATAACCGTACTGATGAGGTCTGCCAGTGGGAGAGACTCGCTTCCCCCGCTCCCCCCGTTGGGTGTCGTCCCTGTCACCTTGCCAAGCAGCATGGGGAGGGTCTGTTCTAGCATAGCGGGTATGTGCCAACCGTAAAAGACCAAGACGGCGATGATACCTGCCACCACCCCCGCGCTCAAGGTAGGGATAGTCGCCTGGTCGCGGCGCAGCATAAGCAACACCAGCAGCATAGCCCACGTTGTCCCCAAAAAGAGCAATGCGGTAGGGTAGGCAAGGTAGGCGATAGCTAATACGATGGTAAACAGCAGCCATGCGGAACGGCGATGCAAGCGCGGACGCAGGTGTAGCCAGGTGAGCATGGCGAGCAGCACCATTGCCTGGGCGAGCAGCGTGGGGAATAGTCCCCACGACACGGCAGCCAACAAGCCAAGCGGCATGCATCCCGCGAGGATGGCTGCTGCCGTTGCTGCTCCTGCATTTTTTTCTGCATCATTCATATAATCCAGGATTGCCCGTATTTCGTCATCTGTTAAAGTTTCTTCGTATGAAGGCATACCAAGGTGCGGTATTCCAAATTTGATATTGCGCCGTTTGTAACTTTCTCCGGCACCAAATTGCCAAATGCCATCAATCAGGCTTGTGGCATTTCCGCCATCCAAATCAGTAC
>CAZLKK010000030.1:19219-20487 GCA_964559995.1 uncultured Chloroflexaceae bacterium
CGCCGGCTTGCAGCACCATGAGGGCAACGATAACGACTGCCAAAGCGTCTATACCGCTGGTCAATGCCATGACCGACAACCGCGCACTACTACCGGGTAAGCCGGTCAGTGGGGCAGCTATGAGGTAATACATTGGTGAGCGTGGTATGGTCGCCTCGGTTTCCCATTGCACGGGGGTTAGCGATGGGTTGGGGAGCGCGATACTGAGCAATTCCCCCTCACGTACCAGCGTTGCCCGTGCCATAGTAAAGCGAATATCGCTAATGAAGGTGAGCGGGTAAGCCATCCCCCCAAAGCGCAAGAGGAAGGTTAGCAAAGCAGCGGCAGCAATCCAACGTGCCCCCGCTGGTCGTAGGGTAGGCAACATATGGGTTGCCAGTAGGGAGACCCCCCGCTCAATTGCCAGCACTAGCCCCCCACCGAGCATAAGGGCAAGCGTCATACGGGCGGTATAGTTGGTCAGCATCAACCGCCACGCTCCCCCATCACCAAGCAGCACCCCACTACACGCTATCGCTAGGCTACCACCTACAATAGCCCCTACCCACCATCGTTGGCTGAGGTGTCCTGCCAGCAGGGTTGCCAGCATTGCGCTTGTCCCAAGCAGCACGACTTGCAACGGTGGGATGGAGCCGATTCCCCCGCGCCCGGTGATGCGGAGCCAATCTACGGCGATTCCCCGTTCGCGTTCGTCTGCTGTGCTGACCTGCGCTGGTGCAACAAGCGTAAGCTGTACATCCCCATTCCATCTGGTCGCCGGGGGGAGTAGCTCGATGCGTTGCCAACCGTGCCGCAAGGATAGCCGGGTTGTCCCGGCGTTTGTCGCTATTGCCAGTGGCATACCGGGGTAGTCGCCGTGTACCCGCAACACGAGCCGCTCAAGCTGCCCCGCACCTGGCAGCACTATTGTCGCTTGGGGGCGAGTCCAGCGGTAGGTTAGCTGGTGCTCTTCGCTATACTCAGCGGCGTGAAAATTGTGAAGGTAGGGGTATTCATACAGGTTGCCTATATCCAGCGTCCTATGCCAGTGTTGTGCGAGGGCATAGGTTGCCAACAACGCGGCTAGGATGTTTACCACAAGCGCAGTTATTGCCAACAGTGCGCGTTGGTTGGGGGCGTACCGGCTCATACCGTCTGCTCCATTGTGCGCGATAACCTATGGGCTATTTGCTTGAACATTGTCATCCTTTCCCTTGTCCCGCGTCCCTTGCGTTCCTCCCCATCCCCTCGCCCCTTCCCCCACGACGCGGGAGAAAACGATCCGTAGG
>CAZLKK010000031.1:0-6203 GCA_964559995.1 uncultured Chloroflexaceae bacterium
ATCTCTGCGTCTCTGCGTCTCTGCGTTTCTGTCGGGAATCTCTTGCCCGGTATCTCCCGGTATCTATGGTTATCTATGGGCATCTATGGTTCCATTTGCCTGGAATCGGTATGACCTAACCCTGAAGGGCAGGGGGAAAGGGTCGCTGGGGCGGCTCCCGCTATCTCGCGTGTGTCACCACACTAACCCGCGCTGCCACCTGCTTGGCTAGGTCACGGAAAACTGACGCATAGGCATCATCAGCATCATTCATCACCGCTGGCTTGCCAACATCGCCCCCTTCACGGATGCTCAAACCAATTGGTATTTGCCCAAGTAAGGGTATATCCAGCTGCTTTGCTAACCGCTCTGCCCCACCAGTGCCAAAAATATCATAGCGATTGCCCGTATCGGGTGCCACAAAGTAAGCCATATTCTCAACAATACCAAGCAATGGCACATCTACCTTGCGAAACATCTGCATAGCTTTGATAACATCTGCTGTAGCGACCATCTGGGGGGTGGTGACGATAAGTGCTCCAGAGAGTGGCAACGACTGCGCCAACGTTAGGGCAACATCACCCGTACCCGGCGGCATATCAATCACGAGGTAGTCAAGGGGACTCCATGCCACATCATAGAAGAACTGGCGCAACAGTTGCGTTACCATAGGCCCACGCCATATGACCGGCTGATCCTCCTGTATCATCATACCAATGGAGATGACCTTCAGCCCGTGGATGTACACTGGCACAATAACTGGTTCGCCATTTTCCTTCTCATAGGCAGTTGGTGACTCTTCTACGCCCAAGATCATAGGCACCGAGGGACCAAATACATCAGCGTCGAGGAGACCAACTTTTGCCCCTTCTTTTGCCAATGCTATAGCCGTATTGACGGCAACGGTAGATTTCCCAACGCCACCCTTGCCAGCGGCTACGGCGATAATATGTGAAACCCCATGGATAGGCTCTTTGTTCATTGCGCCAGGGGAACGCTGCGAAGAGGTCATCGTCACTTCTACCGCAGTAACGCCAGGGATGGCTTCCACCGCTGCCCGTGCTGAATCCTGTATTTGGCTCTTGAGTGGGCATGCGGGTGTAGTCAGGTCAACAGCAAAAGAAACAACGCTCCCGTTGATAGTCACATCTTTTATCATGTTGTGCGATACCAGCGAACCACCAAGTTCTGGCTCTGGTACGGTGTCCAATGCGGCAATAACCTGCTCTTCTGTGATCGGGGTGTCTTGTGCAGACAAGCTCATAATAGCTTTAACTCCAAAAAAATAGATCGGCTTCAACTGGGGAAATTATACCAGATTTCAAAAGATACGTCTATCGTAAGTGGGCAGAACACTGCAACGGCTATCCAGACCCAACACCGTCTATCGCCAGTTATCGCCAGTTATCGCCAGTTATCGCCAGTTATCGCCGCTATTTCCCCCATGATGCGCCGCGTCTCGCGTAGGGCAACAACCATCCGCATGTAGTGCAGCGCATCAGCAGCAGAGAGCGTCTGCCCCTTGCGGTCCTTGAGCCACTTGTACAACGGGGTATAGCCGCCCACCTGCACTGCCCACGTTGTAGATTCTATACCCGCAAAGAACATCCCCCCCCCTAGCCACACCCGTTGGGTATGCTTATCGTAGCGCACCTGCTGCACAGGAGCCGTTGTCACCCCCTGCTGCGTCACCCCCTGATCAGCGGGGTGTACCAGCACTGCCGCCCCCTCCCCACCGCCTACCCCCATGCTGCCGGGGAGTCGCAGCAAATGCAGGTCAACGAGCGTTGCCCCATAATCTACCAGGGTCTTAACCAGCGGGAGATTGCTGATGATGGGAACGCGGGGAAAGTCTATCTTGAGCAATTCGGCGTAGCGCGAGCGATAGTGGGGGTTGTGCAGCACTGCGTAGAGGTAATGGAAGATGTCCTCGGGACCAATCGTTGTCGCTAGATCACCGCTGCCGTCAGGGATGAACGACAACCCAAGTTGTTGCTCTACGTTGGCAATAAATGGGGCAGACAAGTTGGGACGGCGACACCCGCTCGTGTTGGTAGCTTCAGGGGGGTAGACGTAGAGGGGAAAGAGGCTTGCCCCCCCACGATTGCTGATGAAAACACGGCTCTCGGTGATATGCTCTGTCACAAGCACATAGCAATAATCCTGGACTGCATAGTCATATTGTCGCATCCCAAGCAGCACAAGGTTGTTGCCTACGAGGATATGGCGCATGACCTCCCACGCGGCACGGCTCGTTATCTGTGGCGCATAGTAGAGCCACTGGAGATCAAAGGGGCGATACAAGGCACGATGGATAGAGCTTGCGTTGTAGGTGGTGTTTTCGCGGCGTGAGAGGAGCGGGTAGCTGGATGAATTTTCCACCCGGTAACGTTCCTGGAAGGGGGATTGTAGCCCTGCTGGTGAGTAGAAGGTCTGCATACGCTCTGCTAATACCGCAGCATCTTGGGCAAAAAAGAGGGAGTCCCGATCTGTTTTGATGGCGTTTTGGTGTAGAGGGAATATATCCGTCAATGTTGGGTGTTGGGTATACGTATGGGCAACAGCAAACTGTTTGGGTACAAAGAAAAACCACGGGTGCGCTGGATGCAACTGCTCCCATGCAGTTGTCGCTACGTTCGTTGTGGCTAGGGTGGCATACTTGGTTGCTCGTCTCCCCCACATCTCGGCATGGAACACGGTTGTCGCCGTGGGCGTATTTGGAGCTTTGACAAATAGCCCAATAGCCACCCCCTGGCGAATAGTAAACAGGTTTTCATCAGACTGTCCATCCGGGCTAACCTCTTTTTTGCGGATGCCGCCATGCAGGTCAAGCAGGTACATATGGGTGAAAGTCTCTAGCAACGATTCGCGCATACGGCGATGGGTGATGCCGTCTAGGTAGGTGTTGTTGGTGATGAAGGCGAGGATACCCTGCCCCGCCTGCTCAATGCGCCATTGCCCATATCGTATAAACTTGATATAATCATCATCAAGGTTGAGCTTCTTCTCTTGTAAGCCCCGCTTGTACGTTTCCAGTTGTTGTTGTATCCAGGTTTCTTTGTTGAGCATACCAACGTTTGCATAGGGGGGATTACCCACGATAACCAAGACGGTATTGTCATTGGCATGCATAGCACCGTTGGGGGCTTGCGTTTCATTAGCGATACTCTGGGTAAGCGGTGAAGTCTGGCTGCCAAGCGGGGGATTGGTCAGCGCGTTGGTCAGGTAGATACCCAACCGTTCGCCAGTCGTGCCAGTCATGCCAGTCGTGCCAAACGTATAGCCAAGCTGTTGCAGCAACATACGCAGCTTGAGGTGGGCTATGGTATAGGGTGCCATCAGCAGTTCAAAGCCATGCAGCCGGGGGAGGAGTTTTTCGGGGACATACGTTTGCCAAGAGGTTGCCATCCCCTGCCGCTGAATGGTGGCATAGATATGCTGAATAATGGCATGCAGAAAGGTCGCGGTGCCAGTGGCGGGGTCGAGGATGAGGGTATCCTCGTCTGCAAGCCCCATACGCTTGCCAAAGTGGGTCTGCAAAAGCCAGTCTACAGAGCGCACTAGGTAGCCCACGACAGGCTCAGGCGTGTAATAGACTCCCCGTTTTTCGCGGGTCTTCGGGTCGTAGGCAGCGAGAAAATGCTCGTAGAAGTAGGTAATCGGGTCTTCTTGCTTGGGAGCGTTGCCGGTAGGGTGCAGGATGCTGGTCATATCGGTGTCTTGCAACAAGTGGGCGCAATCGTCTATGACCGCTCCTATGCGTTCGTCTAGGTTGGGATGGGTACACAATGAGAAGAGTTCTGGCAAAAACAGGGGCATATGGGGAAGAGCTTGGGTTATATCGTAGCGGGTGAAGGTGGGGGCATCGGGGGATGTCACCCGTGCGGCAAATAGCCCATACACCAGCGTTTGTGCGTACATATCGGCAAACTCACCAGCGGTAATTGTGGGCAGCAACGTTTGACGTAGGGCAGCGAGTTGGGTATGCAATATGGTTTGCGTGCTCTGTTGATTGCTCATGCCGCCGGCATCGCCGGTGTCGCTGGACAGGATGGGAACGATAGCCTGCTGTAGCCTGTGGGCAAGGTGGGCGAGGTGGTGGGCAAGGGTCGTGATGGTCTGTGGTGTGGTCGGCATTTGGGTAGGCGTATCCTATGTTGCTGTTGGTTATTGAGCGTATTGTACCATACTGCATTGCTCGCTCCCATGACTTTGGTACTAACTATTATCGTAACCCCCTTCCCAAATTTAGAAAGTAGATTACTATAATAAAGAGGAAACGAAAGCAAGGTATACGGTGATTGACAAAATGCTGCGGAGACCAAAAGACCGGGTACTTACCCCCATAGCGCAGCGGATACTCCAACGGGTACCCCCAACAGCCATCACGGTTGTTGCCTTTGGGGTAGGCATAGCCGCAGCATTGGTCATCGCGCAAGGGTGGTACCTTGTTGGGTTGGGGTTGTGGATCGCCAATCGCATAGGCGATGGACTAGACGGTATGGTTGCCCGCTGGTACAACAAGCAAAGTGACCTCGGTGGCTATCTCGACATTGTGCTAGATACGGTTATCTATGCTGCCATACCCCTAGCCCTTGCAGTCAGTCAGCATACCACCATCGGCTATCTCGCCCTAGCCTGCCTTATCAGTAGTTTCTTTATCAATGCGGCTTCGTGGATGTATCTTGCGGCTATTCTGGAGAAACGCCACTATGGGGCAGCAACATATGGAGAAGATACGACTATCACCATGCCTGATGGTCTCATTGAGGGAACAGAAACGATTATTTTTTTTAGTATCTTTCTGCTCATTCCCCAGGCGATGGTGCTGCTCTTTGGTATTATGACATTGGGGGTATTGGTAACAGCCGGGCTACGCATCTTATGGGCAATACGCCATATTCGGAAAGGACACCAAGCAACTTTATTATGATGGAACACCATGAAGTAACCAAAATCCCCACGGCTACCGGGTCATTCTGGAGCCGCAATTGGCAGAAACTCGTAGCAGTCAGTATTTGGGCTTTGATCATAGGCAGCGGCATTACCTATAGTGTCGTCAATGACCAATCGCCAACAGCTATGGTGGAGTCACTCGTTGGACTTATGCAAACACCCTATGGGGCTTTGCTCTTTGTATTCATCTATGCTGTCCGTCCATTAGCCTTCTTCTCGGCGGTGGTCCTGACTCTGGCAGCCGGCTCGATCTTTGGTCCCGTTTGGGGGGTAGTGCTTACCATCATTGGTAGCAATATTTCCGCATCTATAGCCTACCTCCTAGCACTTTTCCTGGGGAAAGGGGTGTTGGATGAGTCTGAGAGTAAGGGGATTATCGCAAACTATGCCAATCGTATGCGGCGCAATAGTTTTGAAACGATCTTGATTATGCGGTTTATCTTCCTGCCCTACGATTTGGTCAACTACTTAGCGGGATTTTTGCGTATCCGCTATGGTTCGTTTATTTTGGCAACCATACTCGGATCAATTCCGGGGACAATCACGTTTGTATTGGCAGGAGCTTCGGTACCGATTGCCGACGTGTTCCAAGAGCAATTCCAACCAACGTTCAACCCGTGGTCTCTTGTTGGTGCTGCCGTACTCTTTGTGGTGAGTATTGGCTTTTCCCGCTGGATGAAAAAGCGCGAACAAGCTCGACAAGCCCAACAAGAACGAGCTATCCTAGGGGATGAACAGGTTGAGATAATTACATCGTAATCAGAGAACCCCATGACCAACTATCCGTATGCGAATATGGTAGTTGGTTCTATGTGAAGGAGGTTTTTTCGCTATGCCACAGAAAGTCTTGAAGACAGATGAACAGTGGAGACAAGAACTTACCCCGGAGCAATACCGGATATGTCGCAGAAAGGGAACAGAACGACCATTTTCTGGGGTATACCACGATTCCAAAGATCAGGGGGTATATCGCTGCGTCTGCTGTGGCGCGGAATTGTTTAGCTCAGAAACGAAGTTTGATTCTGGCACCGGGTGGCCCAGTTTTTGGGATGTGATGAACGCCGAGAATGTCGTAACAGCAGAGGACAATAGTCTCTTTATGCGCCGCATAGAGGTGCTATGTAATGTGTGTGGCGCACATCTTGGGCATGTCTTTGAAGATGGTCCACAGCCAACCAATTTACGCTATTGTATTAATTCGGTAGCTATAGAGTTAGACCATGATACCGCCGCTCGTTCATACTCGCGGCTCGAATAGCGCGAGGGGG
>CAZLKK010000031.1:6213-10613 GCA_964559995.1 uncultured Chloroflexaceae bacterium
CCCTTCTCCAGCTTGCGGGGGAAGGGGCGGAATAGCAAGGGGGCATGCTCCCTTGCTGAAGGACACATTGCCCCCCTGCCCCGGTTTCCATTAAAGCCTAATTTCTGGATGAGTCTGTGGGTGAACATGTCCCTACTCGTGCGGGTCTCGCAAATACCCCTCATCCACCGCCCGTTGAATAATCTGCTCAGCCAATTCCCACAGTGCTGGCGAACCATCCGCTATGTGCTGGCTGCGAGCCATAACTTTATCCCGTGTTACCCCATGCTCCTGCCACGTCTTCCCACTGGTGGCGTAGTGGAGCAAAAGCGGTTGCAAGCGGTCTAGTGCCGCAGCAAAATGAGCCTCGGCGGTCTCGCGTGATTCGAACTCATCCCACGCCGCACGAAAATCTTCTGCCTGATCTGCCGGTAGCATCCCAAAGAGGTGATCTGCTGCCTGCTGCTCCCGTTTGGCTTTGTCTTTTGCAGCATCAGCATCATAGAGGAAGGTATCACCCGCCTCGATTTCAACCACATCGTGCAGCAGCAGCATCTTGACCACACGGCATACATCCACTGGCTCGGCGGCATATTCTGCCAGCAACAACGCCATCATCGCCAAGTGCCACGAGTGTTCTGCATCATTCTCGCGCCGCATCTGGTCTAGCAAGTAGGATTGGCGAAACACCTGCTTGAGTTTGTCTAGCTCCAGCACAAACGCTATTTGCTGCTGGAGACGAGCAGATATTTTGGTAGGGTCAGTATCTAGCGGTATCACAATTTCCCTTTCCCCTTCAACTCTAAATAGGCATTGATGACACTGACCGTCAACTTGTCGGCAGGGACATCGAGCGTCATCACCCCCCGACGATTGAGCGTATCCAGCACAACCTGCCGCTCATCCAAGACCATCTCTGCCACTGCCCGCTGGTAGACCTCATCGCTGGTCTGCACCGTTTGTCGAGAAAGTGCCAGCATATCGGGGTCACTTATCGTCACGCACAGCGGCAGGTGCCGTTTTGCCAACCGCCCCATTGTGGCGATGAGCGGTTGGGCAGCATCTAGCGTCACCAGGTCAGTAAAGACGACCACAAGCGAACGCCGTTTGTTTTTTAGGCTGAGATAATTCAGCGCGTGGGCATAGTCTGCCTCGACTGCCTGTTGTTGGACATTGTAGAGCACCTCTAGCATGCGGTAAAACTGGCTATTCCCCCGCTTGGGGGCGAGATACGTTCCTACCTGATCAGCAAAGGTGAGCAACCCAATGTGGTCGCCTTTGAGCTGTGCCACATAGGAGAGCAGCAATGCCGTATTGATAACATAGTCGAGTTTTGCCAAATCGCCTACCGGGGGACGCATCAACCTGCCCGTGTCTATCACGCTGACAATGTACTGGCTCCGTTCCGTCTCATACTCTACGGTAATCGGCTTGCCCTTACGGGCTGTCGCCTTCCAGTTGATACGGCGAAACTCATCGTCGGTATTGTAATCGCGTAGTCGCTCAAACTCGCTCCCTATGCCAAAAATGCGAGCTTGCCGCAACCCAAGTTCAAACAACATCCCCTTACGTGCCATCAGGTCATACTTGCGTATTTCGAGCACGTTTGGATACACTTTGACCAGAGATTGGGTAGGGTAGCTTGCCTGTCGAATGAACATCCCTAACAGACTTTGGTAGCGAATATTCGTCTTGCCAAACTGGTAATCGCCCCGCTGCACCGGGCGTACATGATAGCGGGCTTCAAAGACATCATAGGGGGGGATTGTCCCCTGGATATAGACCGTCTCACCGGTGAACTGGTAGGGGTATTCGTCACGGATGGTACAGGGGATGGGACGCGCACTGCGGTTTGCCAGCAGCACCGTGATGAGGTTTTCTGCCCCTAGCGATAGCCGACTATCGTGGATACGCTCAACTTCAAGCGCATCTGGTTGGGGGGTTATCAGCACATCTACGACCACAACAACCACGACCACGAGAAAGTAGAGACCAGCCAACCACACCAGCGGCTTTGCGAGAGAAGCCCCGGCAAGGGGCAATGCCCCAAGCAACAACAGCCATAGGAGCCGACGAGAAGGTAGCATCAATCCTCCAACAATGATTTCCTATAGTTATGATACCATAGGTAGAGAGAAGAACGCTAGACTATTCGTTTGGGGGTGTCTACCCGCTTGCATCTAGCCCCATTTTATGCTATTATCCCCTACATTCTAGGTATTCACGATGGTAAAGGCGGGTTTACCGCATGGCAAAAAGCATACGGCTCTATACGTTCGTTCTGTTGTTCTTCGCCTTTAGCATAGGGCTTGTCCCATCAGTAACACGCCCGACCCAAGCGCAGACGAGTGACTACTGTTTTCCCGAAACAGGCTTTTGCATTACCGGGCGCATCCGTGAGTTCTGGGAGCAGAACGGCGGTCTGCGGGTCTTTGGCTACCCAATCACCCCCCAACAGCAAACGCTCATTGAAGGCTCTCCTTATCAGGTGCAGACCTTTGAACGCCATCGGCTAGAACTCCACCCAGAAAACGCTCGCCCCTACGATGTGCTTATTGGACGCATGGGGGCAGACCGTCTCGCCCAACAGGGGCGCGATTGGCAAGCGTTCGCGCAAAGTGCGCCGCAGCCGGGGTGTCGCTTCTTTGCCGAGACAGGACATAATGTGTGCGGCGATTTTCTGGCGGCGTGGCGGGCAAGCGGGCTAGAGTTTGATGGTCAACCGGGGATTAGCGAAGCAGAAAGCCTTGCGCTCTTTGGGTTGCCCCTAAGCGACCCCTTCGCTGAACCCTTGAGCGATGGGCAAAACCACACCGTCCAATGGTTTGAGCGTGCGCGGTTTGAAGCCCATCCCCAAAACGCCCCCCCCTACCACGTCTTATTTGGATTATTAGCAAAGGAATATATGGAAAACCCTCACCCTGTTGTAGATGATGGTCCTATCACTGCTGATACCACAATTATCTCCCCCCCACGCGCAACAAAAGAGCAGGCAATCGCTTTCATCATAGACCGTGGCACAACCTATAGTGACTATTCTGTGCAACTTATCGTGGGATACTATTGGGATATTGGTACTGCTGTGGGGGTAGACCCGCTTATTGCCCTAGCGCAAAATCTCCACGAGACGGCTAACCTGTCCAGTTGGTGGTCGCAGCGTCCCCGCCGCAACCCTGCCGGGCTAGGCGTGACAGGCGAAACCAGTACGAACCCGCCGCCAGAGCATGAACGGGATAAGTGGGCATATGACGAAACCGAAAACCTGTGGAAAAAGGGGTTGAGCTTTGCCGATTGGCAACTAGCCACGCGAGCGCACATTGGGCGGTTGCTTGCCTATGCATTGCGGGATGATCAGGCAAACGATGCCCAACAAGCCCTCATCAACGAATCGCTTGCCTTGCGTCCGCTACCTGCCAGTTTTCGGGGGGTTGCGCCAACGATGCGGGGGCTGAATGGGCGATGGGCTGTGCCAGGAACGACCTATGCCGACAGAATAGCCAAGTATGCCAACGCCATCCGGGAAAAATAACGACCCTCTCCCCCTGCCACATCCTTTCAGGGGTAGGTCACATTCTCCCCCAGGGGGGAGGGGTTAGGGATAGGGGGGCTTGACCCAAAGGGGCAGGGGGAAGGGGAATAACCCGTTGACTAGGCAGGCGTTGCTACAGTGCAAACATCTAACGATAACGACCCGTTGAGCCAAGATTGCTCAAGGAAGGAGACAACATGAAGTATCTCCCATCAGTGGCTTTAGCTATACTCCTGATTTGCGGTGCCGTGCTTTGGCATGCGCTTCCTGCGTATACCAGCGAGGCACGGAGTTCTTGCCAGATTGTCCAAGCTGGCGAGCTACGTTCTCACCCTGGCGTAGGAGCAGGTGAAGTCATTGGGCATGTGTGCCGTGGGGGATATATCCTCTTTCTTGGTTGGAGCGATGATGCAAGTTCAAGTTATTGGTACAAGGTCAAGGTTGTGGCAAACACATGTACGGGAGAGCAGGCTACCGCTCCAGGAACGATAGGCTGGATACATAGCTCACTGTCTGCAATGCCTGCTACGTTTTCTCCCTACCTGGGACCAGTTGTTGCCCCCACTACCCCCCCAACTATGACACCACTCCCCCCAACGGCGACCAATACCCCCACGCCTGTGCCCACAGACACGCACACACCGGTGCCAACAGAAGTACTGACAGATACGCCGGTGCCGACAGAAGTTCCCACAGACACGCCTGTGCCAACAGAAGTACTGACAGATACGCCTGTGCCAACAGAAGTGCCCACAGACACGCACACGCCTGTGCCAACAGCACAGCCCACAGACACGCACACGCCTGTGCCAACAGCACAGCCCACAGACACGCCTGTGCCGACAGAAGTGCCCACAGACACGCACACGCCTGTGCCAACAGCACAGCCAAC
>CAZLKK010000031.1:10758-12672 GCA_964559995.1 uncultured Chloroflexaceae bacterium
TGAACCAACAACACAACCAACAGATACGCCGGTGCCGACAGCACAGCCAACAGATACGCCGGTGCCAACAACACAACCGACAGATACGCACACGCCTGAACCAACAGCACAGCCAACAGATACACACACGCCTGAACCAACAGCACAGCCAACAGACACGCACACGCCGGTGCCAACAGAAGTGCCGACAGAAACAGCAGAACAACCCGCAGTGGCAGACCCGCTTATACCACTGGTGGTAGATGAAATACCGGCCGGGTACCAGACCCCCACTCCCCCACCCGCCACTGCCACCCCAACCCAATCGTCAATAGGCACCTTTCCTGCTCCAGGCGATGCCCAGGTGATATATGAGCCAGTAAGCGGCTATAGCCCATTCTTCTCGCCGCCACGCGCTACGTCATCCCAAGCAGTCGCATACATCCTCAACCGTGGGACTATCCTTTCACCAGAGGAAGTTCACCTCATTGTCTGGCACTATTGGGATGTCTCTACCCAAGTAGGGCTAGACCCGTTGCTTGTTCTGGCGCAGTGTATTCACGAGACCGACAACCTCAATAGCTGGTGGTCGCAGCCGCCGCGCCGCAACCTCGCCGGGCTCCTGGTGACGGGAGAACGCCGCTATAGTGCGCCGCCCCCCAATGAAATGCATGCCTGGGCTTGGCAACCAGAGCGTGGGGTGTGGTGGCGTGGTTTTAGCTTTCCCGATTGGGAGACCAGCGTGCGCCGACACGTTGGGTTGTTGTTAGCCTATACGCTGCGGGATGATCAGGCAAGCGGTATCCAGCGTGGTTTGATTGCCGAGGCTCTTGGTAATAGACCCTTCTCGGCGAGCTTGCGCGGGTGTACCTCTGCTCCTGTCCATCTCAACGGGCGATGGGCTGTGCCAGGTTATAGCTATGGACAGAATATTGCCAATGTTGCAGAAAGGATTCGCCGTGTCCGAGCACCATAACCCCCACGATCCTGCCATCCAATATCTGCTGCTAGGACAACAGCGATATGCCTATCGCATCGCTGGCACCGGTAATGGACCGGCAATTGTGCTGCTGCATGGGATGGGGGAGAGTAGCCGCGTCTTCTGGCGCACGTTGTTTGACCACTTTTCAGACCGCTATACGCTCATTGCCCCGGATATTTCCGGCTTTGGCAATTCGGATGATCCCCCCAATGGCTATACGCCGGCTGCCGAAGCCGGGAATATTGCTGCCCTACTAGATCACCTGAACATCACCGAGACGATTATCCTGGGACACTCGCTTGGTGGCATTATCGCCACCAAGTTTGCGCTCCTCTACCCCAACACCGTCTCACGACTGATTATCTATAGCACCCCCGTACCGGGCGCGTTGCATGACAACCTCGCCATAGCCCTAGAGATGCCGTGGGAAGGGGTTGCACTGATGGGATTGTTAGCTATGCCGGGGGTAGGTTGGCTTTTGCATCAGCAACGCTCACAGCCGCTGGTACGGCTGTTGGCAACAAGCATGCACGTTACCCGTAACCCCGCCGACTATACCGACGAGATGGTGCAAGAGGGGCTATACAACAGCTATGATGCCGTCACCAAGTGGGTGCAGCAGGGCTTCTTATTTGAGAACCTGATGCAAGACCTGCCCCATATCGCCACCCCAACATTGCTGCTGCGTGGGCAGTATGATGCCGTCTCATCCCGCTGTATGGAGCGGGCAGCGGCGGCTCTGCCGCATGCCCAAACGGTAACGATTGCCGGGGCAGCTCATACTGCCCTAGCAGAGCAACCCACACGATTTCTCGCCGCCATAGAGCATTTTCTTGTTGAAGAACAGCAGGCTGAAAGGATAAGGAGCACCGTTCCGCAACTATGACCACGTATCACTTGCGAATTAACGAGATGCCGGATAATGAACGCCCCCGCGAGCGACTACGCGATTA
>CAZLKK010000031.1:12682-20210 GCA_964559995.1 uncultured Chloroflexaceae bacterium
AGTGGCTCCTCACCGAGTATGGTGGGCTACGCGGTTTGCAACGGGCAGGCTTCCAAGACATTGCCAACCGACATGGGATGGGGGCAGCAAAGGTAGCACAACTCAAGGCAGCGTTGGAGATAGGTCGGCGGTTGGCGATCCTCTCCTTTGATGAGCGTATGTTGATTAAGTCGCCATCCGATGTGGCAAAGCTGATGCAAATAGAGATGGTCAACCTGGACCAAGAGCATCTTCGGGCTATCTATGTTGATACCAAGAATCGCGTATTGAAGATACATACGGTCTATGTTGGCACGTTGCACAGTTCTGTTGTCCGTATTAGCGAGGTCTTCAAAGAGGGTATCAAGATCAACAGTGCCTCGGTTATTGTGGTGCATAATCACCCAAGCGGCGACCCTACCCCCTCAACAGAAGATGTCCTCGTGACACGGCAGATAGTCGAGGCGGGCAAGCTGCTCGAAGTAGAGGTCCTTGACCACCTCGTTATTGGGCATGGACGCTATGTTAGCTTGCGCGAGCGGGGGCTAGGCGGCTTTGACGCATGATCGTATGGTACAATAGGGGAATACGTCTAGTACCTGCCCATCGTTTCGGTTGCAGGGTGCCTAGTTTAGGGAGTTATGCATTATGGATGAAGTGGTACGAAAAGTTGCAGCACTAGGGTTGCCAGGGGTTATCTCCGTTCTCCTGATCAGTGGCGTGAGCCTTACCATAGGCCCGCCATCAGTGGTGATGCTGGCGGCATTGGGGGGACCCGTAGGGTTTCTTGGTGGTGGGGTTGCCTTTGGGCTAACCGCGCTCATTACGGACACGGTAGCCCGCTATGGTATAGAAGCTGTGCTGGTCAATATCTATCGCTTTCGGGCACGACGGGGTGAAGATACCCCGGTCCTCATCCGTGAAATAGACGGATTGCCCATCACCAAGCAGCTAAAAGCGACTATCAAGACCCAACTCTAGCGATGATCAATAGGGCATTTTGGGGATTGCATCTATCTTTAGGGTATGCTATCATGCTGTGGGCTACAAAGAACCCAAATACCAAAACAACGAGGAGGGCTAATTTCCTATGCTGGTCTGTCTCAACCAGCGAACAGGCGAAGGGTGTGGGGCTATCAACCTCACAGATGCCCAAACATGCCACACATGCGGTAATCCGCTACGGTTTGCGCTCCAACTCGTCAGTCAAGTAGTACGAGACCGATACCGCATCATTCAAGGCATTGGAAGCGGGCGGTTTGGTGCTGTCTATTTGGCTGAAGATAGGCGATCTCCAGGAAATGCCCCGGTTGCCCTCAAAGAAAGTTTTAATCCAGCGGATATACTCATCTTTCGCCGCGAGTTTCATACGCTCCAACACCTACAACATCCAAACCTCCCCCACTACTACGAAATGTTCGAGTTTGAGGGCAGCGGCTATTTGGTGATGGAATATGTCCCTGGGCAGAGTCTCCTGGATATACTCAACAAACATCCTGACCCCATGCCAGAATCGCTCGTTTTGAGCTACGTATGGCAGGTATGCGATGTACTGCACTATCTGCATATGCAAGACCCACCGATATTTCACCGCGACATCAAGCCTTCCAACATTCGCCTGACCCCCGAAGGGTTGATTAAACTGGTAGACTTTGGCATTGCCAAGCGGGGACACCCCCAGGATCAAACAACCGTTAGTGGCTTTTCGCCGGGCTATGCTGCGCCAGAGCAACTCGTCACAGGTGGCGAGACGGGACCGCGTACAGATGTCTATGGGCTAGGGGCTACCCTCTACCACCTATTGACTGGCACCGTCCCCGCATCTGCCATTGAGCGCATCAGTATGCTACCCGCAACTATCCCGCCCCCCCGCAGTCTCAACTCCAGCGTTTCGCTCTACCGCTCCTACTGCATTATTGCTGCTATGTCGCTGGCAGAGAAAGATCGCTATGCAGATATAGCCTCATTTCGTAATGTGCTCTTTGGCGAGGTATCCCCAATGGTTCCGGTAGCCCCGGAAAATGCTGCTGATGTGGTAGAGATAGACCAGCAGCGGGATATTGGCTCCTACAACATTGCATGGTCGCCAGATGGTCAGATACTCGCTGGTGCCTACTACAATGGCAATTGTGTCTTGTGGCATATCCGTAGCGGCGGTATACAGCATGTGAATACCGGTGGGAAGTACGTGTGGGGGTTAGCCTTCTCGCCCGATGGCGAAAAGCTGGCTGCGGCTTCCGAACACCATATGATTCAACTGTGGGATGTCCACGATGGCAACTTGATGTACAGCTTTGAAGGGCATACCCAAGAGGTCTGGCGAGTAGCCTTTTCGCCCGATGGCATGAAACTTGCCTCAGCATCGTGGGATGCGACCATTAAACTTTGGGATATGCAGTCCTATGATCTTCTCCATACCTTCACGGGGCATGAAGCCAGCGTGGTAGATGTTACCTTTGGTCCCTATGGCAAACGCATTGCCTCATCCTCGCGGGATGCCACAGTGCGGTTGTGGGATGTGCAAGAACAATCGCTGATCAATACTCTCACTGGACATGACGGGACAGTCTATAGTATCAGCTATTCCCCGAATGGGCAGTTGATTGCCTCAGTCTCTGACGATACGACAGTTAAGCTCTGGCAGGCAGAGCAAGGCGAACACATACGCACAATGAAAGGACACGAGGGTCCTGTGATAGATGTGGCGTTTTCGCCAGATGGTCAGATGCTCGCTACCTCCTCAAAGGATAGAACGGTCCGGTTGTGGCGGGTGGAAGATGGTCAACTGCTGCACACGCTCAAGGGGCATACGGATACCGTCTCCAGTGTCATCTTTTCCCCAGATGGACAAAAGATAGCCACCGCTGCCCAAGACTTTACCGTGCGGTTGTGGGGCGTGTGGTAAACGCACATTGCCCTACCCCAACCGATGATTCTTTTCCCATCCTTTCCTTTGCCCCTGGGCTTTACGGGCTATCTCTGTGTTTTTATGTTATAATGGGTGCCGATGTTTTGTAGGACACCTAGTCGTAGTTTTTTCCACATCAGGGCAGATATATCCAAAACCTTATGGTACTGGTAAGAAACAAGAAGCATTAGTAAGGAGGTAGCTGTTTGATAAACCCTATGATCGGGCTTTTTCGTAATAGTATGGCTATGGTCATCTTGACCATTGTTGGACTACTTGCCATCCTACCCACGAGTATACCCACCCAAGCACAAGGAACTCCCCCCGATTACAATGTCGCGCCACACGCTGGCATGCCGGGGACAGAGTTTGCTTTTTACGCTATGGGCTTTGATGGCAATGAACGGGTCAGCTATTGGTTCAATGCCCCCGATGGGCATATTTACGGGGATAAGGGAGATTATATTACCTATTCCTACAATGGTCGTGCTGATTGGACATGGCAATCGCCACAGGATGCCCCTCAAGGCTACTGGACAGCCGTTGCCTATGGTATAAGCAGCAAAAAACAGAGTATTGTCCCCTTCATTGTCGGTGATCCTGCGGCAGGCATGCCTGCACCAGCTGTCCCATCCACCGGTGATTCCCCCCCCGCTTCGTCAGACGACTCTGTTGAACCAGAGCCAGAGTTGGATATTGAACCACATCACGGGGTAATACCAGAAACGGGTTATCAGCGAGATCGGTTCATCTTCAACGCTACTGGTTTTGGCAGCAGTGAGCAGGTCGGGTATTGGTTCCATGATCCCACCGGCAAAGTCTATGGCGATTCTGGTAAACACGTTGTCAGTTCAGAAACAGGGCATGTCCGTTGGGAGTGGGTATCCCCAGACGATGCTCGCCCCGGTGTTTGGAAAGCTGTCGCGCAGGGGTGGATAACTGGGCATCAGGTCATCTTTCACTTCACCATTATAGACCCCAATAGCCCCCAATTGGCACCAAGTACCCCCCCATCACCGGGAGCAGATAATCCCTCTCAACCGGCTATGCTAGAACCACGCCCAGACCTACCGCCCAACGAGGCAGACGTAGCGGTTGAGCCACTTGTGGCAATTCCTGGGCAACAGGTGGCATTTCGTGCGGGTGGCTATCCCCCAGGCGAGACTATCACCTATCAGGTGACATCACCTGATGGCACCGTCTATGACAAGAGCAAATATACCGCATTGACTGATGATACGGGCAATGCCTACTGGCATTGGCGCGTACCGGAAGATGCTATGGACGGTATCTGGCGTATGCAATCAATGGGCGATTCGTCCCCCCTAGCTCATACCATCTATTTTGAGGTACGCAACCCAGATATGCTCTCCCAAGCAATACCGGGTGATATAGCGATAGACCCGGCAGCAGGAACACCGGGTACACGCTTCTTCTTCTATGCTACCGGCTTCCCGCCCGGCGAGACGGTCCACTACCGGGCGATCTCGCCTGATGGCACTGAATATGCCAAAAGCAAGTATGACACGATGACCAACGAGGATGGACGCGCCGATTGGAATTGGCGTGTGCCAGAAGATGGCGCACCGGGGACTTGGACAATGATAGCAGTGGGGGACAAAAGCCTGATTAAGCGTGAGATAACCTTTGAGGTGTACTAGGGTTTAACCCGCTCCCCCGCTCCCATCCCAGGGCGAGGGGGGAGTCGCCCCAGCGACCCTCTCCCCCTGCCCGGTTCCCCTTCTCCCGCGTAGTGGGGGAAAGGGTTAGGGGAGGGATGCTTGCCCGGTGTACGGTTCCCCTTCTCCCCTCGGTGGGAAACGGAGCGGGGGGCAGGGGACAGTTTCGGTTAGTTGATGGATAAAGACAAAAACCATTCACGGGATGAGTAAAAAGAACCAATGAAAAGCAGGAGACCGTATCTACAATTATGGAGAAAGCATCTATGAAAAACCTACCACTACTTTTCTTTATGATGATTTGTATGCTGTTGACGGTGTTGCTCCCCTTGTCCACCCCACCCCAGAGTCATGCCCAAGAACCAAAGCAAGGAGTACAACCTCAGTCTGGTCCTGCTGGCACAGAGTTTGCCTTTTTTGCCGTTGGCTTTGATGACAAAGAAAAACTTGGCTATTGGTTTCACGCACCAGACGGCACCCTCTATCGTAACGATAAAGACTATCGTATCCATGCTTTTGAGGGACGGGTAGACTGGAAATGGCGGGTGCCACACAACGCCACCCCTGGCACATGGACTGCTGTTATTCAAGGTATCAGAAGCAAACAACAAGCCGTCATTACCTTTGAGGTGATTGTCTATGACCCTCAAGCTGCCACGCAAGCAGAAGACCCGATAAGCGATGTGCTTGACCAAAACGTCTCTCCCCACCAGGGGACACCTGGGACAGAGTTTGCCTTCTATGCCTACGGCTACGACGAACGGGAGCAGGTAGCATATTGGTTTGCCTCACCAGAAGGGGACATCATCACCACGCCAGAAAACATTATTCATTCCAGAGATGGACGGGTAGATATTTCTTGGAAGTCTCCCTATGATGCGATGCCTGGCACCTGGACCGCCACTATCAAGGGGCGCGAAAGTGGGGTACAACGGGTGCTCTACTTTGACATCTACTTGCCCGAAGGGGTTGCGCCTATTGTTGACGAGGACGCGGAAAATATCCGTTCTACGGAAAAGGCGGTGGCTCCACAGGTGGGAGAAGCCGGCACCAAGTTTGCTTTTTTTGCCAGAGGGTTCAATGATCGGGAAAAGGTCGGCTATTGGTTTAACGCACCAGATGGCTCTATTGTGGAAAACCGCTATCTCTATGTTGTCACAGCAAATGGAGACCGCGCCGACTGGAATTGGCAATCGCCAGAAAATGCCGTCCCTGGTATCTGGACTGCGGTAGCCAAAGGTGAGGATAGTCAGACAGAGCGGCTCATACCGTTTGAGATAGGCGATCCTAGCAACCCGACTATCACGACCAAACCTGCTGTTGTGCCAGACCAACCAGAACAGCGCAATGACTCGGATGTTGCCGTTGAGCCACCGGAAGGCCCACCCGGTACACGCTTCGCCTTCTCTGCGGCGGGTTTCCCCCCCGGTGAAACGATTAAGTTTTGGGCTTCAGACCCACAGGGAACCAACTATGAGAAGGACAAGTACCTCATCAAGTCCAACGAGGTAGGCGTGGTGTATTGGAATTGGAGTACACCAGAAAATGCCGTCCAGGGAACGTGGACTATGGTAGCGCGGGGGCAGACAGCACAGGTCAAGAAGGTTATTTACTTTGAGGTCCGTGACCCCAATGCTCCCCAAAGAACGCAGAATCTGCCCCCGCCCCAGGAGTTTCCCGATTTGCCTCACGGCACTAATAGCCCCTTCGTTGCGCTTGAACCTATTATCGATGCCCCAGGGTCGCGCTTCGCCTTCTCAGCCGAGGGTTATCCTAAACGGGCTACAGTGTTCTTTTGGGCGGTAGACCCCAACGGTGAGGTCTATGATAATGACAATTATCGCATACGGGCAAATGAATCAGGGGTTGCCTATTGGAATTGGAAGACTCCTGATGACGGTGTTGTGGGGGTTTGGGAGATGCACGCCAAGCACAATATCAGTAACTTTGAGCATATCATTTACTTTGAGCTTGGCGACCCCACTGCCATACCACAAGTAACCTTCTACAACCCACAGCCATCTCCACAACCAGCGCAACAGCAGTCTGCTGCCCCCGCTGCCCCTGCTCCCCCACAACCCGCCGTGCTTCCAGACAACTCGCCGGACGTGGGGATAGAGCCGACCTCTGGACCACCGGGATCGCGGTTTGCGTTCAAGGCGGCAGGCTACCCTGCCCGTGAGTTGGTCACGTTCTGGGTTGTCACCCCAAATGGGGAGCGGGTCGAGAGTGACAAGTATACCATCATGTCTGACCAGTCTGGGGTAGCCTATTGGAATTGGAGGACACCAGAAGATGCTCTACCGGGTATCTGGCAGATGCATGCACTTGGGGACAAGAGCGAACTTGAGCACGTCATCTATTTTCAGGTGACTGACCCCAATGCCACAATATCTGCCCCATCGCCAGCCGTTGTGCAGCAGCCGGTAGCTCATCAACCGTCGGTGTTGCCAGCAAATAATGCCGATGTTGCGGTAGACCCACCGGCGGATATGCCAGGGACGCGGTTTGCGTTCAAGGCGGGGGGGTATCCTGCCCGCGAGACGGTCTATTTTTGGGCTGTTGCCCCCGATGGGACGGAATATCGCAAAGACAAGTATGAGGTCATGACTGATGAGGCGGGGGTGGCGTATTGGAATTGGAAGACCCCTGATGATGCCATGCCCGGTATCTGGCAGATGCATGTGCTTGGTGATTCGGTAGTCTTAGAGCAGGTTATTTATTTTCAATTGCTTGACCCAACAGCACCGGCAGGCACGCCACCTGCCCCTATGCCACAGCAACCAAGCGGTAACAGCGGTAACAATGACCACAACACCCCGCCTGCTCCAGTGGCATCGGCGGTTCCTTCTCCCCCCACCAACTCACCGGATGTAGCGGTAGACCCACCGGCGGATATGCCAGGAGCGCGGTTTGCGTTCAAGGCGGGGGGGTATCCTGCCCGCGAGACGGTCTATTTTTG
>CAZLKK010000032.1:0-10205 GCA_964559995.1 uncultured Chloroflexaceae bacterium
GTAGGTCATAGAGCCACAGTGAGCACTATCATCAGCAAACAGTAATCGCCGCGAGCCACCTGTCGTTGAGAGCGAGTAGATCGCCAACGTATACTCCATTGCCGGTGAGCCAACGGGCGGCGCATACTGCGTGGCGATGGTGATGCGCTTGCCACCCGGCGACCATGTGGGATAAAATGCCCACATCGTATCATAGATACGCTCATGGCTTTGCAAGGGTAAATCTGAATCGTTGCGCGTCAGTTGGACTAGCTCGTTTCCCTGGTCGTCTGCCAGCAAAATGTTGGAGTAGCTTGCGCCCCGCTCGATATACGCCAACTCGCTCCCATCTGCCGACCACTCCGGCTGCCACACGCTGCCATCCCCCAACAACGGCTTTGCCTGCTTGCCCTGCCACACCCAAATTGTGCCATCCCGAACGAAGACCAACTTACCGGGTAATTGCTCTCCCTGGACCTCTTGGAGATCGGGGGTCTGCTGCAAGGCTTTTGCTGTTTGTTGCGTGGGATTGCCTTGCCCATCGTTAGGGGCAGGAGCAGAAGTGCCACACCCACTGGCAATGAGCACCAAGACCACAACGATACTGAGTAAACGGGGAAATAACCTCTCCCCGGCATATGAAGACTGATGGATCACGAAACGGTCTTATCCTTTCTGTCGTTCTTTCTCTTGTTCTTTCTCATTAGCCAAGCGACCAACTGTTTGATGGTATGGGATGTGAGCGAAGGTGACGGGATCGCAACAACTGGCTGCTGGTGCTGATGCTGATGGCGTACTAGTTCATCTGGCAAGCGCGAGGGCATTAGTGCTTGCAACGCTCCCGGCATCACTTCTAGGGTAATCGGGGTTTTACCAAAGGTATCGCCGTCTACCTGCACCGGCAACGATGGGCGAGCCGTAATGGTGATGTGGCGAGCGCGGTAATATTCTATCTCCGTATCCAGGCTATAGCGGCGGCGCAAAATAGCTACCGCATGCACCAGCGCACTCCATAGCCCATCCCCCTTGATGACACACACATCTAGCAAACCATCGTCAATAGTCGCCCGGTGGGTAATCTTGACGACCCCACCATACAGTTGGCTATTGCCTGCGACAATGAGCATGACCCGCCCTTTCACCTTGCGCCCATCCAGTTTCAGCACCGCACGCGACCCCCGCACCCTGATCAAGCGGTCTAGCCCATAGATAACATAGGCAAGCGCACCAAATCGTCTCTTTTCCTCTGGACGAACCCCCGCCGCCACCTCAGCATCAAAGCCTATGCCTGCCATCAGCAGGAAATACCGCTCGCCTGCCCGTCCCAGGTCTATGCTCCGCGTTTGCCAGGAAAGCATCGCCTCGGCAGCAGCACGGGGGTTGAGCGGCAGCCCAAGCTCACGCGCCCACACATTGACGGTACCAAGTGGCAGCGTGGCTAGGGCAGTGTTGCTGCCTGCCAACCCATTGACCACCTCGTTAATCGTGCCATCCCCACCGGCAGCAATGACCACATCATACTGCTGCTCAACCGCTTGTCGTGCCAACCGTACCCCATCGCCGGGTTCTTGGGTTGGTTGCAAGTCTACCTGCCAATTCGCATTGCGCCATACTTGAGCAGCAACATTGAGATCGCGTTCAAATGCACTTGCCTGCCCCGCAATCGGATTGAAAACAATCATTGCCCGCATAGTAGTTCATCCTTAATATATGTCCCCATATCCCCCTAATCTTCTCCATGCTGCATGCGTTCTGTAGCAACTGGCAGGGTAAAGGAAAACAGACTCCCCTTGCCTAGCTCGCTCTCTAGCCAGATACGCCCTCCATGCAATGCTACCAGCGATTGGGCTATGTGTAACCCTAGCCCTGTACCGCCAATCCTTCGCGTGTTCGTATTGTCTACCCGATAGAACCGCTCCCAAACGTGCGGTATATCTTCCTCGGCTATGCCAATACCCTGGTCGCGCACCCCCACAACAACCCACGACCCCGGCGGGTGGTCTGGCGGCAAGGGGTAATCATCCGCCCCCGCCCTATCTTCCCCTTGCTGATGTTCCCCTTGCTGATGGTTCCCTTGCTGATGTTCCCCTGCCACCACGGATAGCTCAATCTCGCCCCCATCGGGGCTATACTTCACCGCATTGGTGATCAGGTTAAACAAGATTTGCTTCACCTTGTCGCGGTCTACATACACTGGCGGCAGCGGGTCGCGCATATGGATAACCAAGCGGTGCTTTTCAAGAGGACCTATCTGGTTGGTAAGCTCCAGAATAATCTGGCGTATTTCGACAATCCAGCAACTCAGCTTAACCCTGCCCTCTTCTATGCGTGACACACTGAGCAAATCTTCAACCAATCCAGAGAGCTGATTTGCCTGATCATACACCGTCTTGATAAACCGTTTTTGCTCTTCTGGGGCAAACTCACGGGCGAGGAGGAGTTCGGTAAAGCCCAAGATCGAGGTCAGCGGTGTGCGGAGCTCGTGCGAGACGATAGACACAAACTCATTTTTAATCTGGTCAAGCTCCCGCTCACGGGTGACATCCTGCACTGCCCACAACCGCCCGGTAATCTGCCCAAGCGTATCACGGGTAGGCACAGAGAGCACCTGCAAAAAGCGAGTTGGCTCATTGAGCCGCACGTTGATAATCTGCACCTCACTGGGGGATGCCTGCCCCTGATTGCAAAAAGCAATCAAATGCTCAGGATCGCTAATGCGGGGCAGCAACGCTTCTACCAAGTCTAGCGCAACATAGAAGGGCTTGTCCCTATTGGGCAATGGGACATCCCACGTTGTCGCCCACGCCGGGTTGGAGCGCAACACCCGCCCGCTCGTATCCAACAGCGCAATGCCGGTGGGCATACTGGTGAATACCTGATTCAGTTGGGTACTCGTTTCGAGCACCTCTTGATACTTCATAGCCCGGTAGAGCGGCCGTGCCGCTCGCTCACACAGCGCACTGACAAACGCTAGGGCATCCTCACCAAAGGCAGCAGAGCGGGGGCTATCTAGCACCAACACAGCCAGCACATGGTAGTCAAGACTAATGGGTACTGCCAGTTCTGCCCGCAAATGAGACTCCATTGGGCGCAGGTCGGTCTCCTTCGTCACATCACGTACCATCAATGCCCGCCCGCTACGTGCCGCTCTCCCCGCCAAACTGGTGTCCCACGACCAGCGGTGCTGCTGTGGGGTGTGCATATCGGCAGCGACAATCTCTGAAGTATACCCTTCATAGACTTGTAACACAAGCTCGCCACTGGCATGGTCTACCAGACAAATAGCCCCCGCTTCGGCGGCGGTCTCATCCAGCGTCCAGCGGAGCAGCATAGTCATCAGTTTGTGGAGCGAAAGTGGCTCCTCTAGCTCATGCTCCAGTGCGGCGAGAAACGGGGTATGTCCATCGGTCAGGGAGTTGGTTGTTGCGCGTACTACGGGGAGATTGTTTTGTCGTTGGCTTGTCCCCTCTGCAGCTATGACACTCGCCAGCAGTGGCAACAGGGCTTGCAGCATATCCTGCTCCGCACTGGTGAAACTCTGGGGATCATTGGAGCGCATTTCTAGCACCCCCCAAAGTTGCTTCCCCCAAATAATAGGCGCACCAAAGTAGAGCACCGGTGGGGGGATACTGGTACCATCCTCGGTGGTAGAGGATGGCAGCGGGAGAGGTTCGCGTACCGGCTTCATTGCCAGTGCCGTTTGTCGGGTCATGCGGTTGTCCCAGGGGTAGGGGGTCTTTTCCGGCGAGTAGAAATGCTGACGCTCTGCACCGGGACGTGCCGAATCAAACCAGCATGTCAGCCGGGCATCACGATAGGTTATGCCCGTATGCAATAAGCCAAAGAAGTCATACAGCCGGGCAACCAACGGACGCTCGCTCTGGAGCATACGACTAGCAGCAGCAAGCAATGGTAGCAAGGCTTCTGGTGATGATGAGGAAACAACCACAGGAGCACAATTATCCTTACTGCTTTTTCTTGCGGCGCACGGTATATTGTACTGGTTTGAGCATACGTACACTTATCACGAGCAACACCCCCGCTACCAACAACACAGTAAACGCATAGGCTATCCAGGGGGCAGGTACCAAGATGTCGCCACGCCCTGGGTCTATGGTAAAGAAAAATGGGTTTTCGTTTGTTGATAGCAAGATTTCTGTCATAGTAAAGGTGATAAAAGGGTTGAAGCAAAAAATAGCCCCGGCGATATAGACCACAATCGGAATATTGGCGAGTTCTTCTACTATATCCCACCTATCAACACCGGCAATACCCATAAGCAGCAAAGAAAATGGGACAACAAGCAGCAGGAGGATAGTTGTTCCCTGTGAGCGCACTGTAGCCCTATGGGTAGACGAAGCTATCACTGACCAAAACATCCCAATGGTTGAACAGAGCACCACTGTTGCCAGCAGTATCACCATTGCTGTTACCAGCTCAATACCGCTTACCCCGCCAAACATAAAGGCAATACCTGCTACGGGTAGGGTGGCAAACACCAGCAGGGTAGCATAGGCTAATGATGCCAACATCTTGCCAATGATGATGTCCCACGGGGACAGCAGCGTGGTAATGAGCAGGTCGTAGGTTTGCCGATCTTTTTCGCTGGAGACCGCCCCGGCGGTGAGGGTTGGGGTGATAATGTAGACCTGGATGAGGGCAGAAACGATAACGGTAATGAAAATCGCTTTGCCTAGTTCTCGCCCCTCTTCAATATTTGGACGCACCCCAAAATTTGGATTCATTCCTATGGAATGAGAACCAATAAACGCCAGGAAGATGAGCATGGTAATTAGGCTGATGAGCACTAGATAGACGGTCAGGATAATCATAGCGCGATGACCGCGCATTCGCCGGCGCATCTCTTGTTGTAAGACTGGGTTTGCCAGTAGGTTCATCATAGCAAAAAGTCCTCCATAAACCGATTCACCAAGTCGGGACGCTCATGTAGGATACGGTGGGAACAATTGGGTATAGTGACGATATGCAAATCGGGGACGTAGTTTTCTGTTGTGTAGGTCAGAGCGAGATCGGTATCCTGTTCATGTTGGCTCCAAAACATCAGCGTGGGGGCTGTGACCTGCATGCTTTTGCCTTGATACAACAAAAACGCCGGATGCTGCTCAACTAGGCGGGTATGCATGCAAGAGTAGCGGTACCAGTTGAGCGCAGCCGTCAATGCTCCAGGTTTACTTATAGCATCTTTGTAGTAGGCTATCTCCTCGTCACGCAGGGCATGTTTATGGATCAGGTTCCCCCGCAAAAGCCACTCTATTAGCGCATAATCACCCACAGAAAAGAGCATTTCTGGCAGTATTGGCAATTGAAGCAAGCTCAGGGCAGCCGTCTTGATTTTCATTTTCCATGTCGTCTGCAATGCCTGCTGCTGAATAGCCGGGTGTGGGGTGTTGAGGATGACCAGCTTGTCTACGCGGTGGGGGTAGAGGATTGCCATTGCCCACGCCAAGAAGCCGCCACGATCATGCCCCGCTACCGATGCCTGCCGAAACCCCAGGGCATCCATTATGCCGCATACATCACTGAGCAGTACATCGGCATCATAGCCCCACGATGGTTTGTCGCTATCGTTGAAGCCGCGCAGGTCCGGGGCAACAACGGTATAGTGGGTGCTAAACCGCTCAATTTGCTGTCGCCAACTATACCAGAACTCTGGGAAACCATGCAGCAGCAACAGCAAGGGTCCACTGCCGGCTGTGACGTAGTGCAGCTGTATGCCGTTGACTTCAACGTGCTTGTGTTGTAGGGATATTTCCACTATCTTTAGGTTGTTCCTCACTTTACGGCACAGGTTGGAGCCAGTCTATCGCCACCCAACCCTCTGTCCCATCGGGGGCGCGAACGTTGCGCCAGACATAGCCTGCCCCCGTCACATCCTCGCCTATCTGCTGCACACGCTCGCCTTCGGGTACCGTTGTCAGCACCGCACTGGTGCCATCAGGCGTTGCCCGTAGCCGTAGCCCATTCCCACCAGTATTCACAACGATAAACGCTGGTTGTATGGAGGTGTTGTCGTTGGGGGCAGGCGCAGCAGGGGGCGGTTCGGGCTGCGTCCCTGGCTGCGTCCCTACCGGCTGCGTGGGGGCATCAGCGTTTGGTTGTCCTGGTACTGTCGTTTGCAACGGTATACTTGTCAGTTGTCCCGGCGGTACAATGATAGGATTACCCGTTTCTGGGTCGCGCTGTATCGCCTGTTCCCCCCCGTTGCGCGTGAAGGTCAATATGCCGACCAGCACCAAGACAATGAGGAATGCCCCCCCCGCAACAAACCGCCATCCTCCCTCTTGCAACCAGAGTTGTAGCTCTTGTGGCGATGCGGACAGTATCCCCCATTTCTTCTTGAACTTGCCCGTATACTGCTTACGGGCATCTCGCCAGTCTGGATTAACCAGCGGCGTGGATTCCTCTTTCTCAGCTAAAACCAATTCTTGATTGTCTGCCAAGACCAACGAAGGTTTTGCTTTGCGTGGCTTTTTGGTTTCTCCCTCAGCCGAAGGCGAGTCGCTTGCTTGTGATGCAGGCGGTTCTGATGAAGCGGCGGAATGAGCAGATTCCTGGTCGGCAGGGTCTAGCTCACCCTTGCTACGCTTTCGTAAAAACCTCCCTAGTCCTTTTTTCTGTTCACCAGATTCGTCGGGCATCACAACGCCTCCTTCCCCTATCCGCGTAGTGCTATGACCTCTATTTCTACCTGCGCCCCTTTGGGGAGTGCTGCCACCTGCACCGTAGATCGGGCGGGCGGCTCGGTAGAAAAGAAGCTACCATAGATACCATTTACCGTTGGAAAATCGTGTATGTTCGTCAGAAAAATAGTCGTCTTGACCACATGGGCAAGCGAGCTCCCTGCCGCTTCTAGCACCGCTTGCACATTTTGCAAGACGCGGTGAGTCTGCGCTTCAATACCGCCAGCGACAAGCTCACCTGTCGCCGGGTCAAGCGGTATTTGCCCAGAGACAAAGACCATCGTATCGGTACATACTGCCTGTGAGTAGGGACCGATAGCCTGTGGAGCCTTTGTTGTCTGGATAATCGTTCGGGTCATGCTGGTTTCTCCTTCCATTTGACCATGTATTATGTTGCGCCCTGCCCCCGCTCCCATTCCAGGGCGAGGGGGAGCCGTTCAGTCTCCCTTCTCCCCGTGGTGGGGGAAGGGCAGGGGATGGGGGCTATGTGCATCCGCTGGCGAACGCTCGCGGCTCGTTTCCCCTGCATCTGCTCACCCTTCGTCCTCTATGACCAGCGTCTTTCGGCGGCTCGCGCTCTGCAACCGCCGCTCTATACGGGGCTTGAGCCAGGGTATGCCAAGATAGCCCAAGATAACCACCCCAATGAACGCGGGGGCTTTTTGTCCATGCGAAATATTCACCAAGACAAACATCATCAGATTAAGCATATAGAGCAAAGGTGGTAGCCAGGGAAAAAGTGGCTCCCAGGGGTCTTGTGCGAGATTATCCCCATCTGCTGGTGTGGTCTCAGTTGCTTTTTGCCTTGCCCGTGCCTTGCGCTGGAAAACCAGCAACAGCCAACCAAGTAAGACGCTCATGACCCACCACGACACAAAGTTAGACAGAGGTACGCCATAGTAGCCGCCGACTACATCGTACCATTCCCAATAGCCACTGACATGCACCGACACCGGCTCAATGGTGACATCAAGCAGCACCGCAAAGGATGCTGCCCCTAGTACCTTGAGCAACATTTTTGGTTTATCGGGGGAAGCCGACAACTGTCCATTGCGGACTTCGCGGGCATGGACAAGCCGCTCTGTAATGACCAGCGAAGTTGGGACGACCAGCAACCACGCGAAGGGAATAGCCAGCGGCACTACCCCCACCACTTTGGGCAACAACACATCAGTATACTGGTATGCCCCAAAGGGAAAGCCCGTTGTGGTACCGATATGTTCTATCAGCCATGTAGACAACAGGATGAGCAATGATGCCAGCAACCCATGCCGCCCATAGTTTGCCACCAACCACCCCCCGACCAGCGTACCTTGCAGGATGAGCAGTGCTCCCCCCATCCAACTTCCCCATACGGGTACCCTATCCAGCGATACCAACAACACCGACCAGGGGTAGACAAACAGGTAGATGCTGAGTAGGGCAATGAGTACAGGACGAAGCCGCCGTTTTGTCATGAGTCTATCTCTGCTTGAAAAAAAAGGCTCCCCCGACTTATCCGTCAAGCCGCTGGCCACAACCCGGACAGAAAGTTGCATCGGCTGCCGCTTTGCCCCCACACGCGCTACAAACCTGTAGGTCTCCTGGTGTGGTAGTCTCTGCTGATTGGCTCGCTTGCAAACCAAAGGTATTTGGTTTGTGTTCACTGCCACCAGACTGAGTATCAGTCGATCCAATAGCTTGGGTAGGATTAAGGGAATCCATAAGGGTCTTAATCGTATCTACCGGTAGGGGAAAGACGATAGTGCTATTTTTCTCTACAGAAATCTCCGACAGCGTTTGTAGGTAGCGCAGTTGCAAAGTAGCCGGCTCACTGGAGATAATCTTTGCCGCTTCAGAGAGCTGTTTTGATGCCTGAAACTCCCCTTCGGCGTGGATAATCTTTGCCCGTTTCTCGCGCTCTGCCTCTGCCTGCTTTGCCATAGCCCGCTGCATCGTCGATGGCAGTTCTACATCTTTGACTTCTACAATAGTCACTTTGATACCCCACGGTTCGGTCTGTTCGTCAATGATGCGCTGGAGATTCTGGTTGATTATATCCCGCTGTGCCAACAGTGCATCAAGTTCAAACTGCCCGACTACACTACGGAGCGTTGTTTGGGCAATCTGCATGGTCGCCAGAATATAGTTTGTCACCTTGTTGACCGCCAAGTTTGGATCAAGCACCTGAAAGTAGAGCACCGCGTTGACCTTAATCGTCACGTTATCCAGCGTGATAACCTCCTGTGATGGGACATCGGCGGGGATAACGCGCAAATCCACGCGCACCATGCGCTCCAGGATGGGGATAACGAGAAATATCCCGGGCCCACGCGCTCCAACCAACCGACCTAACCGAAAGATAACTCCCCGTTCATACTCTGATACCACTTTAATAGACGAAATGAGCACGACAAAGAGAATGAACAACAAGACAAAGACACACCCGATACCGATTCCTAAATCTCCCATCGGAACCTCCTCGCTTTACAGAAAGCTATACCCTTACGACATCGTATTCTAGTCGGTTATTTCCTGAATACCTGCTGGGTGGGCATCAACAGGCACGACAATCAACCGCAAGTCATGCACCTCTTTAATCTTCACCCACTCGCCCACCTCTGCCGTGCCACTCTCACACAAGGCACGCCAGAGTGCTCCATCTACAAACACCATACCATCAGGGTCAAGCCGATGGCGCACTTCTGCCATACGTCCCACGAGACCCTCGCGTCCGGTAGCGATAGGCGTATCCCGTAGCCGCAGGATAAGCCAGATTGCTAGGGCAGCAAACGCTGCTACGACAATGGCTACCATGAAAATAGCCCACAGTGCAACAAAGACATTGGGGGCTTGTGCAGCATCTATCAAGGTCAGCGAGCTGACAATCATGAGCACTAATCCTGTCAACGTCAACCCTCCATGTGTTGGCACAAATAGGTCAGTTGCTATCAACCCGAAGGCAAGCAACAACCCAAGAAAACTTATCCAACGGATAGGCAGGACAAGCAATCCTACAAAAGCCGCAATAATCAACACCCCACTGATGCCGGCAAATAAGCCTACGCCTGGATGGGCAAGCTCAGCATAGAGCGCGACAAAGCCCATCACGAGCAGCAAAAAGGCGACAGTTGGGTCTGCCAAGAAGAGCAAAAATTGCTCCCATAGACTAGGGTCTAAGCCCCGTGGCTCACGCCCCATCGTCTCAAGCTCGACCTCCTGCCCATTTGCCAACTGGACCATTCGCCCATGCAGCAGGGTGAGCAGATCATCCCTATCTGTGGCGACAATATTTATGATTGGCGGGTTGGTCGCTATCGCTTGGCGATTGGTAAACAGCACCCCCTCACGGACAGCGCGGTCTATCCACTCCGTATTGCGCCCGTGTTGCTCGTTCCACTTGCGAAACTGGGCTTCAACATTGTTTAATACGAGCTCTTTGGTCTGTGCTGATAAGAGGTTATCTACCTCTGCCAACGGATAAGGGGTACCAAAGCTGGTTTCTGGAGCCATAGCTGCAATGTGCGCGGCACTGAGAAAGAACGC
>CAZLKK010000032.1:10283-12993 GCA_964559995.1 uncultured Chloroflexaceae bacterium
TGCTCAGTTCAATGATAAGCGCAGTGGCATTGCTGGCTTCTGCTGTGCGTAGTGCCCGCTCCATATACCCCACGGTAATAGAGGTAATGACCCCATCTATCTCAATGAGATAGAGCGGACCGCGTTCTTGTGACTGCGCCTGGACCGGGGCAACGAACAATAGGAGCAGGGTTAGGAATAGGAGCGTTCTGGCGAACCACTGGTTTTGTTTCATACGTGCGCTAACTTTGCGAGCCAGAAAAAATCTACTAGCTCTCATGATACTGCTTATGGGGAAGTCTGGCAACTTTTGCCAGAGCATGGGGGATGGTTGCCTACCTAGCGGGGATTGCTCCGGTTATTCCCCGTTATTCATAGAAAGACACGGTATCAAGGGGCCAATAGCGCAGGAGGACTCGCCCGATAATCTGCGAATCTGGTATGGGACCAAAGCTGCGCGAGTCCCGACTGCCGGGGCGGTTATCGCCCATGAAAAAGTACTCCCCTGTGCCAAGCGTCAATGGTCCACAGTAGGTACTACATGTCGTTGGGGTGTTGGGCAAATATGGCTCGTCAATCAGGGTACCATTGATAAAAACGCCCCCTTCGCGTATCTCTACCGTTTGACCAGGTAGCCCAATGAGCCGCTTAATGAGCGGCGGACCTTCCTTTGCTGCGGTGTCGTAGAAGACGACTACATGCCCCCGCTTGAGTCCAAACGCAGCATGCGTGGGGGTGTCAGCGGCATGCACCGTGCGGTTGAGCCAGGAGGGGAGCACACTCCCCAATTGACTGACAACTACCCGTTGCCCTTCGTGAAAGGTCGGCTCCATACTCGTTTGGTGTATCTCAAATCGCCCGATAACCGACGAGATGATGATAAAAATGAGCAACGTTTGTACCGCTGTCTCAAAGATGCTGGCAATAGCCCGATGAAAAGCAACGTGCGCTCGTGATTGATGCTGCGTTGTCGTCTGTTCAATATGATAGTATAGGTCAAGGTCATTGACAGATTGTGGAGCGGGACGGTCTCCGTAGTCTGGCATAATACTTGCCTCTTTTCATTGGTTGGTTAGTCCCCCATACCCATTGGGTATCGAAAGGAGCACTCGTTCTTTGAGGATTGTACCACAAGTAGGCTAGGTTTTAAGAAAAGCTGCGCCCTTGCCAACCTGGGTGTTAATCGGTATGCCCCCTTGACAGAGTGGGCATGCTTCAGCTTCCCACGACTCCAGCGAGATGTTGACCAGTGAATAGAGCCGGGGTACCTGCATCTGGCTTGCGCTGAGTTCGCCACGGTTGCATAGTGCCGCCAATCCTACTACCTTGCCGCCTAGCTCCCCCACCGCGTCTACCACCTTGCGGGCAGAGCCGCCGGTGTTGAGGACATCTTCTACGACCAACACTTGCTTTCCCCGGATACGTTCATCGTAGCCACGCCGAAAGACCCGCTTGTCGCCTGGATTGGCAGGGTCTTCCTCCGCATAGACTGCCTGCATAGGGTGATTGGTCATATGCTGGAGATGATAGGCTACCCATTGCGCGAGGATAACCCCGCCGATGGTAGGCCCTGCGACAACATCAATGGCAATGTCGGCAAAGTGTGCAGCCATACGTTCACAAACGCGGCTCGTCTCAACCGGGTGGGGGTAGAGCGCGTCCTTATTGACATAGCTCACCCCGTGCCGTCCAGAGGTATAGACGATGTGGCTATCGGTAATGATAGCCCCTAGCCGTTCAAGCAGCACAAAGACATCGTTTTCTTGCATATCGGGACTCCTCTTTTCTTGCCATGCACTGTTGTTCAACTATCCTCATCCTGCAATTCTTGCGCGATGCGCTCGGCAGCAGCAACGGGACCGCCCTGCTCCGATGGCGCAGCGGTGATGGGTCTGCCAATCACGAGGTAATCGGCACCTGCCTGCACTGCTTGGGCAGGCGTGGTAACACGCCGCTGATCGCCAGTGGCAGCCCAGTGGGGACGCACCCCCGGCGTGACCACGAGGAAGCTATCCCCGCACGTTGCCTTGATAAGGGAGGCTTCATTGGGAGAGGCAACCACCCCATCTAGCCCCGCCTGCTGTGCCAACACCGCTAAGTGTCGCACTTGCTCCGATACCGAGCGGGATATGCCGAGCTCCGTAGCGAGCATATCCGTGTCCATACTGGTCAGCACTGTGACACCAAGCAGTAACGGGCGAGCGTGGGGGGATGCTGCATATGCTGCTTCAACAGCTGCGTGCAGCATAGCCTTGCCGCCGTCAGTGTGCAGGGTAAGCATATGCACCTTGTCGCCACAACTTGCCAATACTGCCCGTATAGCCCCGGCAACCGTGTTGGGTATATCTTTGAATTTGAGGTCAAGAAAGACCTGCCCACCTGCCTTGCTAATCGTCTCAACTACCTGTGGCACACCAACAGCGGTACAGAGTTCTAGCCCTACTTTGAAGCCGCCCACGTAGGGGTGCAGTTGGTGAACAAGGGCTAGGGCTTCGTCAAGTGTGGGGACATCCAACGCCACGATAATGCGGCGGTGGGGGTGGTTTTTGTGGGAGGTAGTGGGTAGCATCTGGTATTGCAATCGGGTTATGCAGCGGTAGGCGGAGCCATGAGTTGTTCTATCGTTTCGCAGAAGAGATGGGCAGCATTCTTTTCTGTCAGCAAATCGCCTTTCACCCAGTAGTCATCGGTGCCAAGCGCAATAGCCCGCTCTACGTCACTGACATGGTTA
>CAZLKK010000032.1:13097-19152 GCA_964559995.1 uncultured Chloroflexaceae bacterium
GAATCCCGCTCGTTGGAGCAGCAGTTGGAGTTGTAGCCCTTGACTTGGGCTGTCTTCTATGAGCAGTATATCCGCGTCTTTATTCATAGGTAGTATACGCAACTAGTTAGGATTGTGTCAGGGTATGCAATTCCTTGTTCTCCCATGCATTATATTATAGCATACCAAAGCTACGGAACTTTGTAAAGATTTTTGTGGGTTTTGGTCAATTTCGTAGACCCGCGCTTTGCCTGCATTGGGTATCAGGGTCGTAGCGAAGCCCACCTTGCTCTTGCCTCGCGTCCCGCCAAACGAGCCGTAGGGGCGCACCGCCGTGCGTCCTGCATCCCCCCACCTTCCCCCACCGCGGGGAGAAGGGGAACCGCGGCAGGTATTCCCCCCCTGCCCTACAATGGGAGCGGGGGCGGGGGGGCAGTTTGGACGTTGCCTTGCCCCCTGGCAACAAGAGCAAAAACATTGACGTATACGCCGCATCCTGATACAATGCGTACTGTTTATCTTGCACGCTCTATCGTCTCCTTCACGATATACCAAGCAGTAGGACACATACCCATGACACAGCAAGCAGTCAGTGATTTTCTTAGCCACGCCGATGAGAGGTTCATTACAGCAATGAATACCCATGCTCTTCTTGGCATGGGCGTTGGGATTGTTCAGGGTGCTGAAATTGTCTATACCCAGGGCTTTGGATTGGCTGATGTGACCAATGAGCAGCCCGTTAGCCCAACTACCGTTTTTCGGGTTGGCACCCTTTCCGAAGCCAGTACAGCCATAGGGTTGTTGCATCTCTGGGAACAGCAGGGGTTTTCGCTTGATGCCCCTGTCAACGAGTATCTCAAGCATTATCAGATTATCCATAGCTACGCGAGTGCTCCGCCTGTGACCTTCCGTCACTTGCTTACCCATACTTCTGGGCTTGGCGAGCTTCGCACATGGAGCGATCTCTTTCGCCCAGACTGTGGCTTGAACGTAAAACCAGATGCTCCAACCCCGGCACCGTGGGAATACTATGCTCGCGGGTTGCAGCCAGAAATCTACCCGCAAATGAAGGTTGCGCCTTCAGCCCATACCTATAATACCATTGGGCAGCTTATTGAGGACATAAGTGGTGAGCCGTTTGATACCTACATGCAGTCCCACATCTTTACGCCGGTTGGTATGCACACAAGCGATTACCTGCTCAGTGATCGGGTACATCCATCGCTTGCCCAAGGGTATCGTGTACGAAAGCACCAGACTATCCCGGTTGCCTACCGTGAGATTATCCCCAGGGCAGCGCGGGCACTGTTTTCTACTGTTACCGATATGTGCCAGTATATGGTTGCCCTGCTGAATGGGGGGACAAACGCGCATGGGACACTCCTTCAACCTGAAACCGTCTCGTTGTTGTTTGCCCCATACTACCAACTTAGCCCCCAGTTGCCCGCTGTGGGTATGGCGTTTCAGATGGAAACGTGGGGGGAACACCGCATAGCCGTCTTGTCATCCGACTCGCAGTTAGGGTTTGCGGCAACGATGGTGCTCGCTCCCGATGACCAACTAGGGATAGTGCTTTTGACCAATACTGAAACAGGCTCTCTTGTGCCTCTAGCCTATGAGGTGCTCTCTCAACTCCTCGGATTGGAAGACCCGAATACTCTCCACCCTGAGCTATTAGAAACGCCGTATCTGTGGCAAGAGCTGTGTGGTTTCTATGGTCCAGATCAAGGAGCCAACTTGCATCTGTGGCAACATCTTGGTGGTGAGGTAGAGGTTTTTGTTCAGAACAATCGGTTGCATATCCGCTCATTGGCAGGAAAACTTCGTCAGGGGGTACCGCTCACCCGTACCGATCCATCCAATCCCCTGGTATTTGAGACAGCACCGAGCAAGTCGGTTGCTTGGATTACCGGAATGGAACAACCCCGGCTACAGTTGGAGTTCAAGCGCAACCATGCTTATCGGATAGACCGTCTCTATGCTGGCGTAGACATTTTGTACAAACGCCGTTGGCAGGAGAGTATCCGTTGGAAAGCAACGCTTGGTGGGCTTGGGGTGTTGGCAGGAGTGGCATGGGCGGTGTATCGCCAAAGGGCTTCTGCCGACTCACCGTGAGCGATAGAACAAGACCACCCCTGCACCAATGAGCAAAGCGGGGATAATATAGGGGTATATCCAGGGTAAGGCTTTGCTGATGATCAGACTTGTACCAAGAATAACCAGCACGGTGCCAAGTTTGGATGCTCGATCTTTCTTGTCGGCAGGCGTGAGTTGTCCTGTCCCTGGTACTTCGTGCGTTGGCGCGATGGGCGTGGGGGTATGTGGGGGTGGTGGTGTGCCAAATGCTGGTTCTTTCGGCATAATGACCCATAACACGAAATAGGTAATAGGTCCAACCCCCCCACTGAGGGTCAGGACGACAAAGACGAGCCGGGGAATAAACGGGTCTATAGCGAGATAGCGGCTAATCCCCCCTGCAACACCACCTATCAGCTTTTCATGACGACTCCGCATCAGTCGTTGTGTTGGGACTTGCATAACGCGGTATTTCCTTCTTGTTTCTTGATTCCTTCCTGTCTAGTAAGACGGTAGATAGGACAGGTTTGTTGCAGTATGTGGAGGAACATGAAGTTTACCCCCACACCTCCTCAATCCCAGGGGTCATGTCAAAATCCAATCTGCCTGTTTCTGCCCCGCCCTGTCCTTGATGTTGGGGATAGGAGAGGCGTACGGACTGTTTGTGCGTTTGTGCTCTAGCCCATGTGATTATGATTCTGGTGTTGCAGATGATTCAGTGTTGATGGTATCAGGCAGCAGCATACGCATGGTTTCTATGAGTTCATCTATGGCAAATGGTTTGGGGATGTATGCCGCAATGTTTAGCTCTTCAATTTGTCGCTCAAGTTCAGGGGTATCGTATGCGGTGAACAGGATGATGGGAATGGAAATTCCTTGTTTCTGGAGGTGTTGTATCAGTTGGATACCATTCATTCCTGGGAGATTGTAGTCGGTTAAGAGTAAATCAAATGATTCTGTTTTCCAGAGTTCTAGGGCTGCGACAGCACTCATGACATTGGTAAATTTGTAGGGTGTGCCAAGTGAAGGCATAGTTAGCCCAATGAGCCGTCCAATGTGGATGTCATCCTCGACAACGAGGATGTGAACTGTGGGACTCGCAACGGGTTTATTGTCCATAACATCTTTTCCCTATCCCTATTGATATGTTGAGGAAAACAAGTCATTGTATAGTACCACAAGTACGATGGGAAAATCAAGCAAAGCGGTTTGTGGGCAGGGCAATTGCAAAGTCGCACAATCACAGAAACAAATTTGCCCTTCTTGCCCACCCGCTCCCCCCTGCCCCCGCTCCCATTCCAGGGCGAGGGGGGGGAAGAGGACCGGACTTTGCCATCGCCCTATCTGCCACACCTCAAAACTTGCAATTTCTTTCATTACCGTGTATAGTGAATAAGACCGTAATTTCTCAATAATTCGGAGTAAACAACAGAAGTTGCCGGCTTGTGTCCGAGATAGAGTCTATCTTTCCCCCGCATTATTGAGAAAATATGGAAAGCAGTTGGCGGTTTTTCTCACCCTATGTCTCTCGCTTGACAGCCAACGAGGGGGAGGGGAGCCTGTAGTGTCTACAGTGGGGACACAGTACGATACGTCTCACAAACAGAAAGGGGAAGCGCACAGGATATAATTCAGCACAAAGGAACGCAAACAACTGGAAAGCACGCTTTTGTGCAACCGCGATGAAGCAATGGATGGTACAACAAGGTATCACTCCATAGTTAGTCGTGGTTTGTGTTGTTTTGTGTACTTTGCCTACGCCCTTTCACAAAAATTACCAGTATTAGGAGGAAATTTTTATGAGTTCACCAGAAGTACAAGTTTATGGTTCCGATCCTTTGAAAGTTCGCAAGACAGATCACTACAAAAGCGAATATATCCCTACTTTTGTCGAAAAATGGGATTCCCTGATTAATTGGGAACTACGCGCCAAGAGCGAAGGGGAGTTTTTCATTCAGCTGCTCAAAGAGCATGGGGTTCGTCGTGTGCTTGATGTCGCAACGGGTACCGGTTTCCACTCAGTCCAGTTGCTCAAAGCTGGCTTTGAAGTCCGCAGCTTAGATGGGAGCAAGCATATGCTCTCCAAAGCCTTTGAGAATGCCATGAATGAAGGGTATATCTTGCGGGCTATCCACGGAGATTGGCGTTGGCTCAACCGTGATGTGCATGGGCAATATGATGCCATTGTTTGCTTGGGCAACTCGTTTACCCATCTCTTCTCTGAACACGATCGCCGCAAAACATTGGCAGAATTTTACTCTGCGCTTGCTCATGATGGTATTTTGGTTTTGGATCAGCGTAACTATGATGCTATCCTTGATCACAATAAAGAGCCACAACATTCCTATTACTATTGTGGTGAGGATGTCAAGGCTTATCCAGAGCATGTAGACAGTGGGCTTGCCCGCTTCCGCTATGATTTTTCTGATGGTGCTACCTATACCTTAAACATGTATCCCCTCCGCAAGCGGTATGTCCAGCGGCTTATGAAAGAAGTAGGCTTCCAGAATGTCAAGACCTATGGTGATTTCAAGGAAACCTACCAGGATTCTGAACCAGATTTCTTCATCCACGTAGCGGACAAGCATTATAGACCAGGGAGTGATGTAGCCTAATGAGTAACTCGTATTCTGATGTTGTCAAGACGGCACAGACCTATTACAACAGCTCAGATGCGGATCGGTTTTATGCAACCGTTTGGGGTGGTGAGGATATACATATTGGTATCTACACTAGCCCAGAAGAGACTATCTTTGATGCCAGTGCTCGCACGGTCCGCAAAATGGCAGAGAAACTCACCAGCATTTCTGCCGAGTCGCGGGTCATAGATGTGGGGGCTGGCTATGGTGGTGCTGGACGGTATCTGGCAAGCACCTATGGGTGTCGGGTTGCATGCCTTAATCTGAGCGAAGCCCAGAACGAACGCAACCGTATGCTGAACCAACAACGCAATTTAGCCCATCTTGTTGAAGTCGTAGATGGCAGCTTTGAGGAAATCCCCTATGAGGATACTACCTTTGATGCTGCTTGGTCCCAGGATGCTATTTTGCATAGCGGCAATCGCCGCAAGGTACTGGAGGAGGTTCGGCGCGTGTTGAAACCCGGTGGGGAGTTTGTCTTCACAGACCCGATGCAGAGTGATACCTGCCCTGAAGGGGTGCTGGAGCCGATTTTGAGTCGTATTCACCTGAATACCCTGGGGTCGGTGACATTCTATCGGCAGGTCGCTCTTGATCTCGGTTTTCAGCAGGTTGAGTTTGAGGACCTCACCGAACAGCTCGTTAATCATTATGGTCGGGTACGTCAAGAACTCCAAAGCCGCTATGATGAATTAGTCAACACGATCTCCAAAGACTACATAGATCGGATGATTGTCGGTCTAGGACACTGGGTTGATGGTGGCAACAATGGCTACTTGAGCTGGGGCATTATTTCTATGCGCTAGGTTCAAGGAGCATGAGTTCTTGCTTGTACCTCTGAACTCATAACAGAGTGCCCCCCCACATTGAGTAATCAGTGTGGGGGGTGGTTTTTGCTTGTTTCTTAGCGGGTAAAGTCTTACCATAGGGTGTTCATATCATTCAGGTCGTTCATTGAAAGACACGTTTCCAAGTCGCTAAAGTTCAGGTTGTCAATACCGATACCAGAAATATCTATCCTTTCGAGCCATTCTTGTGCTTCTTGTGCCTCTATGTCCTCTCCGCGTGCATCTTCCATTGCTGCCATCACGATTTCCATTGCGAGTACTTGATAATTCATTGTGGTATCCACGTTCTTGCTCCTTTTCTGTTGCGTTTTTACTAACCTTCACTATGGTCTATTGTAGTAGTTTTGGCTGTAAAAGAGAATGAAGCGAATATGAGAAAAGGCTTAGAGGATGCTCACGGTCTGGTGAGGATGCTTATTATCTGCTTCCTTGCCCCTTCGGGCAGCCCCCATCCCCCTCGACTTTGCCATTACCCCAACGGCACCGCCCCCACCGCGTCTAGCTCGCCCATCA
>CAZLKK010000033.1:0-18995 GCA_964559995.1 uncultured Chloroflexaceae bacterium
GAACATTGGGCGCACCGCCGTGCGCCCCTACGGTACCCCTTCTCCCCTCAGTGGGACGCGGGGCGAGGGGATGGGGGGGCTACCCGGACGTTGACGTAGCCCTAATTGATAGGGGGAAGAGGATGGGGTATAACTCCAATATGGATGTACTATGGGTACACTGATAATCGCCATTTTCTACGTAATCTCCACCCTGAGACGTTTTTGGTCTTGGATGTGGCTACATTTGTTGCTCGGTGGGATACGGGGAATTGGTAAGGGCAACCCCTTTCCCCACTGGTGGGAGCAGGGGTTAGAGGATGGGGGGAGTAGAGCCGTTGTACGCAACGGCTCTACAAAGACTACCTTATGGCTGTACCCGCAACAGTTGCCCTGCCGAACGCCCATGCACTTCGGGGAAGTAGATCTCGCTGGCAGTCGTGGGGATAACGCGAAACTCACCCGGCAGCGTTGCCCGCATCATATAGGTGTAGGTATAGGTGCCACGCCAAAGATGGTTGGAGAACAACACAACCTTCTCATCGCGGTATTCGCTGTGTTCATACCATCGCCACCACCACCACCACCAATCACCGTATCCCTCTGGATACCACGCCGGCATGCGCCCCCCGCCGGGGTAGGTACTGCTGGCATCGTCTGTGGTCGCAAGCGAGGGGTCTATCACCTCTGCGTCGGCGGGTAGGGGGTCTTCTACCATCACGTAGGTTAGGTTGTGGGGGGCTACAATGGAAAGCTCAACACGGATGGTATCGCCCAACTGTACCTCGCTTACCGGCGGACACGCTGGTCCCTCCTCACACGCCGCATCCGTGTAGCGTCGCCGCACGATAATACCGCGGTCTAGGGGCTTAATCTGTTCCACTGGCAAGAACGCCCGTAAGTGGGCTGCGTAGTAGAGTTCACCTGCCCCCGCGCTACGTCCTACCGTTAGCCAATTCTTGCCGCCAGTAAGCAGGTCTGCCACCTTGCGCGTGAGGACAATTGGCGTATTCACCTGGTCGCTAGTCATTGTCCCCTCTGCCAACATATCGCGCTCCTCATACACGCCCGGCTGACTCATCCATACTGCGTAATCATACGCAGCATCCAACTCGCCACTCTGCACCATCCAGTCTGTCAATGCCAACAGCGACCAGACGGTCTCTTGGGTTGTCTCCCATGCATCGCCATCCCGTGCAACCATCAACCAGCGTACCACGTTGGGGATGAGTTGGCTGTCGGGGGTAATTTGCGTCAAGGCTTTGAGGATAATCGCCGTAGTGCGAGTATCCGTATTCATCCCCCATCTATCCCGGCGCGATTCTTCCCAATGGGTACCGGTGGCACTGACTATCGCCGCGCTGTTGAAGTCTGCCATAAGCGCAGGGATGCGCTCATCCTGGGGGTTGACGCGGTGTATGCTCATTGCCAACAATGCCTTGCCATACAGACTCAGGGTATCGCGCTGCTCATAGATGGTGTCTATACGGAACGTATCAACCTCACCGGCTTCTGTCAGCACATAGAGTATCCAAGCCGCACGATCTGCGGTCCAGGGCATGATGGAGTGTCCATCAGGTTGCACTGCCCATTGCAGATAGGAGATGCCCCCCATGAGAATATTCTCGTTGACCGCATAACCAGCGGCTTTTGCCTTGACCATACCAAAGACCACGTAGGCAGTGATGTAGGGGTTGCTCTGTTCGTAGACGCGATCCCACCACCCCCACCCGCCATCGGTATGCTGACGGTCATACAGCTTGTCCAAACCTTCAGCTACCAACTTGGGCAATTGCTCTTCTAGGTCGGAGTTGTCTATGCCTAGCTCCTTGAGGGCTTTGGATGTCACGACATTCGGCAGGAAGCGCGAGACTATCTGCTCGGTACACTCATAGGGGAAGTGCTCTAGGGCTTTGAGACCATCACGCATACCGGCTGCCAGTGAGGGGTCGAGTCGCACGGTAAGCTCACCCTGCTGCTCGTCTAGCTCATCCAGCGGGGGCAGCCCAATAACCTCGGTGCGTGTACCCCTGTCGGGCAGGTAGCCAGCGGTGCCTACCGTTTCTGCTGCGACATAGCGATAGACTGGCAGCATCCCATCGGGGGCAGTCGCCAATCGTGGTTTGCTGGCATCACCGTATTCCCCCGACACCGCAACAAACACCAGACTTGCTGCGGGGACATCCTGTACCGTCACATCCCAACGCACCTTTGCCTCGCTACCGGCTGCCACTTGCACTGTTTGGGTGATGGGTGTGCCTAGCGTTACCCCACCCGCATGCAAGCCTACTTGCACATTTAGCGGGGCATCCGTGCGGTTGCTCACATTGGCAGCAAGTTCTGCCTTGTCGCCTACCACAAAGAAGCGGGGTGCCACCGGGCGTACCATGAGCGGTTTGTTTGCTATCACCTCAGCCGTGGACTCGCCAACTTTGGTGTCTTTGGTTATGCCCACTGCCCGCATTACCCACGTTGTCAGATTGTCGGGGAGAGACACCTCTACCGAAGCCAGCCCGGTGTTATCTGTCTCAATTTGCCCTTCCCAGTAGGCAGTGTCGGCAAACTCCTCGCGCACTGAAGGCGTGTTAGTGTCGTCTTTCTCGCGCCCTTCATCCCCATCATCTGGATAACCTAAGATGACAGGGGTACCTGTTGCTGGCGGAGCTAAAGGTTCTGGTGCTGGCTCTTCTGGCTCTTCATCACCCAAATCTTGATCTTCCTCTTCTTCTAGGTCACGGTCTGCTGAGACAGACATACCACTCGCCGTCACTACGCCTAGCGGACGCTTGCCAAAGAAGGTTTCCACAATGGCACGGGGGACTCGCGGCATCAGGCTCAATACTGCCTTGTCTACCAAGTCCAGCGATAGCTCGGCTACAACCGGGTTGCCATCTTTGTCTGTCACTTGGATAGTGTAGCGGACTTCTTGTCCTGGCTCTGCTTGCGCTCGGTCTGGCTTAACGCTAATCTGCAATGTCTGCATATCTGGCACCACAGCCAATGGCACAACCCCCACCTTGTAGTCGGCAGGCATAGACGGCAGATAGACGTTCCCTTCGTGTGGGGGGCTAAAGAGCACAACGGACACATAGACGTTGGGGGCATGGTCGTTGGTTATGGGCAGGCGGTAGACGGTGCTATTGCCAGTCATACGGATAACCTCATGGCTCAACACCCCGCCGCGCTCAACCGTCACCAATGCCCAGTGTTCCACCTGGAAGGGGGATGGAATGAATATCTCGGCAGTCTCGCCGGCGTGGTAGGTATCCTTGTCGGCTATGAGCGTGATACGATCATTGTTCTGCATGCGCCAAGAGACAAAATCGCTGCTTGACACCCAGAAGAAGGTGGATGCTGCCACCTCACGCCCGGAGCTATCCCGACTGTTGGCGACAATCTGGTAGGAGCCGCCTTCTGTTGGCACAAACGACACCTGCGTTTGCCCCTGCTCATTGGTTGTGGTTTGCTCTTGGGCAACGAGGGTACGCTTGCGCTCCCATGACCAACGGGATTCATGCTCAAGGTAGTGGTTGACCCACTCTTGCCGGTAGACCTGAACCAGCACAGCTTGCGAGGGGGCGGGTGCGCCTGTTATGTCGGCAGACACGATCTCTACCTGCTGTGGTTCGCCTGCCTTGCCAATGTATGCAGTCGTAGCCACGCCTACATATCTGTCACTGCCGTGCCGCACCATCTCGCCGCGCCCGCTGATAACCTGATTGTCTGTGCCAGTAGCTTTCGCTTCAAAGATGAGCCGTGTACTCTGGGTAATGGGTTGCCCTTCGCTGTTGCGGAGGTCTGCGGGGAGCGTGATGTGGAGTTGTCCTTGCTGGTCAGTAACGCCTTGTCCTTCCATGATAACCGTTGGTTCTTCCCGTGGCATCCACCAACAATACCAGCAATACCACATATCATCCTGATTATGGAACTGGTAGCGTTTTGCCCAATCGGGCGAGAAGGTGTAATTGGACAGTTTGACAGTCCACGCTACCGGGGCATGCTGCACCGGCAAGCCAAAGTAGTAGGAAACGGCGACTGTGGCTTTGATGGGATTCCCCCGCACAGCTTCATCCTGCTGCGGTGCTACATTGACTGCAAACTCTGGTACCCGATAGGCTGCCACATCAAAGGGTTGCGAGAAGGTAGCTATGCCGGTACGCACCGTTATGCGATAGGTGCCAAGTGGGGCATCTGCTGGCAGCTGCAATTGCCCACTAAACGAACCATACGCACTGAGCGACAGTTCTTTGTCGTAGACCGTTTGGTAGCGGGGGCTTTCAATGACCACCTGTACCGTGCTCTGTGGGGGTAGGCTATACTGCACATCAGCATCCTGCCGCAGTATCCCCTTGAAGAAGACCGCTTGATCTGGGCGATAGATGGGGCGGTCTGTGGTGATATGCCCCACCTCTTGCGGGTGTTCGGCAGCATAGGGCAATTCAAAGTCGTAGCTAGGATGTACCCCATCATTCCATGTGGATGAGGCGGCAGCAAAGGGTTGGTTGGCAATGGCTACCAGACTGCTAGAATTGGCGGCAGCGTCAAGCGTAAGTTGGGCTATGCCGTTCTGGTCTGTCGTTGCGCTACCCTCCGATGTATCATCCCGTTTGTTCAAGAAATCGAGCGTCAAGCCTGATACTGGCTCGCCTGTGTTGAGATCATTTGCCCAAACGAGTGCGCCATTGTCGCTCTCTTTCAGGGTGAGGTTGAGCGTGGAGACCACGAGCATGTGGGTTTGATTATACTGATTACCACGATCTAGGGTGAGCATGTAGACCCCCGCTGGCAGTGCGCCGCCATCCTCGGCTAAGGCTACCCTCGTGGTCGCAGGTTTATCGTGGGGAGCGTTGAGCGGCGCATCCCAACGGCGAATGAGCGTCCCTTTACCCTCGTTGCTATAGATCGAGTCAAGCAGGGCTTCTTCTGGCAACTGGTAGAGTGCCAATGTTGCAGTCTGCATATTGACAGATTCAATCGTTACCCGTGTGGGCTTGTACGCGCTATAGGTCGCCACTTGCCTGGGGACACGCAATGCCAACGATGGCGGCAGGGGAGCGGTGGTAAAGGACACATCTATTGTTTGCCCCGTGGTGTTGCCATAGCGGTCTGCTATATCCGGGGCAATATGCACCGTGTAGGTTGTCGTGCCAAGCATAGGAAAGGAGATATGGAAGGCATGGTTGTAACTGCTAAAGTAGTGAGAAAGCTGTGTTTCAGAGATAGGCGGCGTTATCTGCACGGCAGGCATGACCGTATCGGGGTCTATGGGACCATTGAAATGGATAACGACATCCTCGTAGTAGGGGACATCGGTTGAGCCGTCTGTTGGCTCAACGCTGGTAATCTTGGGCAATGGCACCGTGGTAAACGTGCTCTTATACGCTGCCTGCATGGGTCTGCCCTGCTCTGCACTGGCAACACCAGCATCCAATACGACAGTGTAGTCTTGATGAAAGTCAAGCCGCTGCGAGGGGGTGAATAGCAGCGTGGCATCGAGCATCTGGAGCGTACCGGCGACATCCTGCCCACTGGCACTGCTCAGGTGAAACCGCTCGCGTGCCGATGCTGCGTCTACCTTTTGGCTAAAGTGAATGACGACAGAGGTATCTACCAGCGCAAACTCTTCCCCCTTCTTTGGCACAACATGCTGTATCTCAACGGCAGGCGGTTGGTCAGTCGTGAAACTCCACTGGTAGGGTTCTTGTATAGGGCTACCGGTTGCGTCAGTGAGGTCGGCGGAGACACTGGCAGAGTAGGTTGTGGCATGGGAAAGTTGGTTATTGGGACGGTACATGTAGATCGAGGTATTGACCCACGACCCTTTCCCTGCGATAGGTGGGTCAAACGTCAGTGGGTCTGGCAAGTTGGTTTGCTGCTCGACCATCTCCAATGGCACCACCGGGCGGTCAAAGACAACGGTAATAGCACTATCGGGGGCAATGTCTTTGGCATTGTCAGCCGGTACTACCTGGGATACGTTGAGATAGCCGGGCGTGGTGAAACGGTAGGATAGTCTCCCTTTCATAGCCATTCCATCAGCAGCTTTTGCCCCATCGTGCAGGACAATGCGATAGGTGGCATCGCGCTTGAGTGTCACTGTTGGGGTGAAGATGACAGTATGGTCATTTGTCCAGACAAACTGCCCCGTCAATGCGGCAGCAGGGGCAGCAGCATCTTGAAGTCCGGTAGACGTATCAGTTACGGAGTCGTAGACTTCAACTAGTTGGAAGGCTTGTTCAACTGACTGCTGGTCCATTGCACGGTCAAAGACCAACTCAACCGGCTGGTCGGGGGCGAGTTCTTCGCCTACCGCTGGCGATTGCTGCATGACGATAGGCTGTGGCAGGGATGATGCTGTTGGGACAGTGCCTGGGGCAACCTGGCGTACCATAGGCAGAAAGATGGTGTGATTGGTCTGTGCTGGTTGGGCAGGCGGGGACGGGGAAGCCGTCTCTGGTTGGTGGGGGGGTGTGGTGGGGTCAGCACTCACCCCACCGGGCAACATCCACCCGATAGCGACAACAAGCGCAATACTCACACCAACGAGGAAAATTCGTACAAATGGCTGTAACCGTTTCATAGGGGGGACATCCTTTCCTTATGCGTTCCTTTGCGTTCCATAGGTAAACACGAGCTTTTGGGGTAATGTAGTGCGGCGATTGTTTAGCAAGTGTGGGTATAGTATACAACGAAAAAGTGCCACGTATGTTACAATGGGGGGGAGATGACCAAAGTTCAATTTACCCCCTTCCCAGCCCCTTCTCCCGCAAGCGGGAGAAGGGAATCGGCGACTGCTGCATCGATAGCAGTATTGAAATGTGCAAATGCACTTTTAGCTCTGCTATCTTCATACCATGAAGTCTTAGAGACTTCATGGTACAATAGCTAGGCTTTAAATTTGACACAAGAGGTATAATAAGAACAAGGGTTCTTTTATCTCAATAAAGGGGCAAACAAAAATGTCTATCAGCGGATTACCTTCTCTTGATGACCTTCGTCTTACATTGCAAGGGGATAATTTTTGGGGACCACATTTGAGCAACCTGGTGAAAAAGGATACGCTATCAATCTCATTGCATTTGGCAATATTAGCAGAGCCATATCTCAGTCTAATACTTGATAAACAGAAAACGGTAGAATCACGTTTTTCCGTTGACCGACGGAGTCCTTATAATCGAGTTAAAAAGGGGGAAATCATCTTATTAAAAAAGACGGGTGGACCAATAGTTGGCATTGGGCAAGTTGCAGATGTACACACATATGAAGAAATTGATGCAGGAAAACTCCAGACAATTCGAGAGAAATTTGGGCAACAGTTAGGAATAGATGACCCTACATTTTGGGAAAATCAACAAAAGGCATCATTTGCAACGTTAATAGGTCTTACGCATGTTCGTCCTATTGAAAAGATTGCTATTGTTAAGCGTGACCGTCGTGCTTGGGTCGTTCTTCCACCACAACCCCCACAACTTACATTTACATAGGCATTAAATTCTTGCCTATGCGGTACAGACGAGCAAAAAGGTCTTTGGAGATACGTTTAATGCCTTGTGCTTGAAACGTAGTACCTTCTTCAGTATATATTTCTCGTAACTGTGTTAGTGGAATTGGCTGTACAAAGGATTCTGTATTGCTAAATCGAATAGCCATTATTGTATTGTCTTCTTCTTTTGCAGTCTGAAGTACATCTTCCCACGTATAAACACCCATTCGGCGAAACTTACGAAAAAGTTCCTCTGGTTTTCCAACAACAACTTCATCTATATGTGAACATGCACGAATTCCACCAGACCACTGGTGTCTCTCATCTTTGGTAACATACCAAAGGATACGCCCTCGTTCTACACTAGATTTGGCAGAACGATAGTAGATATTTTGGCGGTTTAGCATAAGTTCTTTCTCAGCCCCAAAGAGGGTTTCTTTGGCAAATGTTTCATCAAAAAGCCGATAAGCCCATTTCAATTCAATTGTTACCATGTACGTTGGAATGTCTGCATCAACAATTTTTGCAGGCCAGAGCATGCGCTCAATGTCTAGTATCTTCAATGTGTCAGTAACGGTATTTTCGTCCTCTAAAGTTGCCGCAAGCGAGCAAAATGGTTCTGGTATTTGACGAAGTTTATGAGCAAGATCCTTTGCTGTATCTGCAATGGATAATATCAACTTTGTCCACCTGTCATCAGTATATACAAAAGCATCTTCTCGCAGGGCATCCTTAATAACATCATCAAGAAAAGAATCCGTTACATAGATCCATTTCTTCTGTCCCTTTGATGCCGTCATGAGAAATTGGAAAATGAAAAACCGTGCAAGTGTAGCACCTAAAGAACCTTTTCTAACACGAAATAACGGTATGTCTAAAATATCTGGGCTATACATATCATAGACAAATATGGCGAGTGGTGTTTGATTTTCATCAAGGGTAATAAGGCTCTCATATCTGGTTGGTTCAGATAGAAAATGTCGTAACTGTCTGCGAATATCTGTTGTTGACTCCTGTTGATCGTGGCACTGAAATTGTTGCACAATGCCATCTTGTTCTTTAAACTGAACTCGACGTGTTTTAAGACCTGTACCCGCCAAACGTTGTGGTTGGTATTCAGATTCTCTTTGTAATTCATCCATACGTGTAATTAGTTCCGAAGGACGTATAATGGTAAGCCCAAATGTTTCGTACAATTCCTCTTTGTTGCGTAGTAACTTATCATCGCGTGTTACAAAGTATTGTACATCGCTTGCAATCGTTCTGGCTAATTGACGACGATCAGATCGATCATTTTCTGTCTTGTTTTCTGGAAGGAATCTTTGTAATTTTTCTGATGCATCGTCGAATTCATTTTGGTTACTGGTCAGCAAAATAAAATTGTTAGCGTAAGCAAGATTAGCGGTTCGTTGTTGCTCATTAGGATTACGGTTAATTTCAATTTTCAATTCTTCTGTTATACAAAGTTCAATTTCTTCTTGGAGCCAATCTGCTAAAAGAGCGTGAGATTCTTTTGCATCAACGCGCTCTTCTCCTGCCTGGAGATCAAGAAAGATGTTCGCATCCATAGCAACACGAATCTTCGTTGTCGGAAACTCTTCAACAGGAGAGAACAATAGTCGGTTATTATAATCTAACCACCATATGAACAATTTTTCACCATCTTTGCCCCTTCCTGGTTTTTCGAAAAGGTAGACAAAGCCTAATTCTGGCCAGAGCTTATTTGCTGTGTCATAATCTCGGCGGCAGGAAAGGCGAATACCTGAAAGATGCTTTGTTTTCTCGTGGAGAATTTCGACGAGTTTTTTTGCAATACCACTTCTTCGTTTTTTTGGATCAATGCACAAATGGACAATGGACGCACGATAGTGGCGAGAGGAAACACGATATAGCAAATATCCAGCTAACTGTTGGTCTTCTCCTACAGCAATGAGGATATGCCTTTCCCTCGCATGTTTCTTAAATGCTTCTCTGGGAAGAAAACCGAGTGTATTACTGTGAGCATCACCGAGTGCGATAACTTGCTCAAGGTAAGGAGAGTCCTGATCGATTTCTTGAATGTCTATATCAGTGGTCATTTTCACCTCTAAGTTTATCTGTTTCACTCATCATATCAATGAACCGAGAGATTTGCAAGTAAATTAAATGCCAGTCAGTTTCATAGGGGGGACATCCTTTCCTTTGCGTTCCTTTGCGTTCCATAGGTAAACACGAGCTTTTGGGGTAATGTAGTGCGGCGATTGTTTAGCAAGTGTGGGTATAGTATACAACGAAAAAGTGCCCTATATGTTACAATGGGGGGGAGATGATAGGGGAACTATCTCCGAAAAATTCGCCTCATACCAATTTTTACCTCGTACTGACAAAGCATAGCGACAAGAGACATACAGCCCCAACGAGCCTTATAAGGACAACCAAGATGACAAACGTAATGACTGACTTACCAACAGACATTTACCAAAAACTGCAAGGAGAATCGCATCGTGCAGGAAAACCTATCGAGTTGCTTGTGCAAGAATGGGTAGTAGAGCGGGTCTCTACTGTTGGACTCTCCTAATTAAGCCAACAGCAGGGTAATGACTATCTACTTGCCTACGATTGGGTAAAGTATTTGGTGTTTCGGCTCCGGTGAGGAAGAGGTTGGGGGTTGTGGTGGAGGTGAACGTCCCCCTGCCCCCGCTCCCGGCGACCCTCTCCCTCTTTCCCCCGCTCCCATCCCAGGGCGAGGGGGAGCCGCCCCCTGCCCGGTTCCCCTTCTCCCCTCGGTAGGACGCGGGGCGAGAGGATGGGGGGACAAACCGGACTTTGACGTAGCCCTAAAAGGGGAGCAGGGGGAGTTGACAACTTCTCGCCATACGGTATACTGGCTAAAGATACGGTATAATAGGGGTATTGTAACAATTGTCGCATACGCTATAGTTACGTCCATTGGGACAAAGCTCAAAGGAAATCATGTCAAGGAATTCGACACAAATCAAGAATAAGGAGCTAAGTTTTCTTATGGCTATTGAAACACTTTTGCAGGATGCAACATGCGAAACATTCACCGCCGGGCAAAACATCTTTGAGCTTGGCGATACGGGTGGGGTCATGTATGTCTTGATGGAAGGTGAAGTAGACATCATCGTCCGTGATCAAGTTTACGACACCGTATCCGCAGGGGGGATACTCGGTGAGATGGCCTTGATTGACTCGCGCCCACGCAGTGCTGCCGCCGTAGCAAAAACCGATTGTAAGGTCGTCCCTATCAACGAAGAACGGTTCATCCAACTGGTCAGTGATGAGCCAGCATTTGCGCTTCAGGTTATGCGCGTGATGGTTGAACGTCTACGCTATATGAACGCTATGGTATAGGGGGTATAGGTAGCCCATTTGGGCTTTTTCCCAACCCCCATTGGGGTATTGGCATCCATGCAGAACGCAGTAGACATCCTCCAAAACCAAGCTCATCAACAGGGGAGAGGGGAAACATCCCCCCTCCTCTTGTTGCGTGCTCTTGATGCCAGACAAGGAACTCGTATTAGTCACCTCCCTATGGATCAGGTATTCATCCAAGCGTGGCTCAGTATTGTTGGGGTGCCATTCTGTCAACACCAAGCCCAAACGCTCGCTGCCTTGCGCCGAAATGAACCGGTAGCCCTCACTGGGGGGAGTGGTGCTGCCCGACAAACGCTCCACCTCTTCCTCCATGAAATGCTCTGCCAAGACCTCGTTTCCTGTGGGTTGCTACTCGTTCCACACGAACAAGCTATTGCTATCCATATGGCAAAGATAGACCAGATCAATGCCGCACTCGGCAGACCATTGCAAGTGGCGCATATTAGCAGGGGCAAGCTAGGGCGCGAAGCAGCCACTGCCCACATGCTCTTGACTACCCCCGATGTGCTGCACCATCGCCTCTTGCGCCATCATGACCGTGCATGGCGCAGCGTATGGGAACGGCTACGGGTGCTGATGCTCTTTGACCTAGACGAGTATACTGGCGTAGCCCTTGCCCACCTCTCTGCCCTGCTGATGCGGCTATCGCGCTTGGTGCTCCAACCACCAGCACTAGCAGCAACGTTGGCAGAGGTGACAGACGGCACTGCAACCCTACAAGCCCTTATTGGGCAGCAGTGGCGTATGGTATCGGTGCAAGATTCCCCCAGACCAGAGCGGACATTGGCAGTCTGGCGCAGTGGTGCCGATGGTCTACATGAAGCAGCCCAACTTGCCCTACGCTTCCAGCGTTCTGGCTATCGGGTGCATATGGTTTGCGACAAGATGGAAGTGCCGCTTATCCTAACGCTACTCGGGCCCCACATTGGCGACATGAGCATAGGCCCAGTGCCATACGATGCTCAAGTGCTCGTCTGTGTGGGGGTCGCCGCGACTATCCCCCAACTCCGCCAAACGTTTGAGGGATCGTTTGATCAACCCACCGAGCTCACCCTGTTGGTTTTGGGGAATACCCCACTTGAGCAGACGTTAGCCCGGCTTGTCCAGCAGGATGAGGCGCAGGAGTCTGGCTTTTCGCTGCTCAATGCTGCTCCCCCCGCGTGGCTCTCTCCACCAACCAATGCCTACGTTGCCTCACAACACCTGCTTTGTGCTGCCAGCGAGCGGGTCATCTCCAGTGAAGAGGTGCAGGCGTGGCAGGCGCAAGATATGGTAGCGCGGCTAGAACGCCGCAAGCAACTGGTACGACTACCGGGCGCAGAGGAAACGTGGCAGCCTATGCAAGCCGTTGGTGATCCCTACGAGGGCTTTGCCCTGAACGCCGCTGGTGGACACCCTATAGCTGTACATAATGAACAAGAGGTCATGATTGATACGCTTGACCCGTCTGCCTTTGACCGTTGGGGGTATCATGGGGCAGCTATCCCACCGGTGCGCGGTGGTTATCGGGTGGTAGACCGCGATGACCATGCTGGTATCTTGGCGTTACGCTCAGAGAGCCAAAAACGTGCCACCTTTCCGTTACGGAGGTGTGCTGTAACCATACGCGAGGAGCGCGACCATCGCCGTATGCAAGGGTATACCCTTGCTTGGGGGCGGGTAGTGTGTGATGAGGAAATCTACGGCTATCGGGAACAGCGCGGCGAGGCAAAGCCGGTAGACCAGGGGGTTGTGCCATCGCTTACCACGCGCTGGACTGCCCCCGCTGTCTGGGTTGATCTCCCGGTGCATGTGAAGGGAGCAGGACAGCTTGTTGGGTGGGCATTGGTGTGGGCATTGCCGTTCTGTGTGCTAGGTGATGACCGTGATCTTGTGCCAGCGTATGACGCGACAAACCAGCGGGTGTACGTGATAGATGCCCAACCCGGCGGCAATGGGTTGTCGGCATGGATATTTGCCCATATGGAAGAGTTGCTTCCCTTTGCCTATGATGTAGCCCTAGACTGCCGCAACAATCTGTTGTTGGAGGAGATAGCCCACAATGATATGGACTGGTTGTTGATGGTGTTGGGGGGCAAAAGGCTACAACAACAGCCAAAACCCTCTACGACAGCAGCATCCCCGCCGCTGCCCGACCCGCCAGCGAAAGCTCGCTTGCGTAGGGAGGAAGAACATGCATGGGGGAGGACAGCAACGGATGATCATGAGGATAACGGCGAGTCGCTCTCCCCACCGCACAAGCGACCAGCAGCCGCCAGTAGTCGCAAGAAACCAAGCACCGCTTCAGAGGAGGGGGGACGCAAGAAGACAACTACCTCACGGGGGCGCAAGCGTGCCACAACAGATAATGCAGAACAAGAACAACCAGCAGAGCTGCCACAAAAAGCCAAAGCCCCTTCTACCCCTTCTGTCCCTTCTGCCAGTGCCAGCACTTCTAAGCCAACAGCCAAATCCACAACGGCAGACCAGCAAAAGCCATCCCCACCTGCGGCAACAGCACCTCCAGAGCCGACCAGCAGTGAGCCAGTCTTTGAGCCATCGCCTGATGCTACTGCTATCCTAGAGCGGTTGCAAAAATTACGGGAGCAGAAGGGTACGCCAGCCAAGACCCGCCAGCCAAGAGACCATAGCCGTTCGCCAGCCAGTACTACGCCATCGCGGGGGGAGATGCACTTTCATGCTGGTGATTACATCTTTTGTCACCCATACGGCACAGGGGTTGTGCGAATGAGTCGACTTGAACAGGGGCAGGAGATGCTCCAGGTTGATTTTCCTGAGTATGGCAGGTTGGATATAGACCCATCTAAAAAATCCGTTCGACGCTTGAACCACAGTGGAGATGACCAAGAAGGCTAATAGTTCCTCTTCCTTCTGCTGCTTGCAGGGCTAGGCTAGGGAGTAGAGACGGTGCATGCATCATCTCTACGGCTAGGACAAAGCCCGGTTTGCCCACTTCTCTGCCCCGCTTCTCGCAAGCGGGAGAAGGGGCATATTCGGCTCCCCCTTGCCCTGGTCTCTACTCCCAAATCTTCATCATACTCACTCATTAGCCAAAAAAGGCAACATTCTTTTGCTTGTAGCTATCCCACTTCTCTGGAACGGAATCGCCGGAGAAGATAGCTTCTACAGGACACTCCGGCTCACATGCGCCACAATCTATACACTCATCTGGATTGATATAGTACTGGTCGTCGCCTTCATAGATACAATCAACCGGGCATACCGCCACACACGCAGCATCTTTCACTCCAATGCATGGCTCACAGATAACATATGCCATAGAAAACCCCCATATCACTAAACGTCTTTATCCCCGTATCCAAAACTCACTAACCCAACGTGCGGCTCTTTGATGTATTAATGCTCATCAGGCAAAGAACAATGGGATTACCCCCCTATCCGCCGAAGAAATCCCTGTTTTTCTGGGTATAGCTTGCCCATTTTTCCGGTACTTCACTATCAGTAAAGATGGCTTCTACTGGACACTCATATTGGCAAGCCCCACAGTCAATGCATTCATCTGGGTTGATATAATACTGGTCGTCACCTTCATAAATGCAGTCTGAGGGGCATACGGCTACACATGCTGCATCTTTCACCCCAATGCATGGTTCACAAATAACGTTTGGCACGTTTTTACTCCTTATAGTCTTTCAATAGTACCTATTATCCATACGAAATCCAAAAGGCTCTTTTGCCTGAACCTATCCTAAAACTAGCCTTTGTTTAGTATCACAAACCTATCCAACACGCTTTGCCTGATGAGCAGTGTCTAGCATTTCTTGCTTACATCCCCAACTATACCATACATCCCCGGCTCTTTCTACTACTAAAGTCCCATGTAGGGTAAGCAAAGTTCAATCTGCCCCTGCTCCCTTCCCCCACTGAGGGGAGAAGGGGAACCATGCGGGGGGGAAGCAAGGGAGTATGCTCCTTTGCCTCTTTCTGTTCCTCCCCCGCGCCCTGGAAGGGGAACCAAGCAAGGGGGAGCGGGTGAGCAAGAAGAGGCAATACCTCTGTGATCGAGCGACTTTGCCATGCTTTTGTCCCCCACATAACCCAAAGACGGCAAACACTATGGTACAATGCGTATAGGTTCGTCATAAGATAGCATAATCTGGTATCATAAAACAAAGCGCATACAAGCAAAGACGCACACCATATGCGGTAGTGCGTCTTTACTTTTTCAAACGGTGCAATATCGTATGACCAACATCTGTCAAAATGAGCGAAGCAAGGAGTAAAAAGTTATGTCTGAGATAGACAACGTATCACGCACATCCCGATTCCCCCCCACACCAGACACTACATCAACTTTTGTGTGGCGTTCAATTGGTATCCAGACAAAAATCCTTATTCCCGTTTTTGTTCTTATGACCCTCTCGGTCTTTGGTGCCACTATTGGCTTCCTCGTGAGCACCAATACCACGCGCAACAACATTGTAGAAAGACAACTGGATACTGTCGCAACTCGTATCCAAGATGGATACAAACAAGAGCAACTCCACGTCTTTAATGCCGCCACATCGCTTGCGCGTGATTCACAGATGCTAGAGGCGTTGCTATCCAAGCCAATAACTCCCCAACATATTGACCAAATCCACAACCGAGCGACAATTATCTATAGTCGTTATACCCTCGATGAGCTCATTATCCAAGAACCCACGGGTAATCTGTTGGTCAACAAGAACAATTATACCGATCTCAGCCGCACGAAGGTCTATGAATTCCCGGAACTTACGCCATGTACGGTTCAATCAAGCATGACCCTGCTGGAAACATCCGCTGGTAAAATGCTCGTTGGCTGTGCGCCGATATGGGGGACATTCGAGCAAGCAACAACGCCCAAACGTGTTGCCATAGCCACCGTTTATACTGTCATTGAGATACCTTCTATGATTCGCCGTTTTCACCAACAACTCGGTCTGGATGGCAAAATCCACCTCGTGACGGGCAGTGACGAACCCACACAAGATGTACGGGGTTCCTTTGGGCGAAGCTACAAACGGTATGTTGCCGAAACGGTTGAAGGCTACCAAACCCGGCTCATCAATCTGAACCCAGACTCCAAAGCTAGTCCAGACCTAGAGCTTATCATACAAATCAGCACCCAAGAGATACAACAAACGGTGCTCTCTGGTTTTTGGGTGATGCTCATAAGCAGTGGACTAACGCTGGTCCTTATGTTGGCACTTGGTATCTGGTTAGCCCGCGGCATCACCCGCCCCATCTTGAAATTGGCTCGGGTGGCGCGTGCGGTAGCCGCCGGCGATTTCTCCATGCGATCCAATTTGACCCACAATGACGAAATAGGGCAGCTTGGTCAAGCATTGGACCAGGCGACCATCACCATTACTGACCTGTTGGCACAACGTGACCACAAAACTGGTGAAATGCAGGCTATATTGCAGAGTATGGCAGATGGGGTACTGGCGATAGATACCCAAGAACAAATTGTCGTCGTTAATCGTATGGCAGCAACCCTGCTTGGCTATGAACGCGAAGCCATCATAGACCAACCGCTAGGGCGTTTGAGCCAGAAAGACCCCATCCTAGCTACAGGATTGCAGCATATTGTTGATCAACTCCGCAGCGAACTTGGCAATACCAGTAGCCTCTATCATCATCATCTCCACCAAGAATGTCTCTCCTTTGGGAATAACGGGAGCGGTGGTCGTGTTGCAAGACCAGACCAAAGAAGCTGAGTCTGATCGCGCTAAAAATGCCTTTATCGCTACGGCATCCCATGAGCTACGCACACCGCTTGCTGGCTTGAAAGGTTTTGTAGACCTTTTCCGTCTCAGTGGCGTAGAAAATTTAACGGAAAACCAACGTTTTTTCCTTGAGAGCATCAAACGCCAGACCAATAATCTTGTCCTGCTGGTCAATGATCTGCTAGAAGTGGCTCGGCTTGAACAGGGGACGACCCAAGTAGAACGGCGTTGGGTGGCACTGGAATCTATGGTAGAAGAGGTGGTAACAATGCTCAAGCCCCAGATTGAAGAGCGGCACATAACCCTCAAGGTCGAGCTAGAACCTACCTTGCCACAGGTCTGGATAGATAGTCTGCATCTGCGCCGTATCTTGCTCAATCTCGTTTCCAATGCCGTCAAGTATGTGCATCAAGGGGGAGAGGTGCGTATCTGGGGCTATGAGTTGCATAACCCAACGCATTTGCCAAGCACCCCCATAAACCAAGATTGGCAGGCAAAAGAAAAACGGTCTGTTGTGGTAGAAATTGAAGATAACGGGGTCGGTATCTCTGCGGCAGACCAACAGCACCTCTTCCAACGGTTTTTTCGTTCAGACAATCCCTTGAGCGTTGAGGCAGGCGGTACAGGGCTAGGATTGGCAATTACCCATTCTCTTGTGCAGTTGCACAAGGGACAGATTGGCTTTTGGAGTGTTGAAGGTGAGGGAAGTTGTTTTTGGGTTCGATTGCCAGCTCCCACTACCGAACTCTTACCAGAAGCGTATGGCGAAGAACAACAGGTGCAACAGGTATGATAGCAACGACAAATGCGGTACGGCAGGTATATATTCCCCATATTGGGCAAGTGTCTTTCAATGTCCATCCCTTGTTTCTCGTGGTCTCAGAGCAATTTCACACAACCTATTGCTTTGATTACGATGGTCGTTGGATGAGTTGTTTTCGCAATGGCAAAAACTATAAACGGGGACTCGCCAATGCGGTGTTAATGAAATACGTTTTGCCAGATTCTACTCGCCAACGGCAGCTCCTGGAGCGTGAACAGGTGCGCGAGTTGGTTGAACACATGCGCGAATGGGTAGCCAATATCCAGCAACACTTGCCAACAGAAGGTTTTGCTGATATAGCTGCGTGGCTGGAGCGCGTGTTGTTTTGGGATAATGAGCGACTGGATGCAGAACAGGCGTTGTTTGATGCAATTTACCTTCCCATTGGTATTCTGCCTCCAGATCAATACCTCTCTGTGGTGTTGCAGGCAACAGAGGGGTGTACCTGGAATCAATGTACCTTCTGTTCTTTCTATCATGGTCGAAAGTTTCGCATCAAGCCCCCCCACGAATTCCGCACCCATGCTGAGCAAGTCCGGGCGTTCTTTGGGAACGCGCTTGGGCTACGCAAGTCGGTTTTCTTGGGAGATGCCAATGCGTTGGTCATTCCCCAACCGCGGTTATTGGAATTGATCCAGATTGTCCATGACGTGTTCCCTATTGCTACGCCGTGCCCGGATGATGGAGTCGTCTTGGATGGTATCTATGCTTTCCTAGACATTTTTGGGGCAGAGCAAAAGACGGTGCAAGACTACCGTGAATTGTATGATGCCCACGTTAAGCGGGTGTATGTGGGGCTGGAGACTGGGGATGAGACGCTGTTTCGGTTGCTCAATAAGCCGGGGTCGCCAACAGCCTGTCGAGAGGTTGTGCAGACTATCAAAGCCGCCGGTCTCTATGTGGCAGTCATTCTCTTGGCGGGGGTGGGGGGGGAAAAGCTCGCCCATCAACATATTACCCATTCTGTTGACCTTATTACCCAGATGCAGCTAGACCGGGGAGATATTGTCTATGTGTCACCCCTTATCGTTTCTGGTGACGATATGTATAGCCAGCGTATGGGTGAACAGGGTATAGATGCTTTGACGGTTGAGCAGACTATCGAGCAGGTAGAGATATTCAAGGCGGCACTCAAGGTTGCAGGTGGCCCACGGGTAACGCTGTATCACATTGATGAGTTTTTATATTGAGTATGCCATCTTGTACCGTTCGTCACATTAATACTCGCGGCTCGATAGGGCAGGGGGCGGGGGGAGCGGGTCTTTGAAGCGCAAAGCGCAAAGCGCGGAGAGCCGTTGCAAGCAATGTTTCGCCGGGCTCCCCCCATCCCCTCGCCCCGCGTCCCACCGAGGGGAGAAGGGGAACTGCGGCAGGTGTTCCCCCCATAGCTAGGGTGCCACCCGAAATCGTACTGGTGTTGTCTGTATGTCTTCTGCTTGCGTTTGTGACGATTCCTCTTTGTCGCTATCGTCATCATCCGCTTCCCCCGCTTCTCTGGGTTTTAGCTCGTCTAGCTCGTCTGACTCAGGTGTGGCAGTTGGGGTACTCGTTGTCGCAGTTGGCGAGGGAGTCGCTTCGTTAGGTTCTGTTGATTGCTCCCCCGCTTCTCTGGGTTTTA
>CAZLKK010000034.1:0-10833 GCA_964559995.1 uncultured Chloroflexaceae bacterium
TTGGTTTAGAATCAGAAGAAAAATTTAAAGGACAAGGAGTTTCTGCTTGTGCAACTTGTGATGGATTCTTTTATAAGGGAAAAGATGTTGCAGCAGAGGTGATATATGCCACTAATCAAAAAAGGAGTTGCCGGCAAGGGGGGAACAAAGGGACTAGGTATTGCCCCCCAACAGGACCAAACGCGAGATGTACAATCTCCACCACAAGCCCCCAAACCAGACGAAACAAAGGACGTGCGGAGTCCTGCCCCGCCGCCATATCCGCCACCAGCGAGCAAATCTCTCCATCCCGCTGCCAGCGGAGAACAGAAAAAGCCTACTGAGGAATTTCATGCCCTTGTTGAAGGGAGTAACCTCCAAAACCGGTATGTCATTGAGGGTATCTTGGGAGTTGGGGGGATGAGCGTAGTCTACCGGGGGCGCGATATGCGCTTCAGGGACGTAGTACGCCACTGTGCCATCAAGGAGATGTACCAACGCTCGCTTGATTCCCAGACCCGTATGCTCAACCTGCGCCACTTCGAGCGTGAAGCAGGGTTGTTGGCAACGCTGAATCACCCGGCTATTCCCAAAGTCTACGACTTTTTCGAGGAGAACAACCGGTTGTATTTAGTCCAAGAACTTGTTCCTGGGAAAGACCTAGAAACGCTCCTTGAAGAAACTGGTAATCCCTTTGATGAAAAGCGCGTGGCGACTTGGGCTATTCAGATTTGCGATGTGTTGCACTACCTGCACCACCACCAACCTGACCCCATCGTCTTTCGGGACATGAAGCCTTCCAATGTGCTGCTCTCTACGGGAGATCGCATTGTGTTGATTGACTTTGGGATAGCCCGCCTGATAGACCCCAACGAACGCAAAGGGACGATGATTGGCACCGAAGGCTATGCTCCCCCAGAGCAATACCGCGGGATGATAGACCCCCAAGGGGACATCTACGCGCTTGGGGCATCTATGCACCATTTGCTGACCAACAACGACCCGCGTATGCAAACCCCCTTCACCTTCCATGAGCGGCCGCTCACCAAGCTCAACCCGGATATTTCGCCAGAAATGGAAAGCATCGTGAGCAAAGCCCTAGCCTACGATGCTGCCGAACGCTGGTCAAATGCCGAAGAGTTTAAGCAGGCGTTGCTTGGCTTTGTGGGGGTGAGTGCAGGGATGCCTGCCAGTGTCGCCGGTGTGCCGTCTATTCCCACCAGCAACACGAAATCTACCGAATTGTTATGGGATTTCACCTGTGAAGATGAACTGCGCTCCTCTCCCGTCATTCAAGATGATGTCCTATACGTTGGGTGCTACGATACCAACCTGTACGCCATAGAAGCCACAACGGGCAATTTCCGTTGGAAATATGCCACAGAGGGCGGCATAAGCTCTTCCCCTACCGTCTGGCAAGATTTGGTTATCGTTGGCTCAGAAGATGGGGCAGTCTATGGTATAGATACCCGGAGTGGCACTAGACGCTGGATATTTCGCACGGACAAGCCAGTACGCTCATCCCCACGGGTGCATGAACGGATAACCTTTATCGGCTCCGATGATCAGCACTTCTACGCGCTAGACGGGCTGCGTGGCGTACTTATCTGGAAGTATCGCGCCTACAAGCCGTTTCGTTCATCTGCCTGCATTGGCAAGGGATTTGTCTCTATTGGGTGTGATGATTCGCATATCTACTGTTTGGAAATACGCTCATCGAGTTTGAAGTGGAAGCAACGCACCCAACAGCCCATTATCTCTACGCCAGTCTTGTGCGATAACCTGATTCTCGTTGGCTCTATGGATGGGACCCTGTATGCGCTAGACAGTGAGAGTGGGATGATTGCCTGGAAGTTTCGCACCGGGCATGGCATTTTCTCTACCCCGCTCGTACTTGGCACACGCATCTATGTCGGCAGTGCCGATGGTCACATGTATGCTGTGGAAAAGAAAAATGGTCGCCTTGCATGGAAATATAAAACAGAGGGACAGGTAACTTCATCACCCAACACAGCAAATGGACGTATCTACTTTGGCAGTGTAGACCATTATGCCTACTGTTTGGATTCCGAAAGCGGTAATCTCATATGGAAGTTTGAAACTGAGGAACCTATCGTTTCTAAGCCGGCGATTAAAGATGACATAGTGTATGTCGGCTCAATGGATAATCGTATTTATGCCTTGAAAGCATGATGAACAAGCAACAACAAAACCAAGAACATCACATATCCGAAGCATACGAAGCAGACCAACAACCAACTACGGACGAATCACAAGTAGAACAAGAGCAGAACGAACAGCAGTATGATGTGGGGGAAGAAAACTACGAGTTTCCCCCACCTGACTACCCATCGTTCACGATGCCACCGCCGCCGCGTATCCTACAAGGGGTAGCCGTTGGTGCGCTTCGTGACCAGGGACTACTCCGGGAATCCAACCAAGATAGCATCTATGCGATGACGACCACGCTCCCCCGTGGCACAACATCTGACCTCTCGATGGGGTTGTTCATTGTCGCAGATGGGATGGGCGGGCATGAGGATGGCGATTTGGCAAGCCGTATTGCCATACGCACGATTGTAGAGCACGTTTTCGCCAACTTTATCTCCCCCATGCTGCATGAGTCTATGGCAGAAGCTATGCAAACGCTGATGCAATCTGCGATACAAAAGGCGAACCAAGAGATATGGGACTATGCCCAGATGATTGGCTCCGATATGGGGGCAACGTGTACTGCCGCGTTGCTACTTGGACATTCGCTGTCCATTGGGCATGTGGGGGATACCCGCGCCTACCTGCTGAAAGATGGGCAACTGGAGCAGATAACGACAGACCATTCGGCAGTGGGGCGGCTTATCCAGCTGGGGCAGCTTGACGCTTCTGCTGCCCGTGAACACCCGCTGCGTAGCCAACTCTACCGCTCCATTGGGCAGTCCCCCAACGTTGAGGTAGACATTTTGTATCAGGATGTATCCGGGTATACCCACTTGCTGCTGTGTAGTGATGGGTTGTGGGACATGGTGTTGGAAGATGCCATAGCTACCATTCTGATGCAGCAGGATTGCCCCCAACAGCTATGCCAAGACCTTATTTCCCAAGCCAATACCAATGGGGGAGAGGATAATATTTCTGCCATCATCGTAACGTTGCCAATTGAAGAGGAAGAATCCTCTCCTGACACCAATTTTGGCGCATAACTTCGTTCATAAGAGTACACCATGAGCACATAAGCTCTTCTGAACGATAGTATTACCAAGACCGGTAGGATAATCAAAAAAGGCACTGACGATGAGCGCAACGATCCAGCTTCAAGCATTTCTGAACCGTACGGTTTTGCCAAAGTCCAATGAATCGCAAGTTGTCTATGTGATGTTGGTGGCAACTCCAGAGGAGACCCACACCGATGTCATGCGTATGCCAATGAACCTTTGCCTGGTGCTAGACCGCAGCTTGTCTATGCGGGGAGATAGGCTCAACCAGGTAAAAGAAGCGGCATGCCGAATTGTAGACCGTTTGGACAAAACCGACTTCTTTTCACTCGTGACCTTCAATGACCATGCCCAGGTAGTCATCCCTTCCCAATCAGTCAGCAACCGGGACAACCTGAAAAACCTCATCTATGACATTGAGGCTGCCGGTGGTACGGAAATGGCAACAGGGTTGAAAAAAGCCTCTACAGAGATACAACGTACCCTCATGATCCACGGCATTAGCCATGTTATCTTGTTGACAGACGGGCGTACCTACGGGGATGAGGCGGAGTGTTTGTCCATAGCCCGGCATTTGCAAAGCCACCATATTGGGCTAACCGCGTTGGGGATTGGGGATGAATGGAATGAAGATTTGCTGGAGATGATGGCGGCAAGTGAGAATAGCCATACCCGCTATATCACCACTGCCCAAGACATCACCGAGGTGTTTGCCGAGGAGATGAAGCGGATGTCGGCTACCTTCGCGCAAAAAGTGCAGTTGCTCTTGATAAGTCATTCAGACAGCACGGTGCGCTCAATAGACCGCGTACAACCGTATATTTCCCCCGTCCCGATGAAGAGTGAGCATGCGATTCGGTGGATGGGCAATCTGGGCAATTGGCAGGGCACAGACCCGCATGTGTTTGTGCTTGAGGTCGTTGTGCCACCGCTTGAAATTGGAGATCACCATTTGCTCCAGGTTGTGTTGCGGTATCAGATGCCAGAGTCGGACCAGCAAGAACATCGACAGGAGATGCAACTGACTATAGCAATAGAACCCCCAGAACAGGTGAATGGTGAGAGCGATTTGGCTATCAAGCATTGGATGGAACGGCTAACGGCGTACCGGTTGCAGGCACGGGCATGGAAAAATGTCGAAACGGGAGCGATAGACGAGGCGGCAGAACAATTGATGATGGCAGGAACCCGTTTGTTTGAATCTGGCGAGATACCGTTGGCAAGCACGATGCAGGAGGAGGCTACCCGCTTGCTCAAGTCTGGACGGGCATCTTCCGAGGGACGCAAGCGTATTAAGTATGGCACTCGTGGGCTTATCCACCAGTCTGTCCCACTCCAAGAGCGGGAGTCGGGATGGGGAAAGTAGTCATATGATTATTTGCAAACATTGTAATGCTGAACAACTGGATGGTACGTTGTTTTGCTCGGCGTGTGGAGCGGGGTTGGAAACGTATAGCCGGAGTACCACGGCTTCTCTCGCTCGTAAGTTGGAGCAGGCTGTTTCCCAAACGAGTTCTTCGTTGCATAGCTCTCCTGCGTTTACCAAGCCAGGCAAGATAATAACGTTGGTTGTTGCGGGGAGCGGGCGGCGCATCCGGGTGGTGAGCAAGGATGAGCATATTCTTGGGCGCAAGGATAACCGGACCGGGGCTACGCCTGGGGTTGATTTGTCAGAAGAGGGCGGCTATGATGCCGGGGTCTCGCGCCAGCATGCCATTATTTCGGTGCAAAATGGGGTCTGTTTGGTAGAAGACCTGGAAAGCTCCAATGGCACCTTTATCAATGGGCGACAGCTTGAACCTTATAAGCCTACCGCTATCTACCACCGGGATAGTTTGACGCTAGGGAAACTCCTCGTCCGCGTGGAGTTTTCGCAGGACTAGCTCCCCGTCTCAGGGGTAGGTCTGCCGGACAATCGTTACGGTATTTCCCGATCCCCCTTGCCCCCGTCCCCAGACATCCGCTCGTTGCCCCTCGCGGCTCGTTCGTCCTCCTTCTCCTGCGTAGTGGGGGAAGGGCAGGGGATGGGGGTTGCCCTGCTGTTACTGTTCTTCACCATGACTTTGCTGTATTTCGCGGCGTGCCTCTATGACATTGGGGATACGGTTGAGCTTGTCCAGAATCTCGGTAAGCTGGCGGATGCTCTTAATCTTGAGTTGCATAGAGAGCCTCACCTGCCCCCCCTTTACGTCTATCTGGTGCAACTCCTCAATGTTGATACCAGCGTTGGCAACCATCGCGGTAATATCCCGCCATAGCCCCACCCGGTCCCACGACTCTACATGGATAGGCACAGGGTAGCCCTCGGTGTCGGAATCATCCCCCCAACTAACATCTACCAACCGCTCACGGTTACTGTCATTGATGACCATACGGCAGTCTGCCCGATGCACCGACACCCCTCGCCCACGGGTGACATAGCCGACAATCGGCTCACCCGGCACGGGGTTACAGCAGCGGGCTATGCGCGTGAGCACATTTCCTGTACCACAGACCCGAATCCCCGTACCTTCTGTACGGGGCTGCGGTGGGGGGGTAATTTGGGGGATATGCGAGAGATCATCGTGGGAAGATTGCTTGTGGGCTAGGACCTTTTGTACGACATGGCGAGCCGTAGTATCGCCGCTGCCAATGGCAATAAACATCTCTTCGACGCTATTACTGCCCCAAATTGACGCTATATCGTCAAATGCCATCGTTAGCCCTAGCCGTTTCATCTCCTTCTCCAGCAGGTGCCGCCCGGCGGTGCTATTTTCTTCTCGTTGGAGCTTGCGGAAATAGCGTTTAATGTGACTACGGGCGTTGCTGGTCTTCACGAAATTGAGCCAGTCACGGCTAGGTCCCCGCGGCGGCTTGGACGACAAGATCGTGACAATATCGCCATTCTGCAGCTGGTAATCCAGTGGGACTATGCGCCCATTCACCTTTGCCCCCACACACCGATGCCCTATCTCGCTGTGGATACGGTAGGCAAAGTCTATGGGGGTGCTGCCCATTGTGAGGTCTATAATCTTGCCTTTGGGGGTGAAGACATAGACCTGCTCCTCAAATTCATCACTCTTGAGGCTCTCGACAAAATCGCGGGCATCGGTCATCTCGCGCCGCCAGCCAATCAAGCCACGCAACCAAGCGAGTTTGGCTTCATAGCCGTTGTCGTTCTTGGAGAAACCCTCTTTGTATCGCCAGTGAGCCGCAATGCCATGCTCGGCGATGGAGTGCATCTCATAGGTGCGTATCTGTACCTCGCAGGGGGTGCCGCTTGGTATCATCACCGTTGTGTGCAACGAACGGTACATACTCTCTTTTGGCACGGCGATATAGTCGTCAAACTCCGAGAGTATGGGAGTCCAGAGGCTATGCACAATACCAAGCACCCGATAACATTCGCTGACCTCATGGACAATAACCCGCACGGCGAGCAGGTCATATATCTGGTCTAGCCCGACCCCCTTGCGCTCCATCTTGCGAAAGATGGAATAGATATGCTTGGGTCGTCCACTGATGTCTGCCTGGATTTGTTCTTTTTCTAGGGCAGATTCCAGTCGGGCGATCACGCCCATGATAATGTTCTCGCGGGCTTCCCGCCGAACGAGCAATTGCCGGGAGATTTCCTCGTATTTTTCGGTGTGCAAGGTGCGAAAGCCTAAATCTTCTAACTCTGACTTGATGCGCCAGATACCAAGCCGGTGCGCCAACGGTGCGTAGATTTCGAGCGTCTCGGTGGCAATGCGGCGTTGTTTGTCTACCCGCATTGATCCAAGCGTTCGCATATTATGTACCCGATCTGCCAGTTTGATCAGCACTACTCGCGGGTCATCTGCCATCGCAATAAACATCTTTCGGTAGGTACCAGCTTGGGCTTCTTCTTTGTTTTTGGCTTCTAAAACAGATAATTTGGTTACTCCATTGACCAGATACGCAATCTCTGATCCAAAAACGTGATCTATCTCCTCGATAGTCACGCCAGTGTCTTCAACCACATCATGCAGCAGCGAGGCAGCAATGGTGCTGTCATCCATGTGCAAATCCAGGAGGATATTTGCTACGGCTACCGGATGGGTAATGTACGGTTCCCCACTTCGCCGCCGCTGCCCATGATGGGCAGTGTAGGCAAAGGTGTAGGCATGGCGAACGAGGCTCGCGTCAGATTCGGGTAGGTAGGTATGCAATCGTGATACCAGCAGGTCTACCGTTGGGTTGTGCGAGAGGGTATGATCTAAAACCGGTTGTTTCTGAAGACGGGGGGCGCTGAGTACGGGTTCTTTCCCACGAGCTTTTGGGTCTCCTGTTGCTTGTACAGAGACAGGGAGATCAACGCTGACTTCAGAATGTTGGACCGCAGCTCCATTTACAAAACTATTCATTAGCGGACCATCCTTCTGTTACCAGAAACGTTCTGTACCAGAACGCTATCTTGACATGTACTACGGTACGTTCAAGGAGCAGTTTGTCTCTACGCTGATGGGTCACGCAGAGAAGGCGTGTACATCCGTTGTACAAACAATTCGGGAAACTGGACACCTCAACGCTACATAACAAAATTCCTTTACTTCCCATGATAGCAAAAAAGCAGGTCTCCCGCAAGTTGGGGCTTATTGCCTTATAGGGGAAGGGGGGTAGGTGTTTATCAGGGTAGGTTTGTTGGGCAAAGGCTACCTGTTTATTCCTCTCCCCCTTCCCTCACGGGGGTAGAATACCTCATTTACCCTAGCTCGCGCTTGAGTATCTTACCCGTTGCCGTCTTTGGCAAAGATTCCCGAAACTCCACCGAACGGGGTATCTTATAATCGGCTAACCGCTCCTTGCAATAATGGATGATCTCATCCTCTGTCACAGTCTGCTCATCCTTCAATACCACCACCGCATGCACCTTCTCGCCTTGTACCGCATGCGACACCCCTACCACCGCCGCCTCAGCAATAGCCGGGTGTCCATACAACACCTCTTCTATCTCACGCGGGTAAATATTCATGCCCGCACGGATAATCACGTCCTTTTTGCGATCCACAATAAAGATATAGCCGTCCTCATCCATACGCGCTATATCACCGGTGTGAAACCACCCGCCACGCAGTACCTCGGCGGTAATCTCTGGGCTTTTGTAGTAGCCCTTCATCACATTATGCCCACGGATAGCCAACTCGCCAATCTCCCCTTGTGCTACCGTGTCGTCTTGCTCATCTACAATCCGTACTTCAACCCCCCACAGCGGCGTACCGATACTGCCCGGCTTCGGTGAACGCTCAAGGTGATTGAACGTTGCCACGGGTGAAGTTTCGGACAACCCGTATCCTTCCAAGATCGTCACTTGGTATTTCTCGTTGAACGCATGCATCACTTCTACTGGCATAGCCGCCCCACCAGAGATACAGCGGCGCAGCTTAGAAATATCATAGCGTTCTGCATTGGGGAAGCGCAGTAAAAACGCATACATTGTCGGCACCCCACAAAAGAACGTTACCCCGTCCCGCTGCATAATCTCCAACGTTTTGCGTGGCTCAAAGCGCGGCAAGAGGGAGAGGGTACACCCTTTGTACATACAGAGATTCAGCATTGTGGTCTGCCCAAACGCATGAAATAGCGGCAACACTGCCAACGCTACATCGTCTGAATCTACATGCACCACCCGGTCTGCACTCACCATTGCATTAGAAAACATATTGAAATGGGTAAGCTCTGCCCCTTTGGGCTGACCTGTGGTACCGCTGGTGTAGAGCAAAACCGCTGTATCATCCGGGTTTGTCTGCACTGTGTCAAACACCGGTGGATACTTCTGTAACAACGATTGAAACGATATTGCCTGCTCGGGCAATTCGCGGGTGCTACCAGGAGCTTGCACCACAATGAGCGTGTGGCATACATCCGTCAACTGCAAGGCACTTACTGCCTCATCCACGAAATCCTCCCACACAATCAGCACTGACGACTCGCTGTCTTCCAGGTGATACTTGATCTCTCCATGCTTGAGCAGTACATTGAGGGGGACGACAATAGCCCCGGTTTTGAGAATACCATAGTAGCAAATAGCAAACTGGGGAATATTCGGCAACATCATTGTGACTGTGCTGCCCCGGTGAATACCCATATCAACCAGTGCATTAGCCACTATATTTGCTGCCCCATTGACCTGGGCAAACGGTATCTTGTGCTCATCCAAAATAAGCCCAATTTTGCTTGGGAACTTTGCGGCACTCTGTTCTAATAAAAAGGCGAGGTTCAACATTGAACTAATTGTCCTTTCAACTACACTAATCAGGGGTTCCAAGATAACAAGGATGATTATACCATTGGTTACAGGTTGTCATACTCACCCTCTGAACGCTTACAGGTTTTTTCCCCACGTCATAGCCATGTTGCCCAACAAAAGCTGTCTAACTCCCGCTTTTCCCCCCCGCTCCCCCCTCTCCCATCCCAGGGCGAGGGGGCGAGGGGAATACAGGTGGGGTTATCCTACCCCCGCAGCACCGCCTTACACTCCCGCTCCAACATCTTGGCAATCTTCCCGCGTACCTTTGTCAAGGCATCATCGCTCAAGGTGCGATCTGATGCCCGAAACGCCAACCGGTAGGCAAGGCTACGCTTGCCCTCACCCACCTGCTGCCCCGTGTACACATCAAATAGCGTTAGCGATTCCAACAAATCGCCTGCCCCTTTCCTGATGACTGACGCAATCTTGCTTGTGGGTATCGTGGTGTCTGCCACAATCGCCAGGTCTTGCAACGTGGCAGGGTAGCGAGAGATAGGCGTATAGGTAGCAGGCTGTACCAGCGCAAAGAGGGTGTCCAAATTGCCCTCTGCTGCCAGCATACGGGTCGTTTTGCTCTCGTAGCGTTCGCACACATCCGGGTGCAACTCCCCAAATACCCCCACCTCTACATACACCGGCTCGCGCTGCTGTTTCTTAGCCTTCTTGCCTTTGCCCTTTTTCTTACCATCATCAGCGTCATCGGCGGCAGGGTCAGGTTCATCTGGTTGGGCAATGAGCAAACGGGCAGCCCGCCCCGGATGGAATCGCTCATCATCCGTTAGCGGCTCAAACATAGCCCGATTTGCCAACCCCAAGTGGGAGAGCAGCGTTTCCAATACCCCTTTGAGGTCAAAGAAATCAACCTCGGCTTTGTCGCTGCCATTGGTGCTTGGGGTAAGCCACGAGAGCGGTTGTCGCTTGCCTGCCATCACGATAGCTAGATAGTGGGGTTCATTTGGCAACCATGCTTCAGTTTCATCTGTTACTGGCTGCTGGTCTGGGGCTTGGTTCGTACCCTGTCCCTTGTCTTGGTTTTGTGGCTCGTCTTGTGGTTCGTCTTGTGTTGTATCTTGGTCCTGCTGTTGGGTTTGACGGGGCAGGAAGACTCGCCCTATCTCAAATAAGCCGGCAAAGTCCCGCTCATAGAGGTTTGCTACCAATGACTCCAGCAGGGTAGGCAGCATACTGCGTTGGAGATACTCCCGTTCTGGCGACACAGCATTACTCAACCGCACGTAGCGACTGGCATCTGCCGCAGACGGTTGGAGCTTTGCCACCGATTCCATGCTGGTGAGGGAGTAGGTAATCACATCGTTGAGACCACAACCAAGCAGCACATCACGCACCTGCTGCTCCAACATGCCCTGCTGGTCCTGCCGCATGTAGGTGAAACCCTCG
>CAZLKK010000034.1:10843-15075 GCA_964559995.1 uncultured Chloroflexaceae bacterium
CTGCTGGTCCTGTTCCGATGGGGGGAGTTCATCGTGCAGACGGGTCATGGGGATGTTGTCATAGCCATAGATACGGGCTACCTCCTCGCACAGGTCTGCTAGGCAGGTGACATCCTGGCGGAAAGACGGCACCCACACCCGCACATAGGAGGGGTCCATACTCGTGCCAATCGCATAGGGGGCTAGGTCGCCTAGCATCGCGCTATTGTGGACTTCGCATGCAAAACCAAGCGAGCGCAGCATATCGGCTATATCAAAGGCACTCAGATGAATACCAAGCAGTCGTGTCACTTCCGATGGCGGCAGATCAAGCACGGGATGCTCCCACGGTTGCGAGTAGACATCTACCAATCCCTGCGCCACCGTGCCACCTGCCAGCGTTCGCATCAATTCTAGGGCGCGGCGTTGGGCTATCGGCGCAACCTCAATGTCTACACCACGCTCGAAGCGGCGTGATGCCTCGCTTGGTATCTTGAACGCTTGGGCAGTACGACGGATTTGCCCCGGTTCCCAGATAGCTGCCTCAAGCAAGACGCGGGTTGTGCTATCGCTCACCTCGCTGCTCTCGCCGCCCATCACCCCTGCCAGTGCCAACGGACCGGTTTTGTCGCAAACGAGCAATGGGGGGACACCTGCTCCCTGTTGTGCAATGAGGTCGTGGTCTTTGCCGTCTAGCGTGGTAAGCCGCTCGCCGGGACGGGCTAGGCGGGTAATGAACTGCTGATCTTGCACCTTGTCTGCATCAAAGGCATGCGTTGGTTCACCCCATTCCAACATTACATAGTTGGAGATGTCTACAATGTTGTTGATGGGACGCATACCGGCAAGCGTCAACCGCCGTTGCATCCAGCTGGGCGAGGGGGCAATGGTGATGTTTTCTATCAAGCCGGCGGTAAAGCGGGGGCAGAGCGTTGGCTCTTCTACCGTCACTTGGACACGATCCTCAATAGCAGCACCTTCTGCTTGCACCTGCGGGTCGGGGATATGCGGTTCTGCCCCGGTGAGCGCGGCTATTTCCCGCGCAATGCCCACAATGGAGAGGCAGCGGGCGAGGTTGGGGGTGATGTCTATATCAAACACTACATCGCCCATAAGTTCGCACAGGGGCATCCCTACCGGGGCTTCATCTTCCAAAAAGATAATCCCCGTATGTTCTTCACTAATGCCAAGCTCCTTTTCGCTGCACAGCATCGCATCGCTTACCACCCCACGCACGGGTCGGCTTTTCAGCGTGGTAATAACCCACCCGGCTTTATGCCCATCGTAGAGATTCGCCCCCTCTTTGGCAAAAACCGCTTTGAGGGGGTGGTCAAGGCGACCTATGCCCTTGTAGGGGAAGAGATTAGGTGCGCCAGTGACAACAGTATGGGGGGTACCTGCACCATAGTCTACCACGGCAAGCACCAGTTTGTCGGCGTTGGGGTGTGGCTTGACTTCCAGGATGTTTGCCACAACTATCTTGTCCGCTTCCCAGGGGAGTTCAGCCCCTTCTACACCAATGAAGCGAATGTCGGTTACTTCTAGCCCTGCCATAGTGATGAGGTGTGCCAATGCTTTAGGTGGCATGGTCATGTCTACAAACTCTCGAAGCCAACTTAGGGGTGCTTTCATGCGTCTCCTTCTCCTATTATGTATCGTTACAAAGGGTAGTGTCCCTATTTTATTTGATGATCACATTTTTCTTGCTAGACTATAGCCGACAGACAAGGGGATGTCAAGGTGCGGGGGTAGGGTTTAGGGCTGATTTGCCCCCATTTTTATTGTCACTTCCCCCATTTCTTCCCTATATTATGGTATACTGGTTACGTATGCGATAGTCCAAACCACCAGGATACCTGTCGCTCTCTATGCTGTTTAACCACACTACTTTGAAAGGAGCACTGTCTTGTCCATCATACTTCGGTTGTCTTGCTTGACAGCAACAAAAATCATCGGCATAACCGTAACCAGTGGAGTTCTTGTCATACTCGGTTTGTTGGGTTTCGTTTCCTCTCCATTCTCCACATCCGCATCCAATGCAGGTACGCTCTACGTCACACCAGCAGGCACCAACGATGCTCCATGCACCGACTGGACCAATGCCTGCCAATTACAAACTGCGTTGGAGAAAGCTACGCTTGGCGACAACATTTGGGTTGCCGCCGGTATCTACTATCCAGGAACAACTGTATCCGATACGTTCAAACTCAAAGATGGAGTCGCCATCTATGGGGGCTTTACCGGGACAGAAACAACGCTTCAACAGCGTGATTGGGAAACCAATGTGACTATTCTCAGTGGTGATATTGACCAGAACGATACATCCAATGAGGGAATCATTGAGGATATTGAGCACATCAAGGGCAAAAATGCTGCCTATGTTGTCAGGAGCACGGGAGTAACCACTACAACCCTGTTAGACGGTTTTTTCATCACCGCGGCGACCCGTAATGGGATACACAATACGAACAGCAATACTGTTTTCCAAAATATGATTATCCGAGGCAATACGGCATCTTTTGGTGGTGGAGGGGGGATGTATAACTTCAACAGTACAACAGTGCTGTCCAATGTCACCTTCTTAAACAACAATGCTGCCTACCCCGGCGGCGGGATGTATAACACCAACAGCAGAGTCACCATGCAAAAGGTAGCATTTCGTGAAAATCTCTTTGGGGCAATGGTGAATGATGGAAGTACGCTGGTCATCACAGATGTAACCTTTTTCCATAACTCCGGCACGGGTATGTCCAACAGAAAAAGTACCATAAAGATGGTTCATGGTTCGTTCTTTGGAAACACTGGCACAGGGATGGATAATGTTGAGAGTGACGTATCCCTTATCAGTGGTTCTATACTTGGGAGTAGAAACGGTGGTATGATCAATAATAGAAGTACCGCATACCTCTACAATACCCTCCTGAGTACCAATAATAATGCGGGATTAACCAATATAAACAGTAATGTACGCATAACCAATGGCACGATTACCAGCAACTATGGGGATGGCATAGCGAACTCGGCTTCTCACCCCGTTGTGCAAAATAGCATTGTATGGGGCAACATTATCCAAGTGAGAAACATAAGTACCAGTGTACCGACTTTTACCTACAGTCTTGTGCAAAACAGCGGCGGTAGTAGGGACTGGAGCACCAGGATGGGGGTAGATGGGGGAAATAATATGGATGTAGACCCTCAGTTTGTGGAGTTTGTTCCAGCATCCAGCAACCCTACGTCTTTTGGTAATTATCACCTAAAGCCAGTATCAGCAGCTATAGACAAGGGCAACTATGGGTTGTTCCCCTCAGAGATAGCCACGGATTTAGACGGAGATGTGCGTATCTTCAATGATCGCATAGATTTGGGGGCATATGAAGTCACATGGAAAGACTTATCCCCGGCTGCTCTTGTCAGCATCACACCAGACAGAGCGCGGGTAAAAGTGGGGGAGAAGATAACCTACACCTACCTTGTGACCAATACCGGCAATACTTTTCTTGACCCAGTGACTGTGGTGGATAACCGATTAGGCAATGTGCCACTGGTTACGAAAAACCTTGTTCCAACTGCGACAACTACAGGAACCCTAACCACTCTGGTTACGGTAGATGATTACCCTGGACCATTGATCAATACGCTGATGATGACGAGTACCATTTTTCCCATAAAGTATGATGTCCATGCTACAGACACCATATCGGTGTCCGTAGTTTACCCTGATATTCTCGATACGCAACAGCAGATGATTTCTCCCGAAGAAGGCGGGGTTATCACGTCCACATTAGGTATGCAGCTGACTTTTCCCGCAGAGTCCGTAGATACTCCAATAACCAGTACCCTTACGATGCTAGAATTGCCATTGCAAAGCGTATCTGATGGAACAGTAGTGTTGCGTTCTTTTACGCTAGAAGCCCACGATGGTGAGAATAGCCCTATCACCACAACCAACAGTCTGTTCTTGTTTCACGTACCCTATACCGCCGAGGATGTCGAAAAGTTAGGTGATTTACCTGAGCGTAGTTTGGTCATTGGGTTTTGGGATGGCACAGCGTGGGAAGAATTGCCCACTACGGTAGATACGACAAGTCGGGTGGCATCAGCATCGGGAGATCGGTTTGGGGAGTTTATGCTGATGGTCCAGCGGCAAGAGGACATCTTTTTGCCCTTTGTGGTACGCTAAGGCAGTCGGGTGGCATCGGCATCGGGAGATCGGTTTGGGGAGTTTATGCTGATGGTCCAGCGGCAAGAGGACA
>CAZLKK010000034.1:15175-18760 GCA_964559995.1 uncultured Chloroflexaceae bacterium
TCTTTTTGCCCTTTGTGGTACGCTAAGGCATTGGTAGGGGCAAGATTCAGATTGTGTAACAATGCTTAGAAATTCAGACCGTTCTCTCGCATGTCCAACGTCCGCTTGCGTCCACGTCCTGTTTTTTCAGGCAACGCCTAGCAAATCGGTTCCCATTCTGCATGTGTCCTATCACTTGGGTACCGTTGGCGGGTCAACAAATCCTTGCATGTCATAAGAGAGGGTATTATCTAACTGTGCTCAAAACGCGAGCTTTTTTTCTTGATTGGGGAAAATGGAGAAGGTGAAGAACCGACAAAACCCATTGTGAATATGGTGGAGCGAAGGGGACTTGAACCCCTGACCCCCTGCGTGCAAAGCAGGTGCTCTCCCAACTGAGCTATCGCCCCATACTCCCTACCACCAAGCTATACTTGGTGGGCGCACCTGGACTCGAACCAGGGACCTCAATCTTATCAGGATTGCGCTCTAACCAACTGAGCTATGCGCCCTTACAAGACATGCATTATAGCACAAGCCCCTTACCAATGTCAAATGGCATGTAATACGAATTATGCAACTAATGTACATCTACGCACATGGGCTATTTCGTCATCTTGAACAGCACGTACCTTATCTGCTTCTAGGGGAACAACCGCGACAGTATCCCCATTCAACGTCATAAACTCAACAACATACCCGTGACCATTTTGGATTACCAAAACAACGGTTCCTACATCACCTATTTGGAGTCCATGCTCCATAACATCTATTGTTAGCACAACAGTATCTAATTCGTGTATCATAGGTGTCATCTCCCTTGAAAATAGCCCCTATTGTTCAAGGGATACACTTACTCCTCCCCATCCCGCAAAAACGCAACTTCTAGCCCATCACGCACCAGCGAATCTACTGATACCCCAAACATATCTGCGATGTTCAAAACAAAGGTCAGGTTGGGGCGTTTTCTCCTGTGTTCAATGTCGCTAATAAACGCTCCTGTCATACCAAGTTGTTTGGCAAGGTAGCGTTGGGTCATACCTCTACACTCGCGCAAAAATCGTAGTTTTTCCCCAAACCGTTCCATTATCTATCCTTATCATTTCCCATTTCTGCTAAGTATTTCTACTCCTCCCCATCCCGCAAAAACTCAAGTTCTAGCCCATCACGCACCAGCGAATCTACTGATACCCCAAACATATCTGCGATGTTCAAAACAAAGGTCAGGTTGGGGCGTTTTCTCCTATGCTCAATGTCGCTGATAAACGCACTTGTTATCCCAAGTTGCTTGGCAAGAGATCGTTGAGTCATGCCTCTACACTCACGCAAAAACCGTAGTTTTTCCCCAAACCGCTGCATTATCTATCCTTAAAAGTCCTAGATTTATTTGACACATACTTCAAGTTATGCCATACTTACACAGTCAGGTGTAAGAAGGTGCCCTGCACTGCACCAACTAAAGTAACAGTGCAGGGTCTCCTCATAACGAGTAGGGGAAATACCCCCGCCCCTATGATACACGATTTTTCATTGATATGTACAGAAAGGAGCGTTGGAAATGGGCATGCACCCAATGGAAGAACTCTTCCGCAAGTGGCAAAACGGAACGTTGACGGCGGAGCAGATGATCGGGCAGCTGATGCAGCATATGGCAGTACTGTATGAACGCTTACGCCTGGTGGAGCGGCGGCTAGGCAGCTTTGAAGCACAAAACACAGAGCGCAACACGCAAACCAAGCAGAGCACACTACAAAGCTAGGGTAGGTGTCTAGGTAGGGTCAACTTGCCTGCCCCCTATGTTAGTGTATGCGAGTGCATAGGGCGCACGTCCCTTGCGTCCCTACCATATCCCCCCTCGCCCTGGAATGGGAGAGGGGCGAGGGGGAGCGGGTTGTTGCCCCCCCTCTCGCCCTGCAAGGGAAGCGGGGGCAGCAAGGGGAGCGGGTTGTCTGTTTTGCGCTTCAGCTTCAACTGTCGCCGTTATGGTTGGCGTACTCGTCACAGTGGGACTAGCTGTGGGGGTAGCCGTCAACGTTGGCACCGGGAGCGGCGTATAGGTAACAACGCGATAGTTTGTCGGCAGCCCCGGCATAGATTGCGGCACCCCCTGATACTGGCTGCCCCCCATAAAGTTCCACCAGATAAACGGGAACAGCACATGGGCAAACAACGCCCCCCCACCCATAATCAAGATACCGCGCAGCAGCAACTTGCGATCATCCGGGTAATCATCAGGCTTTTTCATACAAACAACCAGTGTGCCAACACCGGCACCACAATCGCGGTGAGTGCTCCATTTAGCCCCATCGCCAGACCAGAGAATGCCCCCGCCTGCTCGCTCATTTGAAAGGCGCGTGCCGTGCCAAGCCCATGCGAAGCTAACCCCATCGCCAACCCGCGAGCACTCGGTTCTTGCACCCGCAACAGGTCAAGCAATTCTTTGCCTGCCAACGCCCCGATAATCCCCGTGATAATCACAAACACCGCCGTGAGCGAAGGGATACCACCAATCTGCTCCGTCACCCCCATAGCAATCGGGGTCGTCACAGATTTGGGGGCAAGCGAGCGCAGCGTCACATCAGAGACCCCCGTCACATAGCCAATGCCCACCGCCGACAGGATACCCGTTAGGCACCCCACAACCAACGCCACCCCTAGCGGGATAATGAGCCGCTTAACTGTACCAGAGTAGATATACAATGGCACTGCCAGCGCAACCGTCGCCGGTCCAAGCAGAAAATGGACAAACTGTGCCCCATCAAAGTAGACCTCGTAGGATGTGCCAGTCAGCATTAACACCGGCACAATACCCACCACCGCCAACACCAGCGGGTGTGCCAGCGGCATCATATTGAGTTTTTTGTAGATAACATCTGCCACATAGTACACCCCCACCGTGACAGTTAGCCACAGCAGCGGGGTTTGGGCTAGATAGACCCATATGTCGGTTAGTCGCTCACCCATAGCCTAGTTATCCCTCCTGCCCCGTCTTATCTGGCATACGGCGCACTATCCAGCACATCGTCACCCCCGTAACGCCAATCGTAATCAGCGTACTGATCACCAGCGTTGCTAGGATAGGCAGCCATTCTTGTTGGATCAGCGCAAAGTGACGCATGATGCCCACTCCCGCTGGCACGAAGAGCAACGAGAGGTGCGCGAGCATCGTTTGTGAGGTCTGCCGCAACGATTGCGGCAGGGAGCCGCGAATTTTGAGCACAATAAACAGCAGCAGCATCCCTAGCACCGGTCCGGGGAATGGCACATCAAACGCCCGCACCAGCACCTCGCCGATAAGCTGGAAGAGAAACAGTATTGCCAGCGCACCAATCATAAGCTAGGTACTTGCCCTTTCACCAGCACCTGAAACGACACCAGCGCATCTATGACCCGCTGCTGCTCCTCGTTAGTTAGCTCATAATAGAAGGGCAAGCGCAACAACCTGTCGCTCACATCCTCCGTCACAGGACAATCCCCCACCTGCCCACCATAGCGTTGCCCCATATCAGACAGGTGCAGGGGCAGGTAGTGAAACACGCTCAAGATACCGCGCTCTTTGAGGTAGCCAATGAGCCGTTGCCGTTCGTCTAGCGTGGGGAGCAGGAT
>CAZLKK010000035.1:0-3798 GCA_964559995.1 uncultured Chloroflexaceae bacterium
CGTGGTCTATTCCCCAAATGTTGAACTCCAAGCATTAGCAGCGGGTGAGAAGATTACCGACACGTTTACCTATGTGGTGAGTGATACTGGCGGCTTGACGGCGACTGCCACCGTGGTTATTACCGTCACGGGAGTGAACGATACCCCCGTTGCGGTTGACGACACTGCCACTACCAACGAGGACACCCCCGTCACAGTTGACGTGCTCGCCAATGACACAGACGTAGATACCACTGATACCCTCACCATCACAACGGTGGGGGATGCGAGTAATGGCACAACAGCTATCATCAGTAATCAAGTGAAGTACACACCTAATGCCAATTTCAATGGCATGAACAGTTTTACCTATACCATATCTGATGGGAATGGCGGCACAGATACCGCTACCATCACCATCACCGTTACCCCCGTCAACTATGCGCCCATCCTAGACCTAAACGGCGACCTAGACGGTATAGACATCCAACACGACTTTACCCCAGAAGGGGGAAACCTACAACTTGCCCCCAATACAACTATCCACGACCCTAATGGTGATGACCTCATCTATGCCATCATTGATCTAACCAATAGACCAGATGGCAAGGCTGAAATCTTAGCGGTAGATGTCAGCGATACAAACATCAGTGATAGCTACATCAGCGGGGTGCTTATCCTCAGCGGCGATGATACGGTGGCGAATTACGAGAAGGTACTCCGTACTTTGACCTACTCCAATACCAACGCAGCCCCAGACACGACCACCCGCAAGCTAACGTTTACCATTAGTGACAACACCTACGCTACCAACGACCCAACAGCGATTGTCACCCTCACCATTGGCGTTGGCAATACGCCCCCCAGTACCCGTGCCATAGATAATGTTATCGTTCTTGAAGATGCTGACAATACGACCATCAATTTGTATGACCACTTTGATGATGTAGAAGACCGCGATGAGGATATGTCCTATGCCATCATTGAGAATACCAATCCAGTCCTCTTCACGTCAACGATAATTAGCCCAGATGGTACCTTGATGCTTGACTATGCCCCCGATGCTTCGGGCAGGGCAACGCTAACAATACAGGCGACAGACACTGGTAACAAAACTGCCAGTATGTCGTTTAACGTACTGGTCATCGAGGTAAATGACCCACCGACAATTAGCGATACCGGTATCCCTCCTGTCACGGTTGGCTATGACACCAAAGAGAAAATCATCTCTTTACAAGAAGCCTTCACCGACAAAGACGATACTACCCTTACCTATGAAGTGCAGATGATCTCCAACAACGGACTCTTTGCCAAAACCAATGGAGTCGTGATTGACCAAGCCACAGGCGAACTCATCCTCACCTTTGCAGATGGTGCCGTAGGCAGTGCCAAGATTACCATACGCGCAACCGATAGCAGCGGGGCATATACAGAAATCACCTTTACCGTAACGGTTGAGGAGCAGATCATACCAACGCCTACGCCAACCAGCACGCCTACGCCAACTAGCACGCCTACGCCAACTAGCACGCCTACGCCAACTAGCACGCCTACGCCAACCAGCACCCCTATGCCAACCAGCACCCCTACGCCAACCAGCACCCCTACGCCAACTAGCACCCCTACGCCAACAGACGGTGCTTCAGACCCGCTAGGGACAGCCACGCCGGTACTGACGGCAACAATGACTCCCACCCCTAGCCCTAGTCCTACGCTTACCCCTACGCTTACCCCCACGCTTACCCCCACGCTGATGCCAGAGCCGCTCGTGCTGACATTTGATACTGCACCCACAAAAGGCAAGGCAGGGGGCACACTTACCTATGTGCTGCGCTACACCAACCAGGGCAACACAGAAATAACCAATGTCCAGCTACTGCTGACGCTGCCACCCGGTATAACCCTAGACATGGCGAACAGCCCGGCTGGGTGGCAACTGGTCTCAGAAGGGGAAGACGGGAATATCTATGCGTATGTGGTTGAATCGCTGGCACCGGGTGAGACGGGAAGCGTGAGTTTCACCATTCTTGTCGCCCCGGAAACCCCGCTTGGACAGACGTTTACGCTGACCATTGATGCGACAGGTACAGTAGCCGGCAACCAAACTGACCAACAGGCAACTATTACATTGAGCATTGATAGCCAGCATGTCTACCTGCCACTAGTCACCCGCTAAATACCCCTTTTATTTCTCCCCCCTGCTAACCTACCCCCCCACGCTTGCTAGTATTGTCGTGGGTGGTACAATAGGGATACGTACAAACGAGCAAGGTACCATCTGCTCAGAAGAGCAAGCACAAAGGGAAGCAAAACCATATGTCATCACCAACGACATTTGAGCAAAAGTACCCCGCCATCACCCAATGGGTGGAAAAGTACGGGTGGGTGGAGATAGGGCAAGATGGACTCAGCGTTTCCCTAGTCCGCGCCATAGACGAAGGCGGCGTAGTTTGGGAAATTGGTAATGACTACCAAACGGTAGACCAGGCAATGCAAGCAATGGATGCTGCACTATCCATCTGGATAGAAGATAACTATGGGGTGTCACTATGATACAATGGGAGTATATGTACATCGTCGCAGACAGAGACGAAGTATTTAAGATCAACAACGAACTCATAGATCGGACGGACCTACCAACCTACATGCAACATCTTGGGCTAGAAAGATGGGAACTTGTTGGCATTACCGCAGAAGGTGCTGCCACTGGCTACTGGCGGCTCGTGTTCAAGCGTCCGCAAACCATAGCAGAAAAAGCTGACCCCTACCTTGCTCAACTCGTCCAACGGGTTGGGCAGATAGCACGCCAACAAAGCCAGATAGCCCATACCCTGCGCCAGGTTATGCAGCGCAACAAAAAGCTGTAGCGCGACTAGGTTGTCCGACAATCTAGCTGACCCATATCAGGATGGAATTTCTGTATGTTGAAACCTCAACCTAGCACACCAGCACCCACATCACGTCTTGCTATCATCATCGGGGGTGTTGCGGTACTTGTGTTACTCATCGGTGGGGGGGTATTTTTTACTGTTCGCAGCAATACTCCTACTCCCCCCCGCATTGTCGCAATAACGCCTGCCGATGGTACAACCCACGTCAACCCACAGCGTGCCATACAAATCACCTTTGACCAGGAGATTACCCCCGACACGCTGGCATCTGCAATCAGCTTTGACCCGCCAGTAGACTTCCCCATTGCGGAGTCCCCAGAAGGCTACCTCATCCAACCCAAAGGCGAATTGCAATATGAGACGACCTACCACCTCCGCATAGCAACAAAAGTTGCCAGTGGCTCTGGGCAGAGACTAGCAGAACCGCTTGAAATCGGTTTTACCACCGCTCCGTTTGTGACGGTACAAGAAATGGACCCACCACCGGATGCAGAAGACGTAGCCTTGCATACCCCCATTCGGTTGGTCTTTGACAAGCCGGTAGTGTCTGAAGAGACCCTCACCGCCGCCGCTCAGGACCCGACCATCGCCGAGCAGTTGCCAGACCCGCTACGACTAGATGGTCCTAGCGGGCGCGTTGACGGGGTAGGGCATTGGCTGTCCCCTGATACCTACAGCTTCTACCCAGAAGGTGGGTTACAGACTGCCGCCGACTATACCGCCAGCGTCAATACCGATGTGGCAGCGGCGGGGCAGGTCTATATCAAACAACCCGGCGCATGGCGTTTCCACACCCGCAAGGTGTTGGCAGTCAAGCCGCGCCCTGCTGATGGTGAAAAAGATGTGTTGCCAGACCGCGCTATTGAGGTGCGCTTTTCGCCGGATGTAGACGTAGCAGCGGCAAGTACCCACTTTCACCTGCATGAAA
>CAZLKK010000035.1:3948-18728 GCA_964559995.1 uncultured Chloroflexaceae bacterium
GCGGGACATCGAGTATCAGGCGACCCTAGACGGCGAGGTGCGCTCCAAGAGTGGCGTATTGCTCAGTAGCGACCCGCAAACGTGGGCATTTACCACAATGGCACCGCTAGAGATTGTGCAGGTAGAGCCTACCCCCAACACTACCGAGGTGCTAACAGCCACGCGCCGCGTTAGTGTCCATTTCAACCACCCGGTAGTCTCACTAACGACTATAGAGCGACAAGCCGACCTCCCCCACCCACTAACTATCACGCCGGCTGTTGAGGGCAAAGGCTACTGGCTAGATACCAGTACCTACGTCTTTGTCCCCAATAAACAACTCGATGCTGCGACTACCTACGAGGTGGTGGTTGATGGCGATGGCAATTTGCGCGACATGGGCGGCGATAGCCTAGAGTCAGCGTATCGCTGGCAATTTTCCACTGCCCTGCCCCGTGTTGCCAGCACAACTCCCGCTAGTGACGCGGAGCAAGCCGACCCCTACGCGCCAGTGCGTATCGTCTTTGATCAGCCAATGGATAGTTATAGTACGCTTCAGGCAGTAGACGTGGTGTGGGAAACAACGGGTAACACGATTGATGGAGCAGTGGCAATGGAAGGCGACAGGGTAGTCGTCTTTACCCCCTCTGAGCCGTTCTACCGTGGCGAGTATTACCGCATAGAAGTGTCGCAGGATGCCCAATCATCCAACAAGAAGGGCAACCTAGACTCCCCTTTCACCAGCACATTTCGCACTGCGCCTGCCCCCGCGTTGGTCGGCTCCACACCAGAGTATGGCACAACCCGCAACAACCCTAGCGATGCGCTCGTGCTCAACTTTAGTACTGAGATGAACTGGGCATCGGTTGAGCGAGCGTTGACCATATACCCTCCCCTGCCAACCTATGCCTACACATCTACCAGCACCACACGCTTTTTTGTCTACAACATGCTGGAACCAGAAACTGATTACACCATCACCATTGGGGCGGGTGCTCAAGACATCTACGGGGACACGATAAACTCCCCACAATATGTCGAGTTTCGCACCGGCTCGCTGCCACCAGGACTCTCGATTATCGGTACCTACAAGATAGGCACCTATGCTGCCAATAAACCCGTCCGTGTTCCCATGCAGCAGGTGAATGTCCCCACGATACAGTATCGCCTCTACCGGCTGGACAACGACAAAACTAGCCAGTTGCTCAACGATTATGAGGAGTGGCGGGAGTATGTCCCCCCCACATCGCTGCTACAAAAGACTGATACCATCACCTTTGACGACTTTGTGCCAAATCGTAACCAACTCCACATGCTCAATACTGGCAAGCTCAAACCGGGTATCTACTACCTCTTCATTGAGGGCGAACGGCAGGAAGACCTGCAACTTGACGAAGACGAAAGCGAAGACAGACCGCTTATAGAACGACACATCATGGTTGTTACCAACTATGGATTGACGATTAAGCGCAGCAAAGATAGCCTCTTCCTGTGGGCAGTAGATATGGCAAGCGGTGAGCCGGTGGCAGATATGCCGCTCCATGCCAGCTATCAACCAGATATTGGCGACTATGACCCAGGCGAGGACGGCGAGGATACCGCTTCCCTCTATGAGCAAGAACTTGGTACAACAGACAACGATGGGGTGTTGCAGGTTCCCTTTGAGACCAGCCATATGTACAACACCATCTTTGTCTCCTCGCCCGACCCTGACACCTTCGTCTATGCTTCTAGCGTATGGCAAGACGGCATCAGTCCGTGGAGCTATGGTATATCAGTAGACACCGAATCCTACCCCATCATTGGCAATGTCACCACAGACCGGCCCATCTATCGCCCAAACCACACGGTTCACATACGCGGGGCAGTGCGGCGGCTCCAAGATGAACAGTATACCCTGCTAGGACCAGACGAAAATGTCTGGCTAGAAGTGCTTGACCCACGGGACAACAGCGTCTTCTCTGCTGCCGTCCCACTGAGTGAGTTTGGCACCTTCAATACCAGCATCATGCTCGATAGCACCGCCTCACCCGGTACCTACACTATCTCCGTGCTTGACGAACAGGACGGGACAGAATTATGGCAGCAGATTTCGCAGGGCAGCTTTACCGTAGCCGAATACCGCAAGCCGGCGTTTGAGCTAGAACTGACCCCCGAACACAGCGATATTGTGCAGGGCGAGGAGCTCAATATCGCTATCGCAGCCAAATATTTCTCCGGTGGGGCAGTTGCCAACGCGCCCGTGCGCTGGTGGCTAACTGCCGATAGCTACACCATTTCCAGTGAGGCGGCAGCCCAATATAGCTTTGCTGATACGGAAGATGCCTACAGTTGGTACATCGATGACGACTGGCAACAGAGCAAGGGGGTAGTGACCGAGGGCAAAACAACAACCAACGAGCAGGGCATAGTGCAAATCAGCCTGCCATCCGATAGTGTGCAAAAGCAGGTAACAAAAACGGACGAGGACGGCGAAGAGCAGCATGGCAGCCACCTGCTTACCCTGAGCGTTGAGGTGCAAGATGTAGATGGGCATGTTATCGCATCCCAAACGCAAGTACGCCTCCACGCCGGCGCATATGCCATTGGTGTGCGCCCGGAAGGGTATGTATCCCAAGCGGGGCAGCCAAAGGATGTCTCGCTCATTACCGTAGACACGCAAGGCACACCCGTAGGCGACAAGTCGCTAGACGTGGAACTCTATCGCCGTGAGTGGTATAGCGTCCGCGAAGAGGGGGTAGATGGACAGCGATACTGGACATCGGCATACACCGACACACTTATCACCACCAAGCAAACGACAACAGACGAGCGGGGGCGAGCGACATTGGCATTTACCCCCGATGAGCCGGGGTCATACCGCATACGGGCAAGCGGACGAGACGACACAGGAAACGAGGTGGTTTCTAGCGGCTTTTTCTGGGTCTATGGCGGCGCAGATGTATTTTGGGGCATCAACGACTCCAACCACGCCGACCTGGTAGCCGACCAAACGAGCTATGCCCCCGGCGACACCGCACGTATCCTCGTCCCTGCCCCCTATGAGGGTATGCAAGCACTTGTGACCATTGAGCGCGGCGAGGTATTGGAGCACCGGGTGCTGACCCTAGCAGGCACATCTGAACTCATCGAGGTGCCAATTACTGATGATTATGCCCCCAACGTCTATGTGTCTGTGGTGCTTATCAAGCCAGAAACGGTTGACTCTGCGGCAGATGTGCGCGTTGGTCTGATCAACCTGCCCGTATCCACCGAACAACAAGAGCTAACCGTTTCGGTTGCGCCGAGTGTGGAAGAGACCGGTCCACGCGAAGAGGTCATCTACAACATCCATACCACCGACCACACCGGCGCAGGGGTACAGGCGGAGGTATCCCTAGCCCTGGTAGACAAGGCAGTGCTGATGCTGAAAGACGACCCCAACCCCACCTTGCACGAGTCTTTCTACCAAAATCGTGCGCTTGGGGTACTGACGGCACAATCGCTCACGACATTGGTCAATCGGGTGACAGCTTCGCTTGACGAAGAGGCAAAAGGGGGTGGCGGCGGCGCATCTGAAGGTCTTTTCCGTCGAGACTTCCCCGACACTGCCTACTGGAACCCATCCGTAGTGACAAACCAAGACGGCAACGCCCAGGTTGCGGTTGTGTTGCCCGACACCCTCACGACATGGCGCATGACTGCCCGTGGCTTGACGACTGATACCAAAGTTGGGCAGGGGACAACCGATATAGTGACAAGCAAGCCATTACTGATACGCCCCTCACTGCCGCGCTTTTTGACCATCGGGGATCGCCCAATGTTGCGCTTTGTGGTACAGAATACCACCAACGAAACCTTAGACACTACGGTCATGCTTGAAGTCAGCGGCTTGAATATTGCCACACCAGCAGAGCAACAGGTGCAGGTGCCAGCAAACGGTCAGGTAGTCGTCTCATGGCAAGGCGAGGTCGTAGAGACAGACCAACAAGAGGCGACTCTTTGGGCAACGGTAACAAGCACAACAAGCCGTAATGATAGTCTGCAAGATGGCGTTGAACAGGGTATCCCTCTCCAGCGGTTTGTTACCCCGGAGATAGTCGCCACGGGGGGGCAGGTCTATGATTCCCCCATCGTTGAAGCGATAACCTTTGTTGTGCCAAGCACCCGCTCTGCCAATGCTGAGGATGTAGGCGAGATAACGCTAGAAATGCTGCCATCGCTTACTGCTGGTATTGGCAGTGGGCTAGAATATTTGGAGAGTTACCCCTACGCCTGCACCGAGCAAACGGTTAGCCGTTTCCTGCCCAACGCCGTGATGTATCAAGTCTACGACGAGCTAGGGCTAGATGAACAATCGCTCAAGCAGGGGCTAGAACACCATATGATGCTGGCATTACAGCGGCTCTATAGCTTGCAGCAGCTTGACGGCGGTTGGGGGTGGTGGGCGGCAGACGCAAGCCATCCCTACCTCACTGCTTATGTAGTACAAGGGTTGCTTGAGGCAGGCAAGACTGGCTATGGTGTAGATCATCAGGTGCTTGAGCGAGCACTGGACTACCTAGAAAAGACGCTGGCAGATGAAACCCTCCACGATAGGCGAAACGTGCGAGCTTATGTGTTGTTTGTGCTGGCAGAAGCAGGCAGAGCAGACCGCGGACGTACCATTGCCCTGTATGAAGAGCGACAAGACCTCTCGCTTGCCAGTCGCGCCCACCTGCTCATGACGCTGCACACGCTCGGCGGCGAGCAATCGCGGGTGCAAACCCTGACAAACGAGCTCACCGGTAATGCCATATTGCAGACCACCGCTGCCCATTGGGAAGAGGACGATCCCGACTACTGGCTTATGGACAGCACCCTACGTACCACATCCCTAGTTGTGCAGGCGTTGGTGCGGGTGGTGCCAGACCATTTCCTGGTGCCAAACGCCATCCGCTACCTCATGAGCATGCGCGAGGATGGACACTGGCGCACGACCCACGAAACCGCCCTCGCGCTGATGGCATTGACAGCATACATGGTCGAGAGCGGCGAGAACAACGCCGACTATGCCTATCGCATTATGCTTGACCAGGATATAGTACAAGAGGGTAGAGTAGATGCTACATCATCCACAGCAGCATTGGATAAGCCGATAGACATGAAGTTTGCGTTGGCGGATATCGTCCAGGATAAGACGGCAGGCGAGCAAACATCATCCCTCTACCTAGAGAAGAATGGCACCGGACGGCTCTATTACACGCTGCATATGCGCTACTACCTCGATGCCCAAGATGTGGAATCACTAGACCGTGGGCTAGGGATTCAGCGGGTGTATAGTGCAGTAGACCCAGACACGCTCCAACCCACCGGGCAGCCGGTGACATCGGTAGACGTGGGGGATATAGTCCAGGTCCAGTTGACCTTGCGTGTGCCAAACGAAAGCTACTACCTGACCGTAGAGGACATGCTCCCCGCCGGGCTTGAGCCGCTCGACACCAGTTTGAAGACGGTTTCTAGCCTGGTAGAAGACCCCGAATTGCAACGGGAAGGCGAGGAGAAACCGTCCTGGTGGTACTTTACCGAAACAGAGCTACACGACAACCGCATAGCAGTCTTTGCGACTCACCTTTCAGCAGGGACATACACCTACACCTACATGGCACGGGCAACCACGCCAGGGACATACCAAACCCTGCCAGCGCGGGTCTACCAGATGTACGCCCCGGAGGTCTTCGGGCGCAGTGGCGGTATGGTCTTTGCTGTTGATGAGCCGTAGTTATAATGGGTTTGGTTCCCCCTATCCCTTGCCGCTTCCCCCGTCCCGTGTAGTGGGGGAAGGGGTTAGGAGATGGGGGGCTGCCCGATAGGGCGCACCGCCGTGCGCCCCTACATCCACTCGTTGACCCTCGCGGCTTGTTTGGTGGGCGAGGGGGAACAGCGGCACTAAGACCTACTCCACCACAAATACTACCTCTTCACTATGCCGTCTGCTGCCCGTGGTTGCATCCTCTACAACAACAATCAGCCGGTGCTCCCCACGCTCAAGCTGCCACAACGTCTCGTAAGGGGGCGTAGACAGGGTAGCAAGGGCTTGCCCATCTAGCACAAAAGTGATGCTACCGTTGGTATCCCCCACCCGTGCCTGCAAGCGTATTTGCTGTCGTGTGAGGGGAATATCCCCACTGAGGAAAAACCTCGCCCCCATTGCAGGAAAGATAACCCGTGGCTCACCCGACTGCCCAATTACCTCAGCCCCAACACCATACACCGGGCGGGTATCCTGGGCATTGGGGGGGGAGTGATACGCCGATGGTGGCGATACAACCGTTGTTGGCTCTGTCCCCGCGATAAACCGCTCTAACCGTGAGAGTATGCACCCATGCTGCCCCTTTTCTCTACAAACTGCCGCCTCAACAATACCCGATGGTTGATCAAAGGGGCGTGGGGATACCTCACGATGGGCAGCTAACATCACGGTATGCCAAATGGGAGCCGCACCTCGCGCCCCCGTCATATCGACCATCGGCTCACCATCGGCATTGCCCACCCACACCCCCACAACCCGGTCTGGCGTATACCCAATGGTCCAGGCATCACGCCAGTTGGTTGTTGTACCAGTCTTCACCGCTGACGGGCGGTCTGGTAGGGTGAGTGATGCTGCCCCCCCAAATGTCCGCATACGCGCATAGCGGTCTGACAGGATGTCGTTTATCAGATATGCCACCTGTGGGGAAGTCGCCGGTAATGGTAATGGTGATGGTGATAAGGATAATGATTGTTGGGCAAATGGTCGCTCCCCCTGCCTATCTGCTACCACAGTGATAACGGTAGGATGCAGATAGGCTCCCCCACGCGCAAAGGTTGCATAGGCTGCGCTCAATTCAAGCAACCGCACCTCGCCGCCGCCGAGCGTGAGAGACAATCCATAGTCGCTTTTGGTTAGCGTAGTGATACCAAACCGTTGCGCTAGGGCAAGCAATGAGGGTAGCCCAATAGCGGCGAGGGTTTGCACTGCCGCAACATTGGATGAGGTCGCTAGAGCTTCGCGCAAGGGGATTGCCCCCTGATAGCGGTGGTCGTAGTTTTCCGGGGTGTACGGGGTACCATTGCGGGTGGGGAATGAAGCGGGGGCATCCATAATGATAGTCGCAGGTGTCCAGCCTTGCTCTAATGCAGCGGCGTAGGTTAGCGGCTTGATAGCCGACCCTGGTTGGCGCAGGGACAATGCCCCATTGACCTGCCCTTGGATAGCAGCATTGAAGTAATCTGGACTACCGACCATCGCCAGTACTGCCCCATCCGCAATGTCAAGCACAACAACTGCCCCATTGCGGACGCGATGATCCGGTAGTTCACCATCAGGGGATGATGACGTTGGGGCAAGTTGGGCTAGGTGTTGTTGCAGAGCAGTTTGGGTTGCTTGCTGCAGGTCCAGATCAAGCGTTGTTGTGACGACTAGCCCTCCCCGTGCTACCGTCTCAGCTCCGTAGCGTTCAACCAACTGATCCAGCACAAAGAAGACAAAATGGGGGGCGTATATCTCTTGATGTCCAGAAGCAAATTGTAGTGGCTCTTCGCTGGCAGTGGTTGCCTGCGCTTGGGTGAGATAGCCTTGACGAACCATTGCCGCAAGCACCTGTTGCTGCCGTTGTTTAGCAATTTCAGGGTAATGCAGTGGGTTGTAGGAGGATGGAGCCTGTGGTAGCCCTGCCAACAAAGCACATTCTGCTAGGTCTAGGTCACGCACTGGCTTGGCAAAGTAGTACTGTGCCGCCGCTTCTACCCCATACGCCATACCGCCATAGTAGGTTTGGTTGAGATAGAGGGCAAGGACCTCAGCTTTGCTGAGGTGGGTAGAGAGCTTGATAGCCAACACCATTTCACGCAGTTTGCGCTCAAGCGTATACTGTTGAGCAAGCTGTGGGTCAAGCAGGAAGGTACGGGCAAGCTGTTGCGTGATGGTCGAGCCGCCGGCGACAATGTGTCCTTGTTGGACATTCTCCCATGCAGCACGAATAATGCCGCGCAGGTCTACGCCGCGGTGGGAGAAAAAGCGGGCATCTTCTACCGCAACTGTCGCCTGTTGGAGAGCACGGGGTATTTCTGCTAGTGGGACTGGGCGTTGGTGTCCGTCGAGTGGGTCGGGTATCTCATAGAGAACCTGTCCGTTGCAATCCAGAATACGGGTGTTGCCTTGAGCAGCACGCAACCGTAATCGCTCCATTGTGGGTAGGGTGGTGGTGTGCCAAAAGTACCCCCCTATCAACAGCACTGCTCCGGTGACAATGCTAAGCAGACGCAGGAATAGGGGGCGGATATGGGCTATCTGCAAACGCAAGTTGTACTATTCCATGCTATCGGGAGCTATCCCTTGTTCACGTAACTTCGCTATCATCCGTTCGGAACGCTGCTGTTCCTGCTCTGTATGCTCTTCACTGGAAAGCAAGACTTTTCCATCAATACCAATGTTGCTCCACCGAAACCAGAAAGTATTATTATAGGGTCTATCCATAGGTTTCTATCCTTTGTTGTGTTGGTAATCAACCTGTCAAACTGTTCGTTTCCCAACATGATACCAATTTGCGCTTGATAAGGCAAGAAACGAGGGCAAGATTATAGCCCTTTTTTGCCCTCTCCCATAAAGGGCGAGGGGGAAACCCCCTGCCCGGTTCCCTTTCTCCCCAGGGGGAAAGGGAAAGGGATAGGGATAGGGGGGGCTGGGACTTTGACCCCTGTATAGAGATACTGTTCTGTCTCCCCCTCACCCATTCTATGCTATAATAACGAGGTGAGCTAAAGAAAAAGAAACCTCATGATGTCCAGCGTGTTACACCAACTCAATGAACTGCTTACCGCAGCAGTGCTCATCGTTTCATTCTCTCTCCTAGCCTATGTCGCGCTCCATAACTGGCGAAGGACTACCGCACGAGCACTCTGTATGCTCCTCTTATGTGTCGTCATTGTCTATGGCGGTGATATTCTCATAGAGCGTGCCGAACTCCCCGGTACTATTCAGTTTTTGCTTCGTGCCCAGTGGCTTGGCATTGCCCTTGTGCCACCTGCCTACATGCACCTTTCCCATGCCCTACGCACCATGAACCAAGCCTACCAAACATCCCGCTTGCAAAGCTGGTTGAAGTGGTCTGGCTACATCATCAGTGTGCTGCTGTTTCTGTTCGCCTTGCATACCGATTTGGTTGTACAAGGGGGGGTAACGGGGCAGATACTGGTGCAGTTTGAAGCGGGACCGCTTTTCTGGCTCTACGTTGCGTTTTTCGCTATAAGCATAGCCGCGTCCTTCCATGCTATTCAGCAGACCCAACATCAAGCCCTGACCCCCACGCTCCGCCGGCGAATGAACTACCTCAAGGCAACCTTTGTTGCACCGGGATTAGGCGTGTTTCCCTTCATGATGATTGCCGGCGAATACCCGCCTTTTTCTTATACTATGTCGCTTATCCTGCTCGTATGGCTCAATATAGCCATTGTCAGTATGATCACGGTGATGACCTATAGTGTTGGGTTTCAGGGAGTCCCTATGCCAGATAGACTCATCAAACAGGATTTCACCCGTTGGGGGCTCTATGGTCCAGTAGTAGGCGTGACAATTATCCTCTGTATTCAAATTGTCCCCTGGCTTGACCAACTGCTTGGTCTGCCAAGTGATACGCTCATTACCTTTGTGGTGATGATGATGACGGTGGTTATGCCCCTGCTCATTAGCCGTGTTCGCCCCTACCTTGATGCGCTGGTCTATATGCAAGATCAGGAGGAGATAGACTATCTGCGGGCTATCCCGCGTAATGTCTTTACCGGTACTGATCTCCGCCAACTGTTGGAAAATACGCTCATTGCGGTTTGTGGGGCATTGCATGTGGAAACCGGTTTTGTGGCAGGGCAAGGAAAAGAAGGACAGTTCACTATCAAGGCGTTGTGTGGTTCACGCCGCTTGGTCAAGCGGTTTGTGGCAGAACATCCCATCAATGAGATTATGCCCCAAGTAGAAACTTGTAGCCCACGGGAAACGCAAACGCTCTACGTGGAGTCGTTTGTGTGCGTGGATGGCTTTAGCCTGCTGCCGCTGCATAGCCCGGATGGAAAGTTCCTCGGCGCATTGGGAGTAGCCGCTTCCCCATCAACGATGCTGACCAATGGCACAGTACAGGCTGAAGCCTTGCACCTGATAGATATGCTAACCCACCATATTGAGCTGGCTATCACGACAGTACAGATGCAACAACGGCTTTTTGATACCTTGCGCGGTATGGACCCAGAGGTCAAATCGCTGCAACAGCTGACTGCCCAACTAGAACAGGCAACCCCTTCGTCCCTCTCCACAATGGAGGAAGAGGTCTCACTTCATCCCGAATTTCCCCAACTGGTCAAGGATGCATTGAGCCACTATTGGGGGGGGCCAAAGCTATCCGATAGTCCCCTGCTAGAACTGCGTAGCGTGCGCCGTTCGCTCAAGCAGGAGGGGGGCAGTGCAACGCGAGCACTCCAGGCGGTATTGCGCCAGGCTATCACCAATATGCGCCCCGATGAACAGCTAGACCCCTCTGCCCAAGAGTGGTTGTTGTACAACATTCTTGAAATGCGCTTTCTCCAGGGAAAGCGTATCCGTGATGTTGCCAATCGGTTAGCCATGAGTGAGTCGGATTATTACCGCAAGCAACGGGTGGCGGTAGAGGAGGTGGCACGTCAGCTTGCGCTGATGGAAGATGGCGAGAAGACGAAATAACCATAGAGGAAATACGCTATGCTAACAACGCTCCATTTGAAAAATGTAACGCTTTTCCCTGATACGACATTCAAGTTTAGTAACCAACTCAACATCCTGGTTGGCGAAAATGGGCTTGGGAAAACCCATGTCCTCAAGGCTGCCTATAGCCTGCTTGCTGTATGCGCTCAAGGGGCAAGACAGCAAGAGACCCCAACCAAGACCTACCTACAAACGGCAATTGCCAACAAATTGCGGGGAGTATTCAAACCCGATAGGATAGGGCGATTGGCGCGTCGTCAACCGGGACCTACCCATAGCGAAGTAGCGGCAACGTTTCATGAACCACAGTATGATTTGCACTATACGTTTCACACCTCAAGCAAAAGTGAGGTGGTTGTGGAAAAGCTCCCCACAGCGTGGCTTGATACCCCGCCGGTCTATCTCCCCCCGCGTGAATTGCTGACGATAGCACCGGGATTTGTGTCTTTGTATGAAACAACCCATCTCCCCTTTGAAGAGACTTGGCGTGATACCGCTCTTTTGCTTGGAGCACCGCTAGTCAAAGGGGCAAGAACGGAGCGTGTCCGTACCCTTGTCAAGCCGCTAGAAGAGGCAATGGAAGGGAGTGTAATATTAGATGATGCAGGGCGATTTTATCTCAAAACAGCCACGGGACGCATGGAGATGCACCTTGTCGCTGAGGGAATACGCAAATTGGCAATGCTCACTCAGTTGATAGCAAACGGTTCGTTGTTGGATACGGGGTACCTCTTTTGGGATGAACCAGAAGCTAACCTCAATCCTGCGTTTATCAAATTGATTGCACCGGCAATTTTGGAGATGAGCCGAAATGGTATCCAGGTTTTTCTCGCCACCCATAGCCTGTTCCTGCTTCGGGAACTTACCATTCTGTTGCAACAACCGGTTGGTGCCAATGTGGATACCCGGTGTTTTGGTCTCCACAAAGACCCCACGGGGGGAGTTCATGTGATGCAAGGTAGGACTATGGATGATATAGGGGACATATCTGTGTTGGATGAGGAGTTGGCTCAGTCAGAGCGGTATATGGATAGTCACAAAATAACCCCTTGACAGCCCCGTCAAGCTGCCGTATACTATATGCACAATGATGCATATAGCACTAAAACAGATTACCACAGTCCATACATCGCTGGCAGACCCGCTCCGCATACGGCTACTTCGGCTCCTGATGGAGCGGGAGTTTTGCGTGTGTGAACTTGAGCGTATCCTTGATGAACCACAGTATAAGGTATCGCGGCATTTGGGTATTCTCAAGCGGGCAGGGCTAATAGACGATTGGCGCGAGGGAACGTGGATGCACTATCAGGTTGCCCCCACCCTCGCGTATGAATGGCGTATGGTGCTGGATGCGCTGCGGGTCGTTTGGGACCAAAGCGCAGAGGTGCAAGCGGATAGGGTACGGTTGCATCAGCAGGATATTCGCCAGCCGGGTGAGCCAGTGGTCTGTAGTATCTAAGCTGTTGCTGGTATGGCGAGAAGATGAAATAACCATAGAGGAAAGGTCAAGGACATGCGACATATTATGCTCTATGTAGATGAAGATGGATGGTGGGTAGCGACATGCCCCTCACTTCCTGGGCAAGACCCGCCTAGAAGCCATTGAAAACATCAAAGAAGCCATTGAACTGTACCTTGAAGTCTTGCAAGATGATGGTATCCCTATACCCGAAGACACTACCCAGAGTGAGGTGGTCTTAAGGCGAGGGGGTATAGGGGTTTTTTTGGGTCTGTATATGCGTATATGTGCATACAAACAATCAAGCAATAAAAGAGAAAGGGACGTATGGTATGGAAACGACATCCTACAGCGAAGAACCAACGGGACAAGCCCAAGCCCAAGCCCACGGGCAAGAGCAAGGGCAAGGACAATGGACCCAATTTGCGCTTATTGGTGTAGGCTTGCTCCTCTGGTGGCTGATCTATAGCCAACTAGAGGCTGCTTCAATCTGGCTTACGACAAATCTCTTTGGTCTATCGCTAGAAACCCATCTTGGGTCGGCGGTCCAGTTTTTTATCTATGACACGCCGAAAGTCCTGCTGCTGCTGGTGCTGGTTGTTTTTTTTGTGGGCATCATACGGACGTTCTTTACGCCTACCCGCACCCGTGCCATCCTCGCAAACCAGCGCGAGTCTGTGGGGAATGTTTTAGCCGCTCTGCTTGGCATCGTGACCCCCTTTTGTTCTTGCTCTGCTGTGCCATTGTTTATTGGGTTCGTCACAGCGGGGGTGCCGCTTGGCGTGACCTTTTCCTTTCTCATTGCGGCTCCAATGGTCAATGAGGTAGCCCTCGTTTTGTTGTATGGGCTATTTGGCTGGAAGGTGACGCTGCTCTATCTGTCCACTGGCTTGGTCATTGCGATTGTTGCTGGATGGGTCATTGGACGGTTGAAGATGGAGCACCATGTTGAGGAGTGGGTGTCCACAATGCAAGCGGGGAGTGAACAAGATACGCCTATGTCTTGGACTGAACGCATCCAGCATGGGCGCGAGGCGGTACAAGATATTGTAGGCAAGGTGTGGCTGTTTGTGGTTGCAGGTATTGCAATCGGGGCAGTCATTCACGGCTATGTCCCAGAAGATTTTATGGCTTCTATGATGGGCGAAGAGGTGTGGTGGGCTGTGCCGCTGGCAGTGGTGATGGGTATTCCTATGTACACCAATGCCGCCGGGATTATCCCCATCATTGAAGCCCTCATTGGCAAGGGGGCAGCACTAGGCACGGCATTAGCCTTTATGATGTCAGTGATTGCCCTGTCATTGCCAGAAATGATTATCCTGCGTAAGGTGCTCAAACCGCGTCTTATTGCTACCTTTATTGGGGTAGTTGGGGCAGGGATTTTGTTTGTTGGGTATCTCTTTAACACCGTGTTATAATTAGCGATGCAAGGAGGTTTTTTGTGAAAATAACGGTCTATGGTCCAGGCTGTGCCAAGTGCAAGCAGGCAGAGAAGATTGTAGGAGAAGTGGTGGCAGAGCTTGGTCCAGATGCAGGAGTAGAGGTGCAAAAGGTGACAGACTATCAGGCAATAGCGCAAGCTGGCGTGATGTCTACCCCGGCTATTGCGGTAGATGGTCTGGTCAAGGTAACAGGACGTGTCCCAAAGGCGCATGAAGTCAAGCAGTGGATTGGACAGTAGACAGTAGGTTATCGAGATGAGCAGAAAGAGGAGAAGGCTATGACAACTGTACATCCCCCCCAGATTGTTGGGGTGTTGGCAGACCCGACAGTATGGGGAATTGTTACCCAGCTAACCCAGAGCGATGCCCACCAGCAAGAATTGGCGAAGGCATTGGGCGTATCGCCAGACGATATTACTGCAAAGGCAGACCAACTTCAGCCGTTGGGGATAGTCAGTGCGCGGCAGAGCGATAGCAACCCCCAACTGACGTTTTATCGGCTAGATTTGGCGGTGCTCCGTGATGCGTGGACTGCCGCTGGTACTGCCATTCACCCGTTTGTTGGGGGAGTGGATGAGGTACTTCCAGACAAGCTGCCCCCAAAGCTGCGGGTGTTGTTTCTCTGTACGCATAATAGTGCGCGTTCCCAAATGGCGGAGGGGATGCTACGACACTTTGGCAAGGGCAAGGTTGAGGCGTTTAGTGCTGGGTCTGTCGCTACAAAGATACACCCACAGGCAATAGAAACGATGAACCAAGCTGGTATTGACATCAGCAATCAACGCTCCAAGCATATGGATGAGTACAAAGGGGAACACTTCGATTATGTGATTACCGTGTGTGACCAGCAACATGAGACGTGTCCCGTCTTTCCTGGCACACCAAAACGGCTCCACTGGAGTTTTGCCGACCCATCAGCAGAACCGGAAGATGTCCAACCCCATGCGTTTAAGTCTGTGGCAAACCAAATGCGTAACCTGTTACGCTATTTCCTGATAAGAGTTGAACGGGGAGAGCCACAATAATACCAATTTGAGATCGCTATTGCAAGAAGCCAGGGCAATAGGGGGGGCTACGTCAAAGTCGCACAATCAAAGAATCCCTTCTTGCTCACCCGCTCCCCCCTGCCCCCGCTCCCATTCCAGGGCGAGGGGGAGCCGAATACCCCCTTCTC
>CAZLKK010000036.1:0-18560 GCA_964559995.1 uncultured Chloroflexaceae bacterium
CACCGCCGTGCGCCCCTACGGATCGGTTTCTCCCGCGTAGTGGGACGCAGGGCTAGGGATAGGAGAGGGGGGACGGAAAGACAGACAAAGGACAGAGGCAGGGGATGGATGCTACCCGAAGGTTGCTATTGCCCTGGTTTCTTGCCCTAGCGATCTCAAATTGGTATGAGAAAGGCAGAGATGATGCAAAGAATGGGTTTTTGGTCAGGGTTAGGGATATTGCTAATCGTTATGCTGCTTGGAGGAATGACGGGGCAGCCATGGACTGCTGCCCCACTCCCCCAAACTCCCCTTGCCCCTTACGGGACACCCTCATATACTTCGCGCACATCACCCAATGAAAGGGGGGGGCTGTCACCTGTTCCCCTTGCCCCACTTTCAGGGATAGGTCTACCGGGCAACTCTTACCCGCTCCCTCGTCCCCCGTGGATGGTGTGCTGGGATAGGAGCACACCCCCGTGTGTCCCTACCCCAACCCTCGCCCCTACGGTGGGCAAAGCAGCATCTCCCCTCCCTATGGCGTGGTCTTGGGATGGGACACAAGCTCACCCATTGACTATCACGAGCGACATTGTGCTACCACCACGTCCAGAGCAATTTGTGGTAGATCTGCGCGGGGATGAGCAGATGCTCAAGGCAACCCGCTCACCCACCGGGGTAGTCCGGGTGTATGCTGGCTTATCGGACGATGCGCCAATTGTGTGGCAAAACGAAGACACTATATGGACTATTACCCGTATGGATATGGGCGACCCCAACAATGATGGGCGGGTAGAGTTACTGTTGCTGCTTTGGAAGCCAGATGAGGCTGGCACCTTGCGCTCACACCCCTTTTTGATGGGCTGGCGTGGCGGCTACTACCGTATCATTTGGGGCGGCTCTGCTACCCCCGTTGCTATCCAGGATTTAGCGGTAGCTGACCTAGATAACGATGGTTTTAGCGAGTTGGTTGTGCTAGAAGGCGGTACCCTACCGGGTGATGCAGGCGAGTTTGTGTCTATCTGGCACTGGCATGGGTGGGGGTTTCAGCAGGAATGGCAATCGCCATTGGGGGCAGATGGCGCGAGTAGGCTGTTCGTGGTTGATAGGCATAAGGATGGGCAGCAAGCTGTGGTTGTGGATTAGCCTAACGGGACGCAGGGCAGGAGATGGGGGGCTACCGGACTTTGCCATGCGACATGGTACTGCTGGCATAAAACTTGCAGAGCACCTTACCCTGATCTATAATACATTTCCAGTGTCCAATGTGGTTTTGCTCTCCTACAGAACTGGTCCATAGCGTAAGCAGAAACCCTAGCGACCTGGTTTAAGGCTCGCAACTATGGCACATCTTTTTAGTCCTATCACGATTGCCCATACAAGACTGGCAAATCGTATTGTTATGGCTCCCCTTCCCAGTGGTTATGCCAAGATTGACGGATTTATTGGCGACCCACTGATTGATTACTACATACAACGTGCTAGGGGTGGTACTGGGCTTATCATCACTGAGCCTATGCGAGTTGTTGCCAATCATACCGGGTATACCCGCGCTCATATTGGTATCTACGATGATGTCTTTATTCCCTATCTACGCCAATTGACTACCATCATTCACGAGTATGGTAGTCAAGTAGTAGTGATGCTAGATGCCCCTGCCACTATTGCCGAAGTGAGCACTGAAAGAGAACTCCGCCGCGTAACCGAACAGTTTATCTTGGCGGCATGGCGGGCGTATGCCGCAAATTTTGATGGCATCATGCTTTCGGCAGCAGATGGGGGGTTGCTCCATATCCTGACCTCTCCGCTCCTTAACCACCGATATGATTCCTATGGTCGTTCGCTAGATGGACGCTTACGTATGGTGGAGGATATTCTGGAGAGCGTGCGGCAGTGGATAGGTCGCCATTTTCTGCTTGGCTTTCGTCTTGTTGCAGAAGAGTTTGATGTTGGCGGTATCACGCTGCATGATGCACGGGTCATTGCCCGCCGCGCCGTGGGGGCAGGGGCTCACATCCTCGATGTGACGGCAGATACCCGCAACAACCAAACCCAAATTGCGACTTTTCCTGGTTGGTGTATCCCATTGGCAACCAACATCAAACGAACTCTACCCGATGTGCCTATCATTGGGTCGGGGCAACTTGGTGAGCCGCATTTGGCAGATAGTATTATCCGCGAGGGGAGTGTAGACCTCGTGATGCTTGGCAAAACCCTTCGTGCCAACCCCGAATGGCCCTCGCTTGCCCGTTCTTTCCTCATCTAAACCCTCTCCCCTCTGCCCTTTCAAGGGTAGGTCAGTGGGCAAATTTTTCCCTCTCCTCCCTGCCTCCGCTCCCATAACGGGGGAGGGGGAGCCGTTGTGGGAGCAATCCCCCCCCCGCCCGGTGAGACGGTGCATGCACCTCTCTACAATTATGATGCATCCTTCAGCAAGGGAGCCATCAGGCAAGCATGGCTGCCAATGCCGGCGCATGCTGTGCTATTTGGGAACGCAACCGTAGTACGGCTAGGTCGCCAGCCTTTGCCTCGATCATCAGGTCAAAAGGAGGGAGACCTTGAGCCGATGTCAGGATATGGCACAGGTCAGCAATCGAGACAAAATCCGCATGCTGCCCTGGGCGAGGTGGCAAAACATGCGCCGTTTCGCCTTTGCGTGGGGGCAGGAGATGGGCTTCTGTACGGGGAGTACTCAGGTGAACTTTGGGGCGCATCCCAGAGTGCCAGCTTGCCAACGCTAAACCGAGGGCTATATCTGTTGGGATGTGCTGTGGATTGTAGAGCTGGTGGTGGAGGTAGTCAAAGACCAGGGGGATACCACACCATTGATGCAACACGAGCAGCCTATCTAAGCTGGCACTAGTCGTATCATGCTCAACTACGAGACGGCGACGGGCATAGTCGGGCAGGGCAAGGTAACGGTTGGCAAAACGCTTGAGAGCAGCAAGATCAGCCCTGCCCGCGTGGATAACTACTACCCCATCGGCAGGCACCTGGAGCGCGTCAAGCAGCATGGCTTGCAAGCAGATATGGGCAATGCTGCGTTCGGTAAGCGAGGTATCTTCGTTGGTCAGGGTGATAAAGTGGGCAAGGTGCATCGTCAACCGCACCTGCTGTTGGCGTATGTGCTCGGCGAGCAGGTGGAGCAAGTCGGCACATTCGTCGATTTGCTGTGAAATGGCGGTAATGGCTTCTGGCGTTTCAGCAGGGGGGATAAGTTCAGGAGATAGACGGTATAAGTGGACATCTATACGGCGCAGGTAATTGAGGATGTCGCGTAGGGCAAGCAGGCTCAAACTGAGGTGATGGTTGGGGTTGCGTTGTTGGTTGTGGGTACGGAGCGATGGTTTGCCAACAATGCGAACGGGAAAGCCTAGATGAACCATGAGCGTGTTGTTCCTTTGCTGCCTTTTTTGCCCACCGGCTCGCCCTTCTCCCCCTGGTGGGATGCGGGACGCTTACAAGGGTAGGTCTGGTTGTAAAGACGTTGTATGCAACGGCTCTGCCCCCCATCCCCTAACCCGCGTCCCCTGGGGGAGAAAGGGAACTGGGCAGGTGTTCCCCCCTCGCCCTGAAATGGGAGCGGGGGCAGGGGGGCAAATTATGCCTTTGCCACAGCCCTGCCTTTATGACAAATTGGTTACAAACCGCAAAATACACGACTTCGTGTGTATGATTATAGCAGATGTTCGTTTTTTTAGCAACAGCCTGTAATGCCAACCCCCCACCACTATTTGCCTAAACGGTGTGACTCGTATATAATGGCAACCACTGCCTGGGTATCTTTCCAAGTTTGAAAATACCAGAAAGCCAATGTTGCAGGCAACCCAGAGCAACGAGTTACGGACTCTGGAGGAGGAAAACTATGTTCGGTTCAAACAAGAAGACTTCGATAACAACGCCGATGGTAACGAGCAAACCAGAGACCACTATTGGGGCTAACACCCGCTTTGTTGGAACGCTCACATCCGATGGCAATGTGCGTATTGATGGCTCTGTAGAGGGTGATGTTGAAATTCTTGGCAACCTCATTGTTGGTGAGACCGGGCGGGTTATCGCAACGATAAAAGCCCAGAATGTACATGTATCTGGTGCCGTTAAGGGTGAGGTGATGGCGGCAGAAAACCTGGAAATCTCTCCCACGGGCAAGTTGTGGGGGGATATTGCTGCTGCTGCCCTGCATATTGAGCCGGGAGGATTGTTTCGCGGACAAAGCGAGATGCGAACCAATGTGGATGAACCGCTGCTCTTGGAAGCCCCCAAAGCAACAACAGAAGAGCATTTTTAGCCGCTGTGCATAACCAACCGATTCGACTTCAGTAGAGATTACCCTATCCGAGGGGTCTTGTAGTGGAGTCTTGTAGTGGTGACATCATATGGCAACTTGGCAATCCCCTATTAAGCGCAATGGTCTACAAGTTATCCTAGGGGTATTGGTCATCCTGACTGCCTCGCTGCTGGTGAGTTTCATCCATCAGATCATCCGTAGTAGCCAACTTGAAACGCAACGCACCGAACTGGCTACCGAAGTAGCTGCGCTCCATGCAGAGACAGACCGGTTGCAGTCTGCCGTTGAGCATGTGGAGTCTGATGTCTATGTTGAGCGGGTAGCCCGCGAACAGCTAGGGTATGCACGGCAAGATGATACTGTTGTGTTCCCCCGATTTATAGCCCCTTCTCCTATCCCTGAGCAGATTTCCCCTAGCCCACAACCAACGCTCCCTACTCCCCCCCCTGCACCCAATTGGAAACGTTGGTGGCAAGCCTTGTTTGCCTATTAATACGCCTGTTTCGCTAGGGCAAGGTCAAAGTCTCACCCCTATTCCCACTCCGTCAACCCCCCATCCCCTAACCTCTTCCCCCACTGAGGGGAGAAGGGGAACTGCGGCGGGGGGGGTTCCCCCTCGACCAGAGGGCAAAGGGGAGCCGTTCGGTCTCCCTTCTCCCGCTTGTTGTAGAAGGGTTAGGGATGGGGGGGGAACCTGGACGTTGCCATGATCGCTATGACTACCCATTTGACGGTATACCCTCTGTCTAGTACAATCAATTGTGTTTTGTACTACCATAATCGGCAAAACCAACTTTGGTGAGAAGCACAAGCTAAACAAGACAAGGGGACACCATGACGATTCTGCTTCAAGAAGGCAGGAAACGAGTAGTTATAGAGGGCGTAACTCCTCAAATTGAAGGCGGACGATACAAGATTAAACGGACTGTCGGGGAAACCATCACCGTTGAAGCCGATGTGTTTACCGATGGACATGATATGCTTTCCTGTGCTTTGCTCTATCGTCAGGTAGGGGCTACCACATGGCAAGAGGTCATGATGGAGCCTATGCTCGGAACATACGCTGATGGAGAGCAAGCCGTAGACCGCTGGCGTGCTCAATTTTCCGTATCCCAAATGGGCGAGTATGAATATACCGTCACGGGATGGGTAGACCACTTCAAAACGTGGCGGCGCGATCTGCAAAAGCGCGTTGCTGTGGGGCAGGATGTCACGATAGAGCTGCTTGTAGGGGCAAACCTCATAGAAGCAGCCAGCAAACGCACCGTTGATGAAAGTGATGCAGAATGGCTCCGTTCATGGGCGGGAGTACTCCGCAAATCTGGCAGCACCCAACACAAAATCCAGGTTGCGCTTGATGACCAACTAGACCGCTACATGCGCCGTTCACCAGACCGCACCACCGCCGCGACTTATGACAAAACATTGCGGGTGTTGGTTGAGCGGGAACGCGCCCGCTTTAGCGCGTGGTATGAACTCTTCCCCCGTTCTTGGTCGTTTGAAGAAGATGCCCACGGAACCTTCAAAGACTGTGAAGCTCGCCTGCCCTACATAGCAGATATGGGGTTTGACATCATCTATTTTCCCCCCATTCACCCGATAGGCGAGACGTTTCGTAAGGGCAAGAACAATGCCCTAGAAGCCGGCAAGGACGATCTCGGTAGCCCCTGGGCTATTGGCTCTGCTGAAGGCGGACACAAGAGTATTCACCCACTGCTTGGCACACTTGAAGATTTCCGCCATCTTGTACAGGTGGCAAAAGAAGCGTATGGTATAGATATTGCGCTAGATATTGCGTTTCAGTGTTCCCCTGACCACCCCTATGTTACCGACCACCCGGAATGGTTTTTGATGCGTCCAGATGGGACTATCCAGTATGCGGAGAATCCCCCGAAAAAGTACCAAGACATCTATCCGTTTTTCTTTGAAACCCCCCACTGGGAAGCTCTCTGGCAAGAGTTGAAGAGTATTTTTACCTTTTGGATTGAGCAGGGCGTGACGGTCTTTCGGGTAGACAACCCGCACACAAAAGCGTTTGGCTTTTGGGAGTGGGCTATTGGTGAAATCAAACAGGAACACCCAGAAATTATTTTTCTCGCTGAAGCCTTCACCCGTCCCAAAATTATGTACAACCTCGCAAAACTTGGCTTCACCCAGTCCTATACCTATTTTGCTTGGCGCAATACCAAACCAGAGCTGACCGAATATCTCACCACCATCACGCAATCAGAAGTCCGGGAGTTTTTCCGTCCAAACTTTTGGCCCAACACGCCGGATATTTTGAATGAATACCTGCAAACCGGTGGGAGACCTGCCTTTATGATACGGCTTATCTTGGCAGCAACCCTTACGTCAAGCTATGGTATCTATGGACCTGCCTTTGAGCTCTGCGATAATGTGCCACGCGATCCAGGCAGCGAAGAATACCTCGACTCAGAAAAATACCAGCGAAAAACGTGGAATCTCAACGCGCCGCATAGTTTACGCTTTTTGATAGCCCAGGTAAACCGCATACGACGAGAACATCCCGCTCTCCAGAGGGATTGGAACCTCGTTTTTCACCCAACAGACAATGAGCAAGTCATTTGCTATAGCAAGCACACGGATGATCAACAGAACATCATCATTGTTGCGGTCAATCTTGATCCCTATCACACCCACTCTGCTTGGGTCAGTCTCCAAGTGGATGAGATAGGGCTGGAGACCGAAAAACCCTATCAGGTGCATGATTTGCTCGATGATTCCCGCTACCTCTGGAGCGGTAAACGCAATTTTGTGCAGCTAAACCCGCTGCATGTGCCTGCTCATATCTTCTGTGTGCGCCGGCATATACGCACCGAGCAGGATTTTGACTACTACATGTAATTTTGGTAGAAAACAAGGAGCAGAGAGAAGGATATGGAAAAATCAAAGACAACTGACAAAAATACGGCACCAGCACAAGATACGGAGCAGGGAAGGGAACTATCCCCACAAAAGCCTGCGGCAGAAACATCTGGTAAGCAACCAGCGGAATCTGCCGCTGCGAAGCCTGCGGCAGCAAATACGGCTGCGGAGAAGGCTGCTGCCAAGCCCGCTGCTGCCAAGCCCGCTGCTGCCAAGCCAGCGGCGACAGAGGCAAGCACAACGGCTGAATCTGCCAAGCCAGCGGCGACAGAGGCAAGCACAACAGCTGAATCTGCCAAGCCCACCGAATCATCCAAGCCAGCGGAGTTGGCAAAGACCGCGCAAAAGGCAGAAATTGCCAAAACTGCCAAACCTGCAGAACCTGCCAAACCAGCCAAACCTGCTATTGTCCCTAACCCAATGGATCATCAGAAACAGCATACTGATGTCTCATTGATTAGTTCAGATGACCAGTATTACTTCAATGAGGGAAGCCATTACCGATTGTATCGGCAGCTTGGGGCTAGAACGATGATCCACGATGGGATGCACGGGACATACTTTGCTGTCTGGGCACCCAATGCCACCGAAGTCTACGTGATGGGAGACTTCAACGACTGGAACCGTGAGAGCCACCCGCTCTACTGTAAGGGCAGCTCTGGTATCTGGGAAAACTTCATCCCAGGGGTGCAAAAGGGCAACCTCTACAAGTACTATATTGTGTCGCGCTACAACGACTACCGGGTAGAAAAAGCTGATCCCTTTGGGGTCTATCATGAAGTTCCCCCAAAGACCGCATCGGTGGTTTGGGATTTGGAGTATACGTGGAATGATGATGAGTGGATGAAAACGCGCAAAGAGAAGCAGAGCTTGGATCAACCCATGTCGGTCTATGAAGTCCATCTTGGCTCTTGGATGCGCGTACCCGAAGAGGGCGCACGGTTTATGACCTACCGGGAATTAGCCCCCAAACTGGCAGCATACGTCAAAGATATGGGCTTTACCCATATTGAGTTTATGCCCATCATGGAACACCCCTTCTATGGCTCATGGGGCTACCAACTCACCGGCTTTTTTGCCCCAACCAGTCGGTATGGCACCCCGCAAGATTTCATGTTCTTGGTAGATACGCTACACCAGCAAGGAATTGGCGTTATTCTGGACTGGGTACCATCGCACTTTCCCGTAGATCAGCATGGGCTAGGGGTCTTTGATGGAACCCATCTGTTTGAACACACCTACCCGCAAAAAGGCTGGCACCCCGATTGGAATAGCTTTATTTTCAACTATGGGCGGCATGAAGTTCGCAGCTTTTTGATGAGTAGTGCCTTCTATTGGCTTGATCACTACCACATAGACGGCTTCCGGGTGGATGCTGTAGCCTCTATGCTGTATCTTGACTATTCGCGTAACGAAGGCGAATGGATGCCAAATGAATATGGCGGGCGGGAAAATATCGAGGCTATTAGCTTTCTGCGCCGCTTCAATGAGGATATTTTCAAGAACTACCCCGATGTCCAGACGATTGCCGAAGAATCTACCGATTGGTCTATGGTCTCTCGCCCAACGTATGTTGGGGGGCTTGGCTTTGGGATGAAGTGGGATATGGGGTGGATGCACGATACCCTCACCTACATTGCCCATGATCCCATTTACCGCAAGTATCACCACAATGAGATGACCTTTCGGATGATCTATGCTTTCACCGAGAATTTCCTGCTGCCACTTTCGCATGATGAGGTGGTGCATGGCAAGGGGTCTCTCCTGAGCAAGATGCCAGGTGATCTCTGGCAAAAGTTTGCCAATTTGCGCTTACTGTTGGGTTATATGTATGTCCAACCCGGTAAGAAATTGCTCTTTATGGGGATTGAAATTGGGCAGTGGCGGGAGTGGTACCACGAGGAAAGCCTGGACTGGCACTTGTTGCAGTTTGCGCCACACGAAGGGCTCCAACAATGGGTGCGTGACCTCAATATGTTCTATCGCAATGAACCGTCTATGTATGAGTGCGATGTTGATTCCCAGGGTTTTCGCTGGATAGACTGCCACGATTGGGAGAGCAGCACGTTTAGCATGGTGCGTTGTGGCAAGAGCAAAGAGGAAGCGATCATTGCGATATGCAACTTTACCCCCGTACCTCGCCATGAGTATCGCGTGGGGGTGCCGTTTGATACCTTCTGGCAGGAAGTGCTCAATAGTGATGCGAAGGAATACGAGGGAAGCGGACAGGGCAATCTTGGGGGGGTAGAGGCGGAGCCTATTCCCTTCCACGGGTATGCCCAGTCTATCAATGTCAATGTTCCCCCGCTTGGTATTGTCTTCTTCAAAGGCGAATGTGCCGATTGTGAGGATTGGTAGACAGACAACCCGCTCCCCCTAGCCCCCGTTCCCATAGAGCAAGGGGGCATGCTGCTTCCCCCCACTTGCGGGGGAAGGGCTAGGCTAGGGGACTTTCTATCCCTATCCCCTGTGGTTGTATGCGGGTGTAGGGGCGCACGGCGGTGCGCCCAATGTAGCGACTCCCCCTCGCCCTGGAATGGGAGCAGAGGCAGGGGGAGAGGGGAATACCATAGGGGACTTTGCCCATCAGACCTACCCTGAAAGAGGCTGGACGTGGGGGGAAAAAACCGGTGACAACGAATAAGGGGAGTTGCAATGCAACTCCCCTTTTCTCGTGCCGATAATCTTGCAAAATTTAGGTGGTCAGACCACTGTTGATTTCGCTAAATACTTCACTGACTTTACCACCGAGTAGGGTCAAAATACCGATAACTACGATAGCAATAAGAACGAGAATGAGGGCGTACTCTACGAGACCCTGACCTTCTTCTTTAGCAAAAAAACTCCGAAGCATTGGTTGCCTCCTTGAAATATGAGAAATTAATACTGTTGCATCTGCAACTGATCTTAGTATAGCTGAATCATACGAAATATGCAATGGGATTATAGTCCTGATAGGTACTGGTACTCTCTTACACTGGTTGCCAACACATGCTATACTAAAACAAGGAAACAGCGTACTCATGATACGCCGTCGCTGGAAGATAATACTTTCAGAGGAACTTCCCGACTCCTCCCCACTGATGCACAAGCTATCGGTGGAAGGCTACCCCATGAAACAGTAAGTGGGGGCATAGGGGACGTAAGCCCCCTATGACGCAAGACGGCAACAGAAAGCAATCCCGCCGGGGGGAGTTTCTCCCAACGGTAAGGGGTGAAAGGGTGCGGTAAGAGCGCACCAGCATAACCAGCAATGGCTATGGCTAGGCGACTGCGCTGGCTGATGGGGAGCAAGGTGCGTGGGACGGGCTACCAGGTGGGAGCTTCTTATAAGCGTCTGTACTACCCTGTTCGTTCGCATCGCCGCTGCGCGGGCGAGGTTGGGTAACACCCAACAAGCTACAAGCAGCCTCTACTACGGTAGAGAGAGAGATGACGGCTTACAACAGAATCGGGGGTATGAGGTCATGAGTACGCCTCCCCCAACTCTTAACGAACACTCCCTACCTTCGCCTCTCGTTCCATGATTAGGGCATGGGGATAGGCAAAAACCAAAACATATCTTGGAATTGAAAGGAATACTCCAAATGGCACCAACAGAAGCCGCAAATTTGCAATTTGACTATGCTAAATATGGCTTTCGGCAGGAAGAACGCTATCTCTACAAAGCCCCACAAGGGCTTACCGAGGAGATTGTCCGCGAAATCTCTGCCATGAAAGACGAGCCAGAATGGATGCTCAAGCGTCGCCTGAAAGCTCTCAAAATATTTCGACAACGCCCCGTTCCTCTACAAGGCACCTGGGCAAATGAAGACCTCGCCGGGTTAGACTATGACCAGATACACTATTTTGTGCGAGCAGATGAACGCCCCCAGAATGATTGGGATGCAGTACCCCAGGAAATCAAAGATACCTTTGAACGGCTCGGCATCCCCGAAGCAGAACGCAAATTCCTAGCGGGGGTGGGGGCGCAGTATGAGTCGGAAGTCGTCTACCACTCGCTGCGGGAAGAGTGGTCTAAGCTAGGGGTCATCTTTTTGGACACCGACTCCGGCTTGAAAGAACACCCGGATATTTTCAAAGAATACTTTGGGACGGTTGTTCCTTCAGGCGACAACAAGTATGCCGCACTCAATACCGCAGTATGGTCTGGCGGGTCATTCATCTACGTGCCGCCGGGGGTGCATGTGGAAATACCGTTGCAAGCCTATTTTCGCATCAACGCCGAGCGTATGGGGCAGTTTGAGCGCACGTTGATCATCATAGACGAAGGGGCAGAGGCACACTACATTGAGGGGTGTACGGCACCGGTCTACACCACCAACTCGCTTCATTCGGCGGTGGTAGAAATCATCGTGAAGAAAGGCGGCAAATTCCGCTATACGACTATTCAGAACTGGGCAAACAACATCTACAACCTTGTGACCAAACGGGCGATGGCGTATGAAGAAGCCCTGATGGAATGGGTAGACGGCAATATTGGCAGCCGTCTCACGATGAAATACCCGTCAGTCTATCTGATGGGACGTGGCGCACGCGGTGAGGTGTTGAGCATAGCCTATGCTGGCAAGGGGCAGCACCAGGATGCCGGCGCAAAGATGGTCCACGTTGCCCCTGATACGACCAGCCGCATCACCAACAAATCGGTGAGCAAAGCGGGTGGCAAAACGACCTATCGTGGCTTGGCAAAGGTTGAACCAGGGGCATACAATTCAAAGGTCAATGTCAATTGTGATGCGCTCATTTTGGATGAGATTTCTGCCAGCGATACGATACCCTATATTGAGGTGCAAGAAGATCAAACCACATTGGCACACGAGGCAACGGTGGGGCGCATTGGCGAGGAGCAGTTGTTCTACCTGATGAGCCGTGGGTTGCCAGAGAGCGAAGCCCTCTCGATGATCGTGCTAGGCTTTATGGAGCCATTCACTCGTGAACTCCCGATGGAGTACGCGATAGAACTCAACCGGTTAATACAGATGGAGATGGAGGGGTCGGTAGGCTAACAAAGGGCACTCGCCCTTTTCTACCCCTTCTCCCCCATCCATATGGAGAAGGGGTATGGTGATTCCCCAATCATAGGCAAGCAATTGCCAAAGCATTTGCCAAAGCAATTGCCAATGAACCAAGAGAGACCCAACAAAGATTCACTGTGGTTTTTTATTACGTTATGGAAGGAGTAGTTAGGTAATGACAAAGATACGGGTAGCAGCAGCGCAAGAGGTAGCAGACGGGACGGGCAAAACGTTTTTGGTAGAGGGACACAAGATAGCAGTCTTTCGTATTGGTGATGGGTGGTATGCGCTAGATGATACCTGCTCGCATGCCGATGCTTCACTAGGGGCAGGTGAGGTAGATAGCGATGAGGGGTGTGTAGAGTGTCCCCGACATGGCGCACTCTTTGACTTGGCTAGTGGACACCCCAGGACTATGCCAGCCCACAAGCCCGTACAAACCTATCCTGTCACCATCGAAAATGGACATATCATGATTGAGCTATAACGCTCACCTAGTCGGGAACACATAATGATAATGCCCCAAACTTCTCATACTGGCTCGCAAAGCATCTTGGACTTGGTAGGAAATACGCCGCTTCTGCGCCTAACCCGTGTAGAGCCATCACTACCGCCGGGGGTAGTCCTATATGCCAAAGCAGAATGGTACAATCCTGGCGGCTCAGTGAAAGACCGTCCTGCCCTTTGGATGATCCGTGATGGTGAGCGGCGAGGATTGTTGCGTCCTGGCGTTCGCATAGCCGATGCGACCAGCGGCAATACGGGCATAGCCTATGCGACCATTGGTGCTGCCCTCGGCTATGGGGTGACGCTGGTCATGCCCGCTAATGCCAGTGTTGAGCGCAAGCGCATTTTGCGAGCGTTGGGGGCAGAGCTTATCCTCACCGATGCAAGCGAGGGGATGGATCGCGCCATTCTTACCGTGCGGGAGATGATAGAGCAGCACCCAGAGCGGTACTTCTACCCTGACCAGTACAACAACCTTGCCAATCCCCAGTCGCACTATGAAACAACGGGTAAGGAAATCTGGCAGCAAACGGGGGAGCGTGTCACCCATTTTGTCGCAGCACTTGGCACAAGTGGTACGTTCATGGGAACATCGCATTACCTGCGCGAGAAACATTCGTCCGTCCAACTTATTGCGGTACAGCCTGATAGTCCGTATCATGGACTCGAGGGGGTGAAGCACATGTCCAGTACGGTGCTTGTACCCGGTATATACAATGCGACCTTACCCGATGCTGTCATAGAGATTAGCAGTGAACAAGCCTATGCAATGGCCCGGCAATTAGCGCAGCGTGAAGGATTGATGGTAGGCATATCGGCGGCAGCAAATGTTGCGGCAGCCCTGCATGTAGCGCGTGATATGCGCGAGGGCGTGATAGTCACCATCCTGTGTGACAGTGCATCCCGTTACCTAAGCGAGACATTTTGGGAGGAGCAGCCATCGTGATTGACCATGACCGTCTGTTTAAAGAGGTCTTACAGACGTTTTTTCTGGAGTTTCTGCATCTCTTCTTGCCCCATATTGCAGAAGCTATAGACCCCGATTCTATCGAGTTTCTCGACAAGGAACTCTTCACCGACGTGACTAGTGGCGACAAGCACCTTGTTGACTTTCTCGTGCGCGTCACCTATAAGCATCAACCCGCCTACTTTCTCATCCATGTGGAGCATCAGGCGCAACGGCAAGTAACATTTGGGCAACGATTCTTTTGCTACTTTTCCCGGTTATATGAAAAGTACCAAGTACCTATCTATCCAATAGCTATCTTTTCCTACGACAAACCTCATACCCCGGAACCCAACCATTTTGAGGTAGCCGTTGCCAACACGACCATTATGCAATTCACCTATCACGTCATTCACTTACAGGAGCTTGATTGGCAAGACTACGCCGAGGTACGCAACCCAATAGCCAGCGCGTTTATGGCGAAAATGCGAAAGTCACCCGAAGAGCGGGCGCAGGTCAAAGTCGCATGTTTACGTTCATTAGCGGCGTTAGGGCTAGACCCGGCGCGGGTGCAGATGATCTCTGGGTTCATAGATACCTATTTGCGGTTGGAGACGGAGGAGGAACACACACAATTTCAGGAGGGCATCGCAACATTAGCCCCACAAGAACAGGAGGCAACAATGGAAATCGTGACCAGTTGGATGGAAGAGGGCATCCAAAAGGGCATTGTTTTAGGAATGGAACAGGGGAGACAAGAAGGGAGACAAGAAGGGATATTGCTTGGGGAGTCTTTTCTCGTATTGCAAATCCTTGGGTGGCGGTTTGGTCCCCTCACCAAGCAACACGAGAGCCGTATCCGTACCCTGACGAGCGCACAGATAGAAGCTCTCGCCAAAGCCCAGATTGACTTCACCACGCGAACAGACCTGGATACATGGCTAGACACCCATGCGGCACCAGCATCCGATGCTCCGCAACCTACCCCCGATACACCTGCCACATCATCAGGGAAGGAGCAGCCATCGTGATTGACCATGATCGTCTGTTTATAATGCAGAACAGGAGGCAACAATGGAAATCGTGACCAGTTGGATAGAAGAGGGCATCCAAAAGGGCATTGTTTTAGGAACAGGGGAATAGGGACTGCCTAAAGCAGCAGACGATGGGGGCTAAGTTCAAGCAAATCCCACTTGTCACAAGCCCCAACCAGTGCTACAATATTTTGCTGAAGAGAAAATACCAATCCACCATATACAGAAACGAGGAGACCGTATGGCAAGTAAAAAGGGAAATCGCATTGTTATTAAACTAAAGAGTACCGAGAGCGGACACCAGTATACTACCCAGAAGAGTCGCAAAAATGACCCTTCCCGCCTCGAACTGCGCCGCTATGACCCCCTCCTGCGCCGCCATGTACTCTACCGTGAAACGAAGTAACGTTGCTTGAAACACGTTGCCTCCCACCGTTGCCTTTTAAGCGAGCGGTTGGGGGGAACAGCAAAGGGGCGCGGCAATTGCCGCGCCCCTGACAACCCAACCAAGCCCCCAACCAAACCCCCAACCAAACCCTTGTTCATCACCTGCAGCTATTTCATAATGAGGGGAAACAACATAATGAACTGCTGCTCTACCTGCTGCTTTTCCTCAACATACATCAGCATAAACTCGCCAGTTCTGTGTGCCTGGACCTGCACCGTATGCTCAACCGTATCTGCTTGATAATCTTTCTCTGCCACATCCTGCCATACTCCATGATAACGGGTGTATATCCTCAAGGCTTGCTCCTCGCCTTCCGTCATCCCTGAAGCATCATACTCCATCGTGATCGTCACAGGCTGCTGAAAGGTAAAGTCTTCCAAGTGTTCGTCACCACGGTATGCCTGTACCATAAAGGCTCGCCCGGCAAAGATGAAGTCGGCACTCAGCGTATGGGATGGCTCTTCGCCAATCTCGGTATAGACAATCTTCGTCAGGGCATCAACAGCATGATCTGGTATCTCGATTGTTGTCTCTAACCCACGCTCATCTGTTACCTGAATAATTCCTCCTCGCCCATCATCTACAAACACCTGACGAGGATCATCGGAAGCAGGCGGGGGAGGCTCAACCGCTATTGGCTCAACCTGCAAATGAGCAGCGGCAAATTCTACAAACGTTTTTGCCTGCACCCGAGCATTGCTCTGCATTGGTGATGTGGTAGCAATGCTCACATCGTCAATGTACCAACCATTTGCCTTACCTGAACTATCTGTTGCAAGTTGAAAGCGAATATGGATAGTTTTGCCAGCGTAGCTATGCAATTCTACAATCGTTTCCTGATAATCGTCACTCTTGCCCGTGAAGGCTGCCACATTGCCCAGGGGGTTTCCGTAGTAATCATCGATTTTGCTATTATAGCCATTTTGTGTCATCTTGTCGCCGAGGTCTTGCCACGTTTTGCCATTATCCGTGGAGATTTCCACAATCCCGCCGTCAAAGAAGTGTTCAGTGCTAAACCAATGCCAGAAATGTAGCTCTGCATAGGCAGGCAATCTGTCGTCAAGCTCCATCACGAGAAATTGTCTGCTCGTCTCACCAACATTCTTGGCATACCAAGCGGTTGTCCCACTGTGCGGTAGCCCCGTGTGCTGTGTCCAGTCATTAGCAGTATAGGCATTATCGTGAGAGACATCCCAATTATCTGCGCCCTGCTCCATATCATCATAGAAAACCGATGCTGAAACAGGATACACAGGATTGACCTTCGTCTGATACGTGCGCTTGATGCTTTGCCCCGCCCCTATGGTAATGCTGTCCCATCGGATAGCCCCATCTTGTAGCCGTCCATCATTGCTTATAGAGAACAGTTCTGTATTAAGTGGGATAGTGCTTGTCAAAACCACTTGCGATACCCGTTCAACGCCAGTATTGGTCACAGTCAAGGTATAGGTTATCAAGTCGCCGGGGTGTACCTGCTTGGGTGTGACATCCATTATCATTTCCAATTCAATGCCATCAAATGACCGCAAGGTTTTGTTGAGTTGCACAAAGGATGTTTTGATGCCATTTCTGCTATCAGTAATAGAAATGCCCGTTTGCTTCATGGCTGACAAGACCCGTGCGATACTGGCATCAGGCACCTGCGAGCGAACGACTGCCCATGCGCCAGCAACATGGGGTGCTGCCATTGATGTTCCTTGCAATGATGCATACGTATTGCCAGGAATAGATGACTGGATAGCAACCCCCGGTGCCAGCAGGTCAAGCAGCGTGGAGCTATTGGAGAAAGAAGCCACCTGATTTTGCCCACCCGTAGCCCCCACGCTCACTACATCGCTCATACAGGCAGGGTAGCTAATACCATTGGTATAACCAGCGTTTCCAGAGGAAGCCACAACCGCAATATTAGCATCCACAAGTTGTTGCACCGCTTCGGTGTAGGCAGGGTTTTCCTTATCACACGTTGCGGCACTGCTATACTGCCCCCGTCCCAAGCTGAGGTTAATTGCCGCAATGTCATAGGTTTTTCGCAGCTTGTAGACATGCTCCAGAGCAGCTATCTGGTCTGAGGCAAAGCTGAGGATACAAGGAGATGCCCCCCCGCAGTATTCGGCATTGTCAAATCGGGAGAAGATTTGCACAGCAATGATACTGGCATCTTTGGCAATACCAGCCATCGTATCATTTTCGCCTGCGACAATACCGGCAACGTGGGTGCCGTGCATACAGGCGGCAATCGACGGGTCGCAGCTTTCTGCGCTTCCCGTACCGATTTCCGTCTCTTCACCGCTTGGACACAGGCTGATTGCATAGCCTTCCATATGGGTAGAAAAACAGGCTTCTGCAACGACAGTGTTTTGCAAAAAGCGGTGATTGGAATCTACCCCAGAGTCGAGGACTGCGACAGTCCAGCCTTCACCCGTGTAGCCCCCTTGCCATGCCTCATCCGCACCAATAGCAACGGCACTCTGGTCAAGCATTGGGGCTGAGAGGGTATCTTCGCTAATGTACGCCACTTCTGGCGTGTTCGCCAGCATCTCTAGCATGGTGTTGTCTACGGTCAAGGCGAGGGCTGGCAGGGTCGTGTACTGATGGTGGACTACCAGTGATGTGGATGCCAGTTGTGTTCCCGTAGTGAGTTTGTCGAGAACCTTTTGTTGCACTGCGGCAATACGGGCTTGTTCATCAATAAGACCATCGCCGTAGGATGGGTCGCTGGTGTCGCCTAAGTGGAGACCAACAATAACCCGGACCGGTCCTTGACTTTCGTCTTGAGCAGAGATGTTGGCATAGGGGGGAGTGGTTGATTTTTCAGTGACTGCGTGGGCTTGCATGGGGATAAACCCTGTGGTCAGTAACCCTATAAGTATGAGTATCCAAGTAATATTTTGGGCGCTCTTCATGGTCATGCTCCTGTTCTGTTTGTTCCTGATTTTTGCGTCTTTATTTTCTTTGAAGTTCCCTACGGAGCTTTCCTGGGTTCCGTGGAGAACTTCCCCATTGCGCTTTGTCTATAAAAAGTATAGATGATCAAGCAGAGTATGACATCATCTCTATGGATTACTCTGATATACCCCATGTGGTATATATCTTTTAACGAAAGGATTAGTATGGACTAGGACTATTGGGTTGTCTAGCTCTAAAATGTCTTGTGGGGTTTGCCTGTAGTTATAACTACAGGCAAACCCCACAATGCACCAATAAGTTATCTACACGGTCTATTATACCGTTTTTTCCTTCTATTCGTCTACCTCTATAAACGACATTTTGCGGGTTTTCTTTTCAATTTTTACCAAGATTTTATCATCTCTTCCAAATCTCCTCTTTTCAACAAAACGGTGTCCCCCAATTCTTTACTTTTCTATGCTAGGTAGTAGGAACCCTATAGCTCCCCCTCGCCCTGGAATGGGAGCGGGGGCAGGGGGGACTCTTAGGGGTAGGTCACAGGGATTCCGGA